>NZ_AQHJ01000027.1:300000-484616 GCF_014925405.1 Pseudoalteromonas ulvae UL12
GGTGTGCGGTTGTTAACACGCTCAGCAATGACTTCGGCTAACATCATTTTTTCTGAGCGAGTTAAGCGAGTAAGCACTAACTCTTTTGGTGTATCAATTGGCAATGATAAGGTCGGTAAAATTAAGCTAACGGCTTCATCCCACGCGTTGTCGGTACCATGACCAAAAAACAACCCTGCAGCAGAGAACTGACTCGCACTCCAACGTAACCAGTCATTGATGGTTTCAAGGTCGCTGATCGCTTCTTCAAATTGATGGGCGGCAATAAATTGTTCTGTCATGGTCAATACACTTAAAATAGCTATGAATTAGGGGCCTATTGTAGCGTCAAAAAGCAATCCCTAGGTACTCATTCACCTCGATTTTTTAATTTTTTTTGTTTACACTGCGCGCTATGAAAAAACCCACCCCACTTAACGATGATGATTTGGCGCTCTTTCGCCAAGAATTAGGCCAAACTCGTGCCTTTGTCCAAGACAAAGCGCATTTCTCGCGCCCGCAGAAAAAAAAGGCGATCACTCGTCACTCAGAGCAAACCAAGCTTGAACAAGCTGAATTTTTCTTCTCTGATGAATACGAGCCCGATATCGACGGCCAAAAAGTGCTGTCTTACGTCAAAGCCGGTCACAATAGCTTTTTAGCCAAACAGTTACGCCGTGGTGAATATACCCCTGAGCTAATTTTAGATTTACATGGTTTAAATAAAGAAGACAGCAAGGCAGAATTAATTGCGTTAATCAATGCCTGTAAAAAACAGCATGTGCAATGCGCCAGTATTATGCATGGTATTGGTGAGCGCGTTCTAAAAAATAAGATCCCACATTATTTAGTGCAACACCCTGATGTCATTGCGATGCATCAGGCTCCTCTAGAATGGGGAGGCAAAAGTGCCATTTTGATTTTAGTGGATTTACACCTTCCCCACGATCCTAAGTATTAAGAGTTTTGGAGATCAGAACTTGGGGATTAAAAGAGCTGACTATCATCATCCGCATTAAATAAGCAAAAAAAACCACCTACGAACGAGGTGGTTTTTTACATTTTAAATGCTTATTTTGCGTCTAGGTAAGTAATTTCACCTAAGTTAAGTGACTCTATTTGCGCTTTGATTTTCGCAACATCACCCACTATCACCCACGTTAGTTGCTCATCATTAATTAAGTCTTTGGCTTGTTGCTGCACACGCGCTAACTCAATTGCTTGCACTTTGCTTGCATATTGCTCAAGGTACTTTTCATCTCGCCCTTTGTCATATGCATCTGATAATGCACTTAACAATGACCATTTTTTCTCATAGCTGCCAGGGATTTTGGCTACTTTATTGCTCACTACTTTTGCTAACTCTTCAGGCTTAGCAGCGTCATTGCCAGTATAGCCATTAAGCTCTTTTAAGATTTCAGCAATTGACTCTTTGGTTTTATCTGTTTGCACTGGAGCATAAACAAAGAATGGTGATTGACCTTCATTGTTGAACATCGCTGAACGCGCACCATATGACCAGCCTTTGTCTTCACGTAAATTCATATTCAAACGTGAGGTAAAGCTACCACCAATAATGGTATTCATTAAATTAAGCGTAATATCTTGGTCTGCACTTAATTCACTGCGATCAGGACCAAGTAATCCTGCAACAATCAATGATTGAGGCGAGTCAGGTTTATCAAGCACAAACACTCGCGGTTTACTTGGTAAAGCCACTTTTGCTAACTGCTTTTTAGGCTTCATTGATTTGGGCGTTTTCCATCCACTCAACGACGTGTTTAAGGTACTTGTCAGCTCAGCCATAGTGATATCACCTACAACCACTAAACGTGCATTATCTGGGCGTAACCACTGAGCAGTATGCGCAACTAAATCTTCACGGGTGAAGCTCTTAACGGTTTGCTCTGTACCCGAACCCGTTAGTGGTTGGCTATAAGCATGATTATCACCGTATAACAGCGGTGGTAAAATGCGCAGTGCATTGCTCATAGGACGGGCTTTTTCTTTGTTAATGCCATCGAGTGCAAGGCTGCGCACGCGCTCAATATCGCTCTCGTTAAATGCAGGGTTGAGCAATACATCAGAGAACAGTTCAGCACTGCGCTGCCAATTCACTTTCATCGCCGACAAGCTTAGGTTTGAGCTGTCTAAACTTGCGCCAGCAAAAATACCTGCACCTATCGTTTCTAGTTCTGCCGCAAGTTCTAAACTAGACAACGAAGTTGTGCCCTCTTTTAGCATGCCCATCGCAAAATCGGCCAGACCGGCTTTATCACCAGGAGTCGCAGTGTAACCCGCATCAAAGCTCAATTGCATATTAACCGTTGGTGTGTCTGTACGACGCGCTAAAATGACTTCAAGGCCATTATTGAGCGTCGCTTTTTCAACTTCAGGTAATACAAGTTTCGGTAACGTGGTTACTTCTGGTACTGCTGAACGATCTGCGCTCACGTCACTGTGGCTTAGCGTTTCAAATGGTGTAATCGTCAGTACAAAATCGCCGTCGGTTAACCAACGCTCGCCCGCTGCTTTGACATCTTCAGGACGCGCAGCGTTTTGAATACTTTGCTGCTTTTTATAAAAAACCGGATCGTTGTGATACACCATACCTGACGCTAATACGTCTGATTTACCACCAAAGCCACCGACTCCTTCAACACTTTTAACCCAGCTAGCTGCGTTTGAAAATTTAATGCGGTTTAGCTCTTCAATCGTTGGGCCATCGGCAATTAAACGCGCAAGTTCTTCATCAATAATGGCTTCAATCTCAGCCATATCTTGACCATTAAGTGCATCGGCACCAATTAAAATTTGGCCAGCCATCACACGAGCATAATTAAATGCGAATACACTTGATGCTTTTTGCTCTTGATAAACAAGACGTTGATAAAGACGGCTGTTTTTCCCACCCGCTAACACATCGGCAAATAACGACAGGTATTCACCGTCTTTTGAGCCTAGCTCTGCGGTATTCCACACTTTCACTAAACGCGGATTAGGCACACGGTCTTGCATCGACATACGCTTAGTGCCAGTGCGTTTGGCTATCCACGTATCAGTTTGAGCAACTGGTTTACCTGGTTTGATGTCAGCAAAATATTGATTGGCTTTGGCTTTCGCTGTTTCTAGGTCAATATCGCCCGCCATAACAAGCACTGCGTTATTTGGACCGTAATAATCTTTAAACCACTGGTGAACATCATCTAATGAGGCGGCATTGAGATCTTCCATCGACCCAATCACTGACCAAGAGTAAGGGTGCCCTTGTGGGAAGGTATTTTCCGAGACCGCTCCCCACATTTTGCCGTAAGGCTGTGACTCACCTTGACGCTTCTCGTTTTGTACAACACCTCGTTGCTCATCAAGTTTTTCTTGCGTGATGGCCCCCAATAGGTGACCCATACGGTCTGATTCCATCCATAAAGCCATATCTAACGCTGAGGTCGGAACATTTTGGAAATAATTAGTACGATCGCTGTTTGTCGTACCGTTTTGCTCAGTCGCTCCAGCACGTTCAAATGGGCCAAAATATTCATCATCATAGTTTTCACTACCGTTGAACATTAAGTGTTCAAATAAATGAGCAAACCCTGTTTTACCAAGTTTTTCATGCTTTGAACCCACTTTATACCAAACATTAACTGCGACAATGGGCGCCTTTTTATCTGTATGCACAACCACAGTTAAGCCATTATCTAATTTGAAGCTTTCATAATTGATATCGACTGTTGGAATCGCAACGCCCGCAGTTTGAGAAGTTGGGTTTGAAGGTGTAGTGGTTGAGTTACAACCTACTAATGCAAGAGAAACAGCCACCGCGATGGCGCTGAGCATATTTTTTTTCATTATTGTCCCTTAAAAATGACTTTTTTCGTTTGAATACTTTCAAGGGATATAAAATAGTAATTTGGTATGAATATCAACGATTTTAAAGCAAAAATTGTAAACAATCGTACAAGCCTAGTGCCAGATGAGACGACAATAAGAACGTTATGATTGCCTGGTTTTTGGTGAGTTGATCCCCACTAAAGAACCTGATAATCGGCTTTCATCTAAATGGATTTCTGCAATCGCAGCCGTATTAAAAATTGGCATTTTGCCACTGCATAGCTGATCAACTAAATAACTCACTAGAGGCATATGCGAGACGACTAACCAGGTTTTGCATTCAGGGTGCATCTGCACTAATGCCAGTAGATAGTCTGCAGCGAATTGCGCGCATGACTCAGGGGTAAAATCAGCACTGGTTTCTTCGAATTTGATCTCTGTGTGTCGACGCTTAATTTGCTCAGCCGTCTGCTGGGCGCGAAGATATGGGCTGACTACTAATGCGTCGATAGAGGGAGTCCATAAACTTAAGTTGACCGCCATCTCATCGGCTTCATCGAATCCGCTTTCAGTTAAGCTACGATTAAAATCATCCGCTTTCATCGCTTCAGCTTCACCATGACGCATAATAAAAATTTTATACATTGCAGTCTTAACCATTTAAGAACAAAAAGATTTTGGGAACACTATAGCTATTATCAGTACAACTCGGCTATATTTATATTCACTTTTTAATTTCGACATTCAGGCAAGCTTGTTTTTGATTTAAGTTGTCTTCTTTCCTGAACCTAAACATTGCCTCACATTAGATGGGTCATCACTAGGAGCAGCATTTGAATATCAGTCGCAATGATAACAGAACTTACCACCCACTAACACTGGACAATGGTCTAAAAGTGTTGCTGATCCAAGATATGCACAGCGAAAAAGCCGCAGCTTCACTAACGGTGAATGCTGGCCACTTTGATGATCCTGACCATCGCCAAGGCCTCGCTCACTTTCTTGAACACATGCTTTTTTTAGGCACTGATCGCCACCCAGAACCCGGCATCCTCTCACAATTTACCAGCCAACATGGTGGAAGTTGTAATGCCTGGACGGGCACTGAACACTCAAGCTATTTTTTCGAAATCGACAACCCCTTTTTTTATCAGGCCCTTGAGATTTTTAGTCGCTTTTTTATCGCCCCACTCATTACAGAACAAGCCACCACTAAAGAGCGCAGCGCCATTGACGCCGAATTTAAATTAAAACTTAAAGACGATAGTCGGCGCATTTATCAAGTTCATAAAGAAACAGCGAACCCAGCTCATCCTTTTGCCAAATTTTCTGTCGGAAATAAAGAAACATTGAATGATACCGACACGTCAATTTGTCATGAAATCCGAGATTTTTTTGAACAACATTATCGTGCCGGATATATGACGCTGGCTATTTGCAGCCCTATCGATGTCGCGGAACAAGTGGTGTGGGTCCGTAATTTATTTGCCGAAATCTCACCTGCAGATAACGCTAAGCCCGTAATAGAAGCGCCGCTCTATTTACCACAACATTTAGGCAAATTTATTGTTATTGAGCCTCATAAACACATGCAAAAGCTGATTATTAGTTTTGCGATGCCCAATATCGATGAGTTTTACCGACATAAATCCGTGAGTTTTTTAGCGCATATCCTCGGCTACGAAGGCAAAGGGTCGTTATACAGCGTACTTAAACAACGCGGCTGGATTAACGGGCTTTCGGCTGGAGGAGGAATTAATGGCAGTAATTTTAAAGACTTTAACTTTAGCATTAACCTCACCGATGAAGGGGCGAATCATTATTTAGATATCGTTGAGAGTGTGTTTGCTTTTTTGCAATTGTTACACGATCCCGCGACCGATTTTTCTCGTTTATATCAAGACAAAAAAACACTGCTCGACATCGCATTTGATAATCAAGAGAAGTCTCGATTACTTGACTGGATTAGTGGCCTCAGTGCAAATATGCACCATTATCCAGAAATTGAATATATCAGTGGTGATTTTCTGATGGATGGCTTCAACAGCGATCACTGGCAATGCCTACTTGGCTGGCTTGAACCGCACAATATGCGTGTTGTGTTAATTGACCCAAGTGTTAGCACCAATCAAACCACGGCTTGGTACCATACACCTTATGCGATTGAAGACTTAGATGCGACTTGGCTCAAGCAGCTCAGTACGATTACTCATCCTCACCCTGACATGGCATTACCTGCCATTAATCCATATTTATCCAAAGCGGCAACATTACACGATTTAGAGCCAAGCCCTGCATTACCGATTAAGATCCATGATGAAGTTGGCTTTGATTTTTGGTTTAAACAAGATCACACCTATCGAGTCGCAAAAGGACACTTTTATTTAGCCATCGATTCTGAATTAGCAGTTAAAGATATTCATCATATGGCGATGACTCGCCTGTTGGCTGATTTATTCATGGATAAGGTTGCCGAGGAGTTTTATCCTGCAGAGCTTGCCGGTCTAAGCTACCAATTAACCACACATCAAGGTGGGCTGACCCTGCACACTTCAGGACTTTCGGCCAATCAGTGTGATTTAGTGGATAAGCTACTTGCCCACTTATATCAATGTGAGTTTAGCCCTCTGCGGTTTGCTGAATATAAAAAGCAATTGTGCCGCCATTGGCTCAGTGGCAACCACAATAAACCCGTAAGCCAATTATTTAGTCAGCTAAGCTCGACGCTTTTACCGTGGAACCCGACGCCTGAAGCACTAGCCGAGGCACTCGCTACTTGTAGTTTTGCCCAGTTTGAATATTTCTGTCAGGAGCTATTAAGTAAAATCCACCTTCAAGCACTCCTACATGGTAACTGGCAACGTGAAGATGCCCAGCAGTTTGTATCTGTACTAAAAACCCGAACACAGTCCAGTGACACCATGCCTGATTTAACCCGCCCATTGGTGACGGTGACGCAAGCGCAAGTTAAACATCAGATACTACACCATGCCGATCATGCTTTAGTGGTCTATTTCCAAGCCCAGACAGAGTCTGTCGACGAAAAAGTCTCTTTAATGTGTCTAAATCACATTATTAGTCAGGACTATTTTCAGTATATGCGAACAGATAAACAATTGGGTTATTTAGTTGGCACTGGGTACGCACCACTTAATAGCCGCGCTGGCATCGCCCTGTATGTTCAATCACCAACAAATCCCAGTGATGACCTGCTCGCTCACCATGATCAGTTTACTCAGCAATACTATAAACGAATTCAATCTCTTTCAGAGCAAGATTGGCATCAAATAAAAATGGGATTAATGACCCAAATAATGGAAAAAGATAAAAATTTGCGGGTGCGCTCTCAGCGGTATTGGCTTAGTTTGAACAATCAAGATTTCAAATTTAACATGCAAGCCAGATTACAAACTAGCCTAAGTCATTTGACTCAAAGTACGTTGGCTGACTTTTGCCAGCAATTATTTAGCGAAAATAGCGTAAAAACGGTGCTATTATCAGCACAAAATGAAAAAGTTACTCAAACCACTACAAAGCTGTCAAAGTCTCTTTGACAGCTAATCTCATTTGCATTAGTGTAATCGGGCTGAAGTTAACATTTTGTAAAGTAGTATGCAGTCAAATACAAAAAAAGCTGTTGTTATAGCCTCTGGAATTCTAAGTTTTTTCACCTCTTCATGTGTCATTGCCCATGAAGTGCTATTTAGTGAATCGAGCTATTTTTTACCTTTATCATTAATTTCATTACTCCTACCTTTATCACTGTTTGTTATTTTTAAGTTAATACGCTCTCAACGTAAATTACGGATCTCTGAAGACAGATTAAAAAGTAGCTTTTTAGGCAGTGGTGACACGTTATGGGATTGGAATATTGTCAGTGGCGAATTAACCCGCATGAATGACGGCCAATTTATTGAACAAGATAAAAACGCCACCACCCCCCCTAACCGTAAAAACATCCACCCCAGTGATTTACCTCGGGTTGAACTATTACTCAAACAACACTTCTCTGGGCACACCGCGTTTTTCGAAGCAAGCTATCGCACAAAAGACAACTTAGGTCGTTGGCGATGGGTGCTTGACCGAGGCAAAGTCATCGAAACAGATTCGAATTTGAAACCGACTCGTATGACAGGCACAGTCAAAGATATCAGCCGCATAAAAACCACAGAAGAGCGCCTCAATTTATTCGCAAAATGTGTGGAAAATTTAAGTGATGCTATTGCGATTTGCGATCGCAATTTCAAAGTGATTGATGTAAACCCAAGCTTTGTTACTTTTTTTGGTAAAAAAAGAGAGCTCTATATCAACACCCCTTTTAGTTTGCATGGCTACAAACCTGCCTATGTTGAAAAGCTCAAAACCCTATTAATTGAAAAAGGGCATTGGCAAGAAGAACTCAAATTGCCCGATGCAAAAAATGAATTGATGCCAATCGATTTATCGATAGACGTAGTGAAAAATAATAATGGTCAAGTCACACATTTTGTCGTGTTATATTCTGATATTAGTGAGCGCAAGCAAGCTGAATCTGAATTACAACGCCTCTCAAATCGCGATCGTCTGACCGGACTGCCCAATCGAAATCAGTTTTTCACTAACCTTAAAAAACTCGCAACACAAAAATCGCATCATGCACTTCTTGTCTTCGATTTAGATAACTTCAAAAAAATTAACGACTCTCTGGGTCATCAGTTAGGGGATATGTTGCTGTGTCGCTTAGCCAATCGCTTAACCAAATTAACCCGCCAGCAAGATAGCTTTTATCGTTTGGGCGGCGATGAGTTCGCTCTCGTGATGGTGGGCACTAATGATATTCATAAAATCACCACCACTGCCAAAGAGTTCTTACAAGAAATCACTAACCCTTTTCATATGTCTGGTCATGAACTAGTGATTACCTCCAGTGTTGGGGTGGTGTTGTTTCCTGAAGATGGCAATACACCTGAAATTTTGCTCAAAAATGCAGATACCGCGATGTATCACGCCAAGCAACAAGGTAACCGTTATTTATTCTTCAACGACACCATGAATCGCCAAGCCGTTAAGCGCCTACAAATAGAAAACTTAATGAGATTTGGCTTAAAAGAAGATCACTTCTGTGTCTTTTATCAGCCTAAAATGAATACCGAAACTGGCGAACTCGTCGGAATGGAAGCTTTAGTGCGCTTTATCACACCAAACAAAGGGCTCATCAGCCCTGCGCAATTTATTCCTATCGCTGAAGAAACCGGGCAAATTATCGAAATTGGTGAAGTCGTGTTAGATAAAGCGTGTGCCGATGTGAAACGTTGGCTCAACCAAGGTTTATTTAGTGGTCGCGTCGCCGTTAATTTATCAGCCAAGCAGTTCGCTTTGCCAGATCTCACCGCGCGGATTGATGCAATTTTACAAAAACATGCGCTCCCGTCTTATTTCCTAGAGCTTGAAATCACAGAAGGCACCGTCATGGATGATCCTAAAGAAGCCATTGCGATCATGAAATCGCTGAGTGCGCGCGGGATACATTTAGCCATTGATGATTTCGGGACGGGTTATTCATCATTAGCCTATTTAAAACAATTTCCGCTCAATACCTTAAAAGTTGATAAAGCATTTGTTGATGATATGGCTACAGAACGCGGACGTAACATGGTCGACTCAATTGTGACTATCGCCCATAACTTAGATTTATCTGTCGTCGCTGAAGGCGTTGAATATGCAGAGCAAGTCGATATTCTCAGCGAGCTTAATTGTGAAACCATCCAAGGTTACTACTATTCAAAACCGCTTTCAGCAGAGCACTTTGAAGAGTTTTTAGCGAAACAGCAAGGGCGACAAACCAACAAACTGACTTTAGTAAAAAGCTAAACGGTTTGCTATTAAGCGCGTAATAAACTGCGGTTATCGCCCAATTGACGTAACCATGCCCGGCGATAATGCACATTAAACAAACACCATGCCATGGGCCCGCATAAGCCTCCTAACAGGCACCATCTTTTAGCTGGCATGCCTTTTTTGACGGCCAAAATATACAGCCACAACGCACATAACCCACTTAACACAATTACCATACAGCCCTACTTCATATTGTTTATAATACACAACGCCCCAAAAAGGGGCGGCGTATTATAAACAAAAAAGGCTAAAAAATACACTTCCGTATATTTTTTAGCCTAATGCTATTATTTCAATAAGATTTATCTATAACTAATTAATAATAAACCGTTTTATTTTCAGCCATTGTCACTAACGCCTCGGCTGGCGTAAAGGCAGTATTTTTTTCAGCGAAAGTAGCCAAACGTGACGCTAACTGCGCGGCACCTAATTTATCCATATAACTGAAAGGTCCACCTAAAAATGGCGGGAAACCAATACCAAAAATAGCGCCGATATCACCATCTCGTGCACTGGCGATAATGCCTTCATCTAAGCAGCGAGCGGCTTCATTAAGCATTTGGCTTACACATCGCTCGGCGATTTCTTCTTTGTTCAGTTTCGGTGAAACTGAAATACCTAATAAGTCATAAATCGACTCATCCACTTTTTTATCTTTTGCGCCGTATAAGTAGAAACCTTTCCCTGTTTTACGTCCTAAGCGTTTTGCTGCAATTAACTTATTAAATGCATCTGGCGCTTTAAATCGCTCTCCGAGTTCATTTTCTAAAATAGGCGCTATTTTTGATCCAATATCAATTCCCACTTCATCAAGAAGCGTTAATGGACCAACTGGGAAACCAAACTCAACCAATGCTTGGTCAATCTTTTCGATTGGCTCACCGGCTAACAGTAAGTTCGCCGCTTCATTAACGTAAGGCGCCAAAATACGGTTAACATAAAAACCCGCTTTATCTTTAACAACGATTGGGGTTTTTCCCTGTTTACGTGCAAAGCTGACAACTTTAGCAATCACTTGCTCACTAGTGCCTGCGTGAGGGATCACCTCAACTAAAGGCATTTTCTCAACAGGAGAAAAATAGTGTAGCCCGATTACATTTTCTGGTCGGGCCGCTTTTTCAGCAATTTGATGAATAGGCAATGACGAGGTGTTACTCGCAAAAATCGTCTGTTCATTGGTATTGGCTTCAATGTCAGCGACCATCGATTGTTTAAGTGATAAATCTTCAAACACCGCTTCAATGGCGATTTGCGTATGTTTAAAGCCGCTGTAATCTGTCACACCCGTAATACGGTTCATTTGCAGCTGTAATTCAGCCGAGGATAAAATACGACGCTTTTGCTTTTTAGATAAAATCTTATAGCTATAATTGAGCGCCTTACTAACACCTTCTGAGGCTACATCTTTGATTCTCACGCGCGCAGATGCTTTACAAGCACTGACATGAGCAATCCCTGCGCCCATTAAGCCGCCCCCTAACACTGCAACATGGCTGATCGAAGATTTGTCTTCAACTTGCCATTCTTTTTTCATTTCTGTAGTGGCAAAAAAGATCCCACGAAGTGCTTTAGACTGAGAGCTCATACATAAGTCTGCAAAGCCGTCCGCTTCCACTTGGTAAGCGCGCTGGCTATCCATTTCAACACTTGCACGGATCGCCTTGATAATCGCATAAGGAGCAGGATAATGACCGCCCGTCTTTTTAGTCACATTATCAGCTGCTTTTTTGAAGATAATGTTACGACCAAACGGGTTGCCTTCTAACAACTGACTAACACGATCAAGTTTAGGCTTAACAGACTTCACTTTACCTTTAAGCGCCTGCTTAAGCGCAGCTGTTAATAAAATGCTTTGTGGTACACATTGATTAACCAAACCCGCTTTTAGCGCTTGTTTCGCGCGTACTTGTTTGCCTGTTAACGTCCACTCAAGTGCTTTTTGAATACCAACAAGTTTAGGCAAACGTTGTGTACCGCCACCACCAGGCAATAATCCAAGTTGTACTTCAGGTAGTCCTAGTTTGGTAATATCTGCATCAGAACACACGCGATAATCACACGCTAACGCAAACTCAAGTCCACCGCCTAACGTCGCACCATGCAGCGCTGCAACTGTTGTAAATGGCATAGCAGCCATTTGTGCAAATACATCGTGGCACGTTTTTGATAAATAAAGTGCATCATCGCGAGTTTGTGCAGAATCAAGCATTTTAATATCCGCACCCGCAATAAAGTTATCCGCTTTACCGCTAATAAAAACGAGGCCTTTGACACGCTCTGAGGTTGCTTTTTGTAACACCTCATTCAGCTCATCAACAAAGCTCGCTCGCAATGTATTCATTTTCTCGCCAGGGACATCAATGGTCACTACTGCGATATCATTGTCTTTTAGTTCAAAATTAAATACTGAATCCGTCATTATTCTGCCTCCAAAACAAATGCTGCGCCTAATCCACCGGCCGCACATGCTGTTGTTAACGCTAAGCCACCACCGCGACGTTTAAGTTCATTTAAGCTTTGAGTAATTAAGCGGGCACCGGTTGCAGCAAATGGGTGACCGTAGGCTAATGAACCACCATTGACATTAAACTTAGCCATATCAATTGAGCCGATTGCTTTGCTTAAACCTAGTTGCTCTTTAGCAAACTTATCTGACTCAAACATTTTCATGTTGGCCAATGTTTGCGCCGCAAAGGCTTCATGCATTTCAATCAAATCTAAATCCGCTAAAGTAATCCCTGCACGTCTTAGTGCAATAGGTGTTGAATGCGCAGGCCCCATCAGCATATCTTCATGCACACCAATCGCGCTAAATGCGAAGCTGCGAACATACCCTAAAATATCATATCCTAAAGCTTTAGCCTTTGATTCGCTCATCATTAATACCGCTGCAGCACCATCGGTTAATGGGGTTGCATTGGCTGCCGTTACTGAACCATTTTGGCGATCAAATACTGGGCGTAATTTAGCATAACCTTCTAATGTAGAATTATGACGAATGTTATTATCTTGCTCCAAAAAGCCTTTATAAGGTGGTACGTGTGCTGTCATCACCTCATCTTTAAAGTAACCATCTGCCCATGCTTTACTTGCTAATGTGTGTGAACGATGTGCTAACGCATCTTGATCGGCACGGCTAATATTATGTGTTTTGGCCATTTGCTCGGCCGTTTGCCCCATCGATAACCCTGTTGAATATTCAGCCACGGCAGGTGGGACAGGTAACAAATCTTTTAAACGTAACTTTGAAAATATCTTTAGACGATCGCCCAAAGTACGCGCTTTATTCAAATCAACCAGTGAGCCAGCTAGCTTCTTGCTTACACCTATAGGTAAAACAGAAGAAGAATCAGCGCCACCAGCAATACCAACAGACACAGAGCCTGCAATAATAGACTCAGTCACATTGGCAATCGCTTGGAAGCTAGTTGCACAAGCTCTTGATACCGAATACGCGTCAATTCCCACTGGCATGCCAGTCCCTAGGACGATTTCACGGGCAATATTGGGCGCTTCTGGCATTTGAACCACTTGACCAAATACTAATTGATCGATCTCTTTGCGATCAAAGTTCAATCGTTCAAGCATTTCATTAACTACTAGCTTACCTAAATCCAATGCTGGAACATGGTGGAAGTTAGTTGCTTGTTTAGCGAATGGAGTACGAAGACCACTAACAATGGCAATTCGGTCGCCTTGGGCTGTTTTTAGATTTATTTGCTCAGACATAATTAATTCCTCTTGTTACAGGTCAGACCTGTTAATGTTGGTTTGATTCTAAACAACCCAGTTTTTTTTGCCAACCTTTGTTTTACCTAATTCGTGTTTTTAATGTGTAAAAAGAATGATTTCTTAATAACCAGCTAAGAGTTACTGAGTTTTTATGGTTGAAATTAGTACGAGATAAAAGCATTTTGCATCGCATCAAGCTGTTTAAAGCCTAGTCATTCTAAGCAAATACAACTCAACAATGAGAAAAATATCCCTATTCACCAGCCTACCACCCACTGCAGTGACAAATAATTACAATTGTTCACTTTTTTACCCTACTTCATCACACGTGATTCGGTAACAATTTCTTTAACTTACAACTTAGTTAATATCACAGGATAGCGTATGAACGTAAAACTGACGCAATATATTAAACAGCATTTAGGGCGTGAATGGAGCATGAAAAAAATAGAAGCGTTAACGGATGGAACGCTTAGCAAACGTACCGCCAACAATTGGTACAATGGTGACAAACGCCCTATCTTAGATTTAGTGCTCGACGGCATTAAGTATCAAGCATTACAACAAGCGAAGAGCCAAACAGTTGAAGGCTACCATGCCTTAAATCACAGTGAAGAGAAACAAAAAGCCTAAGTTCTCCCCTTTCATACTTAACAATAACTAAACGGGCTATTTCATCATCATAACTTTTCGGATCTCTCAATAAAAAACGACATTGGATGTTGTTTTTTATCTTAAAAGCCCCCATTTATTTTTCGTTACAACTTGTTTTCAATAAAAATGAACCTTATATCTACTGCGTAGTCTCAATGGGACAAAATGCTCCTAATCATAAGAACAAAGGATTTATTTTCGTTATGGCAGTTAACGCATTTCAACAATTACAAACTTATCTTGATACACAAATTATCGGCCAACCCGCTCTGACTCAGTCGCTGTTATTAGCCATTTTGGCTGATGGTCATTTATTAGTAGAAGGCCCTCCAGGCTTAGCTAAAACCCGCGCGGTAAACTCGTTAGCCAAAGGTGTGGAAGGCTCGTTTCAGCGAGTGCAATTTACACCAGACTTGCTCCCTGCAGACATCACAGGCACTGATATTTACCGCCAACAAACTAGCGAGTTTGTTTTTGAAGCAGGCCCATTATTTCACAACTTAATTTTGGCTGATGAAATCAACCGAGCGCCAGCAAAAGTGCAATCAGCGTTACTCGAAGCCATGGCAGAGCGACAAGTCACGGTAGGCAAAACCACCTATCCACTTCCTGAGCTATTTTTAGTCATGGCGACACAGAATCCGCTCGAGCAAGAAGGAACATATCCGTTACCCGAAGCGCAACTAGACCGCTTTTTATTGCATTTGAATATTGATTACCCCGATGCGCAAAGTGAACTTGAAATTTTGCGCCTGACCCGAGGTGAAGCACTCGCTGAAACCGCAGTCACCGCGCCTGAAATTTCTCAACAGATGTTATTCTCAGCACGAAAAGAAGTGCTAAAAATGCATTTAGCCGAGCCTCTAGAGCAATATTTAGTGCAACTCATTATGGCAACGCGTAATGCAGCTAAATTAGACCCAACCCTTGCAAGTTGGATCGAGTACGGGGCAAGTCCTCGTGCCACCATTGCTTTAGACAAATGTGCGCGTGCTCATGCCTGGCTGAGTGGCCGTGACTTTGTCGCACCAGATGATATTCAAGCGGTCTTTTTGAATGCCTTACGCCATCGCATCATTTTAAGCTACGAAGCACAAGCCGATGGCATCAGTAAAGATCAAGCATTACAGCGTATATTAGAACTCGTTGCAGTACCATAATCATGAGTGTGTCCAACAATTTAGTTTTGTGGTTGCAAACCTGTCACAGCAACGGGGTTAATTTATCTCTTAAAGAGCTAATGTATTACCGAGCAAAAGCGACACTGCTTAACTTGCAACCAAAAGCCCATATTAAGCATAAATTGGCAGGCCAATACCTCGCGCCCCACAAAGGCCGAGGCATGGAATTTGCCGAGGTACGGCATTACCAACAAGGTGATGACATTCGCTCGATTGATTGGCGGGTCACCGCACGAACAGGCCAAGCTCATACCAAACTCTATCAAGAGGAAAAAGAGCGTCCTGTGTTTATTTTTACCGATTTTAGCCAGTCGATGTTATTTGGTAGTCAGTTTGTTTTGAAGTCAATTCAGGCGGCGCAACTGAGCGCGCTGACGGCATGGTCGGCCATTAGTCGTGGAGATCGAGTGGGTGGTTTGGTGTTTAATCAACAACAACACTTTGAGCTCAAACCCGGTAGCCGACAAAATGCAGTGATGAATCTCTTTCATAACCTCTTAGCCAGCCATGAGCAAGCACTCACTTTGCCAGCACAAGAAGCAAACAGTGGCTTTAGAGATAATCTAAAGCGCTTGAATCAACTTGCTAAGCCCGGTTCGTTGGTATATTTGATTTCAGATTTTGTTCAGCTAGATGATGACGTACTGAAACAATTGCAATTACTGGCTCGCCATTGTGAGGTCATTGCTTGCCAAGTCTATGATCCATTTGAATTGGATTTAGCGCCCAGCGATCATCATGTCAAAGTGACTGCGGGTAGCCAGACGTTTGCCTTACCACTGGGTGATAAACAGTTTAAGCAACGCTTTACTAAACATGCCAATGAGCAACAACATCATCGCCTAAATGCACTGAAAAAAGCAGGTATTCACCCTGTTACCTTTAGTGCCGCAACCCCTTTAGAGCAACAGATATTAGGAAAAGCATCCTCATGACTGCCTCTGCATTAGATACTCTCGAACCCATTATTGCCCCAACGTCGGTTTCTTTTTGGCCGCTCACTCCCGCGTGGTGGGCTGTCATCGCCTTGACAGTGATTGTTATATTGGCAGGCTGTGCGTATTGGCGTTTAGTTTATAAACACAATCAGGCCAAACGAGAAGCGATAATACTGGCAAGCACACTCAACAACGAGGGTGCTGAGCACTTACAGCAACTCAATATGATTTTAAAACGCTTAGCTGCTCATTATTACGGAGCCGATAAAGCCTCCTGCCATTCTCAGCAATGGTGCGACTTTATACACTCAGCCTGTCGCGTCACCATTACCAACGAGCAACTGACGCATATTTACCACCCCAAGGTTGAACACAGTCACTATACACAGGTAAAACAGCTGCTGTCTCAAGCAATTAAACGTTTTAATACTCGAGGTGCAGCACATGTTTGAGTTTAGTTGGCCATGGGCTTTTTTAGCCTTACCGCTACCGTTTTTACTGCGCATGTTGGCAAAAGCAAAAATGGAGGATGTGACATTACGGATCCCCAGTTTTAATGCAAACCCTTTACTGAGCAGTACCACTAGCCACCAGCACAAGCGCCCCCACTCTCTGCTAATGTGGTTATTTTGGCTATGTTTATGCTTAGGTGCAGCGAATCCCAAATGGTTAGGTGAGCCAATCAGCCTGCCGAATGAAGGCCGCGATATCATGCTAGCCGTTGATTTATCAGGCTCTATGACTGAACAAGATATGGCCTACCAAGGTCGCTATGTTGATCGTTTGTCGATGGTCAAAGCGGTACTAAAAAACTTTATCGAACAGCGCCAAGGTGATCGCCTAGGGCTGATCTTATTTGGTGACACGGCTTTTTTACAAACACCACTGACTCGAGATTTAAATACGGTAAGCCAAATGCTTGATGAAGCGCAAATTGGTTTAGTCGGTCGTGCGACAGCTATTGGTGATGCACTTGGCCTCGCCGTAAAACGATTTTCTCAAAAGCAAGATAGCAACCGGATTTTAGTGTTGCTAACAGATGGCGAAAATACCGCGGGCAATTTAGCCCCAGAAGAAGCGTTATTACTGGCCCGAGAAGAAGGCATTAAAGTGTATACGGTTGGAGTCGGCTCCGATGGCAATAACCGTTTTGGTTTATTCGGGATGAACACAGGCTCTGCATTGGATGAAGGTTTATTAAAAACCATTGCCGATGATACCGGAGGTCTGTATTTTCGCGCCCGTGATGTAGCCAGTTTACAAAAAATCTATCAAGAGCTTGATAAACTTGAACCCATCGCGACCGACACTCAAACGTTTCGACCACAAACAGCCTTGTTTTTTTACCCATTGCTTGTCGCGCTGCTGATCTTAGCTCTTTCAAGTGCTAAACCCTATCTTCGCTTACCAAAACAGGAGGGTATTTAATGGACTTTGAATTTATCCGACCACAGTTACTGTGGCTTTTATTGCTGTTAATCCCCTTAGCTATCAGCATTTATCTGCGCCAACATCGAGTGAATCACAAGCAACCACTCATTGCCGCGCACTTAGCCCAGTTTGTTTTGACCTCTGGTGCACAACAGCAACGTCAATCACCCTGGTTATCGCTGTTGTTTGTGACTCTGGCCATCATAGCCGCAGCAGGACCAAGCTGGGAAAAGCAAGCCGTGCCAATCTATCAGGCTAAACAAGCCCGTGTATTGGTGATGGACATGTCATTATCTATGTTTAGCGCCGATATCAAACCTAATCGATTAAGCCAAGCGCGTTTTAAAGCCCTCGATATGGTTGAGCTATTTAATGAAGGCGAAACCGCACTTGTTGCCTACGCCGAAAACGCTTTTACTGTGTCGCCACTCACTACTGATGCGCAGACATTAGCTAATTTAATTCCAAGCTTAAGCCCTGAAATTATGCCAGGAAAAGGGTCTAATGTGATGGCAGGGTTAACCACAGCCAGTGAATTACTCACTCAAGCGGGTTATTTAAATGGTGATATCATCCTCGTGACCGATGGCATTGATAACGATGATTTATCATCAGTCCAAGAGTTTGCAAAAGGCACCGGCTACACATTGAGTATTTATGCGGTCGCGACTGAGCAAGGGGCACCAATCGAATTGCCAGAAGGCGGGTTTTTAAAAGATAGCTATGGTCAAATCGTGGTACCTAAGGCGCAATTTGCTTCAATGCGCGGTATCACCAAACGAAGCGGAGGCCATTTTTCTGCGTATACTGCCAGTAATGCTGATATTTCAGTTTTCGCCCAAGCGGACAACAACGCTGAGATCGGTGAAACAGACCAACAACATACACTTTCTCGTCTCGATGGCGGTGTCTATCTAATGCTGCTATTGGTGCCTTTAGCATTTTTATTAATTAAACAAAACCAGCTGTTGATTGGCTTGTGTGCATTATTAATTTTACCCACAGAGCAAGCCTATGCTGTTGAATGGTCATCTTTATGGAAAAATAACGATCAGCGCGCCCTAAGTGCCTATCAACAAGGGGATTTTAAACAAGCGCAAGATGCCAACACCCCAAATCTCAAAGGCTCAGCTTTTTATCAACAAGGCCAGTATGAGCAAGCGTTGACACAGTTTAGCCAAGATGATTCAGCAAATGGTTTATATAACCAAGGCAATGCCTTAGCAAAATTGGGCAAACTTCCCGAAGCAATTGAGAAGTATGAGCAAGCATTAACACTCGATCCCGACCTTGCTGCCGCTCAAAAAAATAAAGAGATAATCGAACAATTATTGCAACAACAGCAAGACAATCAATCCGAGCAACAAAACCAAAATAATGAGCAACAAGACGCTGACCAACAACAATCGGATCAACAGCAACAGTCTGATCAACAAAACGCTGACCAATCGAATTCAGACTCGTCAGATAATCAACAAGGCCAACAATCTGAGTCAGATCAGCAAAGTAAGAATGCAGATCAACAAAATAAACCAGAAATGTCAGCCGACCCTCAACAACAGCAAGAGCAACAAGCCGCCGCTGACGAGCAAAAAAGTGCAGACTCAAAACAAGAAGAGCAACAACAAGCTGTAGCGCCAAGCGAGCCACACACAGCTCAAGAAGGCGAGGAACAAACTCAGCAAGCGGCAGTTTCCGCTGAGCCTTTAACTGCTGAAGAACGTGAAAAAGCACAACAATTAAATCAGCTACTTAGAAAAGTGCCTGATGATCCTGCCATCTTATTACGCAACAAAATGCGACTTGAATATCAAAATCGTGGCCGTAACACTAGCCCACAAGGAGTTAAAAAATCATGGTAATGCGTTGTATTTTATTACTGATTATTATCTGCAGCCCAAGTGTATTTGCCCTCACTAAACTTGAAGCCTCTGTGAATAAAAACCCAGTCTTGCAAGGTGAGTATTTCGTTTTAACGATTCAGGCAGATGATAACGTGCAAGGTGCACAACCTGATACATCAGTTTTATTAAAAGATTTTGTTGTTGGCCCAACGAGTGTCAGTAGCCACACCAGTATTATAAATGGCAGCATCTCAAAGAAAACCACGTGGCAAGTGGAATTGATGTCACGTAAAAGTGGGCAATTTGCCATTCCTGCTTTTGAGATCAATGGCGTTAAATCGCAGCCTTACACCTTAACGGTGGTCAAACAAGATCTCGACCAGCAAAGCGATGATATTTTTATTAAAACCAGCATGACTCCTAATAGTCTTTATGTGCAACAAGCTGGGGTTTACAACGTTAAGCTGTATTTAGCCAAAGAGCTCAGGGATGGCCAATTAAGCGCGCCAATCATGGATAATGCGCAAATCTCGCAGCTCGGTAAACAAATTGAAAGCACTGAAATTATCAACGGTAAGCGCTATTTAGTGGTGAGCCGTGATTACTTAGTGCAACCACAAAAAAGCGGCGACTTTACCATTACCGCCCCATCATTTAATGGCCGAATACAAGAAAATTACCGCGCAATTGCTGCCTCTGCAGTCACAGAAGATACACTGTTAACGGTTAAATCGATTCCAGCCAATTATCAAGGCGATTGGTTACCGAGTGAAATGGTCTCATTGCATGAGCAATGGCAGCCTGAAGATACGCAAGTCGAAGTGGGCACCCCACTTACTCGCACAATTACTTTAACTGCATTAGGGATCACCAAAGAGCAACTACCTGAAATCACGCTTCCAGAGATTGCCGGGATCCGCACCTATCCCGACCAAGCTGAAAACAATCACAATGTGCGCGATGGTCGCGTGATTTCTCAGCGTGTTGAATCTATCGCATTATTACCTCAAAAGCCCGGAACCTACCAGCTTCCTGAGGTCAAAATTCCATGGTTTAATACTGTACTTAACCGTATAGAGTATGCAACGTTACCGAGTCGCACGTTAACCGTCGTTGCCTCGAGCAGCAGCCCAAGTGCATCCGTGCCTAACATCTCGCCTGAACAACCAGAAGTTCAACGCCCACAAAATAACACCATCACGGCTGAAGTATCCTCACTACAATGGGGGTTAATTGCCAGTGGCTACTTACTTTGGCTTATCACTTTGCTGCTGTGGTGGTTACAGCGTAATAAACGCCCGCAAGTAATTAAAACAGCAGTTCAAACGGACTCACAACTCAGCGATAAAGACGTGTTAGCACAACTGGCAACAGCGGTAAAATCAAACGATAATCGTGCATTTTATCAGCACACTTTAGCGCTCGCTAAGCTACGCTGTAACAATCAGTCAGCGTCATTAGATGACTTAGCCGCTCTGTACGGTAACCCTTCTTTGGCAGCACAACTCAATCAGTTGCAAGCAAGCTTATATGGAAATCAACAAGCAAACGTCGACTTAGCATCAATATTGGACACGCTTAAGTTAACTCCTTCAGCCCAACAATTACACGCATCTGCACTCAAACCTTTGTACTAATTGCGTTTTCATTTATTGTACTGAGCTTGGCTTGCGCCTCGCTTGGTGCAATACTAGGCCTTATCAGAGCAAGAAGAAAAAATTCCCCTATGTTTGGAAAGAAAAATTCCGATCGTCAGGTCTTAATTGATATGGCACACAAACACAAACGATACGAAGCACTTGTGCAGGTTTATCATAAAGAACTATATCGATTTGCTTATTGGTTATGCCAAGATCACAGTGTGGCTGATGATTTGGTGCAAGAAACCTTTTTGCGAGCTTGGAAATCACTGGATGCATTGCTTGATCAACAAGCAGCAAAGTCTTGGTTACTCACCATTTTAAGACGAGAGAATGCACGTCGCTTCGAGCGAAAGCAATTCGATTATTCAGATGTAGACCAAGATCACCTGATGGATGAGCAGAGTTTCAGTCTTGAGCAAAATATGGAACAAACAATGATCCAGCGTCAAATTATGGCTCTGCCAGAAGATTATCGAGAGCCTCTTTTATTGCAAATTGTAATGGGATGCTCTGGGGATGAAATTGCGACCATATTAGATTTGAACAAAAATACTGTTATGACGCGCCTGTTTAGAGCACGAAACCAGCTCAAAGACGCGCTATCAACTTCAACACACCACCATAGAGGGGTTCAGTAACAATGGATGAATTAGAATTTCGCCGCCGCCTTTATGCACAGCCAAGCGAAGTCAGCGATGAACTGCACGAATTTGCAAATAATGACGCTGAACGGCAACAGTTTTTAAATGATATTCAACAACTTGATGCCCAGTTGCATGATGCGCTGAGTATTGAAGTGCCCGATAATTTAGCGGATAAAATCCTGCTTAATCAACGGTTAAACGAACACAAACAATATAAGCGTCGTGGACGAGTACATTTAGCGATAGCCGCTTCGGTTGCATTTGCTTTTGGCATAATATTTAACCTTTATAATCCAGCCGCACCGCTTAATTTAGAACAACATGCTTTAGATCATGTCTATCATGAGCTTGCGTCCCTAACGAATACTGATCAACAGTTTCCCATTGAGCAGGTCAATGCAAAGTTAGCTTCATTTGGCGGCCAATTGACGAATGTCCCTGGCGATGTAAGTTATTTAACCTTTTGTAATTTTAAAAGCCAAAAGAGCTTGCACATGGTTCTGAACACGCAAAGCGGTCCGGTGACACTCTTTATTATACCCGCTAATAATCAGCGTGAATCCTCTTCGCAATTCGCTGATCAGCGCTTTAATGGATCGATTTACCAATCCGCTTCTGCAACCATCATTATGTTGGGCGAAAATAATACCCAGTTACAGCCTCTGCAAAATCAAATTAAAGATAATTTAATTTGGCAAATTTAATCCCTGCGTCGTTTATCTACACTGGATAAACGACGCTAAAATTTACATTAAATTTATTAACTTTTTAACCCAATTTAACGTTTAAAAAACAATAAGATAATTCCTCCACTTCTGATTGACTTCACTTTTTGAGTCCCTACAATCCCTCTTGAATTTATTACTTTATATAGGCTCAAACATGAAGAAGTTATGTGTCATCTTTACCCTGTTTGCTGTGTTGTTTACTGCATCATTTGATGTAGATGCACGCAAAAAATTTGGCTCTAAGTCAAAAGGCAAAACTCAACAGACATCGCAGCAAAAACAACAAGCAGATCAACCGAATAACTCAACTCAAGCTCCAACCACTGCAGCTAAAAGCTCAAATAAAAAAGGCATTATGGGTGGAATTCTGGGTGGATTACTAATGGGTGGCTTAATTGCTGCCATGTTAGGCGGTGACTTTGAAGGTTTACAAATTATGGACATGTTAATGATGGCATTGATTGCCTTCATTATTTTCAAAGTCATTAAAGCAGTAATGGCTAAAAATGCCGTTAATGGAACTGCCACAGCAGGAGGGCCGCCAATTACGCCGACTGAAACGGCTCAATATCGTCAAAGTCCAGCTTCGTCATCAAGCAATGGATTTAGCGCAACTCAAAATGAAGTCCCTTTTAATCTCCCTGCTAACTTCGATCTAAACGGGTTTTTACAAGGCGCACGTGATCATTACCATACGCTACAAAAAGCGTGGAATGAAAATGACTTATCGACCATTGAAGAATACGTGAGTCCTGCACTCTTTACTGAATTAAAAGCAGAACGTGCAGAAGTCGTTGATGTGGCAACTGAAGTGATGTTTATTGACGCAGAATTGGCTCGTGCAGATAGCTCGCCAATCCAGTGGGAGATCAGCGTTCGCTTTAAAGGTAAGTACCGAGATTTAGCTGACAAGCAAGAAGAAGCTATCAATGAAATATGGCACTTAGAGCGCGATATGCGCCAAGCTAACGCACCTTGGTTGATTGTCGGTATCGAAGATCAAGCCTCTTAGTAGAAAACAAAAAAGCCTGCACGATGCAGGCTTTTTGTTAGATATGATTGTTACTGATGATGAGTCAGCATCGCATCAAATTGTTCTTCAACCACAGGATCGTTAATCGTGGTCAGTTTACTCACCGCCACTATCGCAATTGTCGATAAGATAAATCCAGGCACAATCTCGTACATCCATGCACTCAATGTTTGTCCATCAACAGTCAATGGCGCATAGATCCAAATTAAAACTGTTGAAGCTCCAACTAACATTCCTGCTAAAGCGCCCCACGCGGTCATTTTACGCCAATACAAGCTTAAAATAACCAAAGGACCAAATGCAGCACCAAAGCCCGCCCATGCATTGCTAACAAGGCTTAAAATAGAACTATTACGATCATACGCCAAAGCAATCGCCACTAAAGCTACAATCACAACCGAAATACGTCCAACGGTGACTTGCTCTTTATCCGAAGCATTTGCATTTAAAAATATTTTATAAAAATCTTCGGTTAGTGAGCTTGATGTCACGAGCAACTGCGATGAAATTGTACTCATAATAGCGGCGAGAATTGCAGCAAGCAGGAAGCCTGCGATCAATGGATGGAATAATAATTGTGATAACACAATAAAGATGGTTTCAGGATCATCTAATGTCATCCCCGTTTTTGCTACATAAGCAATCCCAACAAAACCAGTCCCTACAGCACCAATGATCGAGACTGTCATCCAACCCATGCCGATATTTCTCGCTGTTGGAATATCTTTCACTGAGCGAATCGCCATAAAACGCACAATAATATGAGGCTGACCAAAATACCCTAACCCCCAAGCCATCGCGGATACAATCCCTACCAACGTAGTACCACTGACAATGTTTAATAAATCAGGATTAATCGCTTGGACGCTATTGACGATTTCAGTTGTGCCACCGACTTCAGAAATAGCCACAATAGGCACTAATATCAAGGCTACAAACATAATACAGCCTTGCACAAAGTCAGTCAGACTCACAGCTAAAAAACCACCAAACAAGGTATAAATGACCACTACGCCGGCTGTCACATACAAGCCAATCTCATAACTAAGCCCAAACGAAGACTCAAAAAGCTTTCCGCCTGCCACCACGCCTGATGAAGTATAAAGAGTGAAGAAAACAATAATAACTAAAGATGAAACCAAGCGCAGCATATGTGAGCGGTCAGCAAAACGATTTTCAAAAAAATCAGGCAAAGTGATTGAATCATTGGCAACCTCAGTAAAGGTTCGTAAACGTGGTGCAACAACTAAATAATTCAATAACGCACCAATCACTAAACCTACAGCAATCCAAGTACTACTTAAGCCACTAATGTACATAGCGCCTGGCAACCCCATTAGCATCCAACCACTCATATCAGATGCACCTGCCGACAGTGCTGTCACACTTGGGCTCAGGCCCCTGCCACCGAGCATATAACCAGAAACATCACTGGTAGACTTGCGGTACGCATAAAAACCGATACCTAACATCACGATAAAATATATCGCTAAAGAAATGAATGTGCCTATCGCCACTCTAACCCCCTAAATGTTGTTATTGTTATTCCACTTACACTCAATTCGAACTCGACTAAAATATAAGGTGAAAATATCACCATGATTTCAGACAAAAAAGGTACGCAGATTGAATCACAGACACTAATATAACATGAGAGGCAAAAAAATGACTGAAAGTGAACAATAACCCCCCAAAAGAATGAGATTGTATAAAATAGTTAATGAAAAATGCCTGCGCATATTTTATATTACCTATTCTAAATAAGAATAAATCAATAGGAAAAAGGTCCAAAGCTTATGTATTTTTATGCAGCTAGACAGCCGATACTCGACAACGAAAAAAATTTATATGCGTATGAATTACTATTTCGAGATGGTCTAGACAACGTTTTTCCGGATGTTGATGGTCATGAAGCAACCACAAAACTGATTGCCGGCAGTCAGTTTGAATTTGGTTTAGAAGACATGACAGCGAATAAGCCCGCTTTTATTAACTTCACCCTTGAAACACTGCTCAAAGGGTATGCCACTATGTGTGATCCTGAGCAGGTTGTAGTCGAAATCCTCGAAACAGTTCAACCCGGAAAACGCTTATTAGCGATCGTCAAAGACTTAAAAGAAAAAGGCTATACCATCGCCTTAGATGACTACATCCATAATCCAGTATGGCGTCATTTTTATCCCTATGTCGATATTATCAAAATTGATTTCCAAGTTCTGAGTGCAGACGAGATTAAAAAAATCCAATCCGACACCAAGGAGTTTCCTCACATCCAATTTTTAGCAGAAAAAGTCGAAACTCATGAGCAATTTGAAACAGCGCAAACATTAGGTTTCAGCTACTTCCAAGGCTATTTTTTCTCTAAACCAGAGGTGATTCAAAGTAAATCGTTAGCGCCATCGGAAATGACTCTTGCTGAACTGCTCTATGAAACATCCAGTGCAGAAATCAACCTTAAGAAAATCACTGAAGTCTTTGAGCGTGATGTTAATTTGTCATACAAACTGCTGCGCTATACAAACTCAGCAGCATTTAAACGCCGTGCAGAAATCAGCACTATCAAACAGGCGTTAGTTGTTCTGGGCGCTGAAGAATTGAAAAAGTTTTTATCTGTCTTATTTGCTGCGCAAGTTTCATCCAATAAGCCAATTGAATTAATGAGCCTATCATTAACCCGTGCTCGGTTTGCTGAGTTAATCGCACAAAGTCATGGGCAAATGAAAGATACCGCGATGGCATTTTTAGCCGGTATGTTATCTCTTATTGACGCGATTTTAGATGAAACAATGGAAAACGCTCTCGCAAAGCTCCCCCTCTCTAACGAAATTAAAGATGCCTTACTGAAAGATGAAGGCGTGTTGGCAGAATATCTTCAGCTTGTGAAGCACTACGAGAAAGCAAATTGGGAATCAGCCAATACGATCATTGAACAGCTGAAGCTTAACCCAAAAGAAGTGCCTGATGCATACCATGACGCGGTACAGTGGGCAAATACACAGCTAGCCGCAATTTCTTAATTAAAAGATTTTAACCATAAAAAAAGCCGATGAATGTCATCGGCTTTTTTATTATAAGTTTTCTAAGAAATCTTCTTCATAGGTCTCCGGCTCTTTTTCAAGGGGCGGGTTACCATCATGTAACTCAAACAATTGACGCTGAAAATAAATATCTTTCATGAAAATATAGGGGTCAAGTGACTCATTAAGCAATGATTCTTGAGCAAATAAAGAAGCACGTGCTTCAAGTGCTTTTAACGCAAACACTAATAGGCTTTGTGGTGTCGTTAATGCTACCTGAGGCACAATAAAGTTATCAACAATATCACCGGTGAAATTACGGGCTGTACTTGGGCCCATAGCAGGTAACATCAGATACGCACCATCTCCAACTCCCCAAACCCCAAGAGTTTGGCCAAAATCCTCTTCTTCTAGCTCTAAGCCTATCTCTGAAGCAACATCAAAAATCCCCAGCACACCAACTGTAGAGTTAATGAGGAAACGTGCCACACTCACTCCTGCATTGCTGGGTTTGCCTTGTAATGCAGCATTTACCCCATCGACTGGCGTCTGTAGATTTTCAATAAAATTGACGATCCCATTTCGAACTGGCTGAGGCGTAATTGTACTGTATCCCACTGCAGCAGGTCGAAGCACATACGCATCAAGCACGTCCATGTTAAAATCATAAACAGGGCGGTTGAGTGCTTGGAGTGGATCGCGCTCATCTTGTTTTTCTTCTGGCACCTGAGCACAGCCCACCAGAGCAAACCAAATGAATAACAATACTGCAGTTTTATACATGCTGTCCCTATTGAATAAGCTGATTAATCATCAACGAAAGTTCCGTTTCGGCGTTTAAGTCAACCACGGTACTTTGACCTTGCAACTCACCAACCTGCACATCAACTTTGTCATCTTTTGAAATACGAGCAGTAACAATGACTTGATCAAACTGCTCCATCGTTAACGATGGCATCATGGCATTTTCTTTCGAAAGCAACACAGTTGTTGGCAAGTCAACATAGGTTAATTTAACAACGGCCAACGGCATTTGTGGCCCTTGAGCTGCTTTTGCAAAAACAAACAAAGTAGCTCCTTCAGGAACATTATTAACCAAATCGTCAGATAAGCTAAGTTTGACCGTTAATTGCCTCGGCTGTAAAGCCATAGTTTGTGAGTTTTTGTTAATACTGTCTTCAACGTTTACATTCAAACGCTGATTTAACTCATCAATTCGTTGCTTAATCATTACATAACGTGGATCAGCTTTTTCCATACTGCTTAATAACAACTCAAAGGCCGCTTTAGCTTCCAGCCAATCTTTTCTTTCGTAAGCAATAAGCGCCAAAAGTGAAATTGCATCCATGTTGGTTGGATTTTTTTGCAGAATTTTTGATAACTTTTTCGCCGCTTTGTTAATTGATTGCTCTGAGCCATCAACCAACAACGCTTGGCTATATGCTAGCATGACATTGACGTTGTCAGGATTGATCTTCAGTGATTTTTCAAAAGCCTGAGTTGCCATGCTCAAATCATTCAAAGACATAGCAACACGCCCAAGTAACATCCAAGCCACTTGATCATCGCCATTAGTTGACAGTTTAGTTCTCAGTCCTAAAGCAAATTGTTGCAACTCGTTTGGCGTAAGTGGATCGCCCGTTTGCATTACCGCTCGCTGACCAAGCTCAGGGAGCTTTTCAACCGCTTCTAACCAGCTTAGCTGTTGTTTATGACTTCCACTAATCCCATAAAAAATAATAGAAAAGCTCAGCATGAATAACACGCCAACACTTGCTAAAACGACATTATTCCCTTTGAGGTTAAATTGCTTTTCTGGCGCAAGCTCATTTAACAAACGCTTTTTAAGTTCAACAATGGCTTGCTGGTAGCCTTCATCAGATAAACGGCTATCTTGCTGCTCTTGGGCCAGTTCAGTTAGGCGTTGATGGTAGATATCAATGCGCTCTGCGTTGGTACCAGGATCCACCGACACTAACGTATCTTTGCGCATAAATGGCAACACAACAAAAACACAACCAAGCAAAATTAACATCCCAGCGTATAAGTAGAACTCGGTCATGATTGCTCTCCCTTACGCTGATATTTATTAATAAGTTCGTTTAATGTGCTCTCATCTTGCTCAGACCACTGTTGCGCTTGCGATGCCTTCTTTTGACGCGCAATAACGGCGCCAAAACCAAATAAAACAAACAATACAGGTAACACCCACAACACTAAGGTTGAGGCTGTAACAGGCGGTTTATAGTGCACAAAATAACCATAGCGATCGATCATAAATTCGATGATCTCATCTTTCCCCTTACCCTCTTCAACTAAAGTAAGGACTTTGTCACGTAAGTCTTTTGCTACGATTGCATCGGAATCAGCAATGTTTTGATTTTGGCATTTAGGACAGCGCAACTCATGCGTTAGCTCTGCAAAAATGTTCTTTTGTTCAGCTGTCGCGAACTGATATTGATCTTCACTGGCATAAACAAACGAAGTAACGAGTAAAGAAATTAAAACAAATGAATACTTCATGGGGATAACTCTGCAATAACCGGAGCAAATTTTGCTCGCCAAACTCGACTATTAATGTCACCGGTGTGGTGTAATAAAATAGTGCCTTTGCTATCAACTAAGAAAGTTTCTGGTGCGCCAGAAACGCCGAGATCTAGCAGCACCGTGCGATTTAGGTCGAGCATATTAAACGCATATGGATTACCAGCTCGCGCAAGCATCTCTGATACCTCAATTTGCAGGTCAGGCAAGCTAAATTGGTCACCAAAGTCTGCATCGTAGCCTTGCTCGAAATATAAGCCGACAATTTTAATACCTTGTTTACGTAGTTCTGTTAAGTAACCCAGTTCAGCAACACAAGTTGGGCACCATGTTCCCCATACATTTAACAGGTAAACGTCGCCCAATAAATCGGTATTACGCCACTGTTTGTCAGGCTGCATCAAATCTGGCAAGGCAAACTCAGGCATTGTTTGACCAATCCTCCCACTTTGTAAGACTCTCGGATCGGAAAACAACCCTTTAAACAAGAAGATACTCAGCAATAAAAAAATGGCCAACGGAGTTAAAAACAGTAACTTACGATTCATGCCATCACTCCTTTGTTACCTGTTGTTTGAGGGGCTTGACGACGACGGTAACGTTTATCGAATAAAATCAAGAAACCGCCTAATGCAATGATAATTCCACCCAGCCACATCCAACGCACAAATGGCTTATGGTAAATACGTAACGACCAGGCTCCATTATCGAACTGCTCACCCAATGCAAGGTACAAATCACGCGTAAAGCCATCATCAATTGCGGCTTCCGTCATAAATTGTTTGCCGATGGTGTATAAGCGCTTTTCAGCGTAAAGCTCGACAACAAATTGATTTTCTTTGAGTACAGTGACAATTCCGGCATGACCAGTAAAGTTTTTGCCTTCTATCGATTTCACACCATCAAAGCGATAATCATATTCGTTAAGGCTTGCAATATCACCTGGATTCATTTTTACAGAGCGATCAACAGAATAAGCCGATGTTAATGCCACGCCTGCAATCACAAAAGCGAAACCAATATGACCCAAAATCATCGCCCAGTAACTTAAGCCTAACTTTTTCAATCCTCGCGAAATCGATGAGGACTCGCTTACTTTCTGGCCAATATCAATGATTGAAGTAACCGCAATCCAAACTGCAAACATCACAGCCACTAAGGTCATCACCTTCACTTCTTCATAACTCGAGAACAACCAAGCTGAAGATACGATCACACTAATTAACCACGACAGAGCATATTTATTAAAAACCAACTTAATTTTATTTTGCTTCCAACGCAGCATCGGCCCAAGCGCCAATAAACAGGCAAAAGGCACGAGCAAAATTGAAAACATTTGGTTAAAGAAAGGCGTACCAATCGAAATTGAACCTAATCCTAATTCTTTGTGTACCAGCGGCAACAAAGTACCCAGTAGGACAATTAACGTGGCAACGACTAAAAAGATATTATTTAACCACAATGCCACTTCTCGAGAAAACAGCTGATATCGACCTTCGCTTTTCACCTCAGCCACACGCAATGCGTACAACAACAAGCTGCCCCCGACGACCACGAGTAAGAAAGCGAGAATAAAGCTGCCTCGAGCTGGATCAGTCGCAAACGCATGCACTGAGACGATAATGCCTGAACGAACAATAAATGTGCCGAGTAAACTTAATGAAAATGCAGCAATAGCTAATAAAACAGTCCACGATTTAAACACACCACGTTTTTCTGTCGCGGATAAGGAATGGATAAGCGCAGTTGCAACCAACCATGGCATTAATGATGCGTTTTCAACCGGATCCCAGAACCACCAGCCACCCCAGCCTAATTCAGCATATGCCCACCAGCTACCAATGGTAATCCCTAGCGTTAAAAATGCCCAAGCTGCCATCGTCCATGGACGAGACCACTTAGCCCATGTGTTATCGAGTTTGCCAGTTAATAAAGCTGCAATAGCGAATGAAAAAGACACCGACAACCCCACATACCCCATGTAGAGTAACGGAGGGTGAATAATCATACCCGGATCTTGTAACAGCGGGTTAAGATCGCGTCCTTCAACAGGGAAGTAAGGCAGTAATGACTCAAATGGACTTGAGAGTAAAAGTGTGTACGACATAAAACCCACACCCAAAAATCCGAGCACACCCAGAACACGCGCACGTAAGAGCCAAGGTAAAGATTTAGATAGCATTGCCACCAAAACAGTCCAAAAGGCTTGTATTAATACCCAGACAAGCATCGCACCTTCATGATTGCCCCAGGTTGACGTTATTTTATAATACCAAGGCAACACAGAGCTTGAGTTGTTTGCCACATAGGCAACGGTAAAGTCATCATGAAGACTGGTATAAACCAGAGCTAAATAAGAGAGAAGTACAAAAACAAATTGACCCATTGCTAATGCAGGTGCAGCCCGCATTAAGCGTAAATTACCAGTGTGTGCGCCCCATAAAGGATAAATGCATAATAAGATGCATAGCGCCATCGCAATAGTAAGCGATAAAAAGCCTAACTCTGGGATCATGACTAACTAATACCCCTTTGGTATGTTGTAAACAGGTTTCTCATGCTTAATGCCTTTAACAGCCTCAGCCACTTCAGCAGGCATGTATTCTTCATCATGCTTAGCAAGTACTTCAAACGCTTCAATCGTATCTGGAGCAGTTAAATGCCCTTGAGCAACAATCCCTTGCCCTTCACGAAATAAATCAGGCAGAATACCTTGATAACGAACGGTCACTAAAGGGCCTGTATCGATAAGCTTAAACTCAACAAAGAGTGAGTCTTCATCTCGTACAACACTGCCTGGCACAACCATGCCGCCAATTCTGAGCTTCTGTCCAACATAAGGTTTTTGCTTGTCAGGACCTTTACCTTCGATTAATTCACTCGGGGTATAAAATAAATTGATATTTTCTTGAAGAGCAAATAAAACTAGCGCAACCGATGTTCCGATCCCAAAAATGATTGCAACAATTGCCATCAATCGTTTTTTTCTACGAGGATTCATGCTTTATCCTCCTGCTGAGCGCGCTTAATTCGGACTTCTCGCTCCAGCTGAGCTTTGATGTTGTTCAGTGTTTGCTTATGACCAAGTATACTCGACACGACTATCCCTGCTAAAAGTAAAAAGCAACTTCCATAAGACAGCCAAACAAAAAAGCCATAACCGCCCATCGCAATAAACTCTGAAAAAGAACTAAACTGCATTGTGATCTCCACTGACTAGCGCTTTCACCCAGGGGCGGTGCTTTTCACGCAACAAAATTTCATTTTTTAATCGAATTAACGTAACCGTACCAACCAAAGTAGCAAAAGCCGCAATGTTAACCATCAAAGGCCAAAACATGGACTTATCTATGGCCGATGAATCAAATTTAGTAATCGTCGCTCCTTGATGAAGGGTATTCCACCACTCAACAGAAAAATGAATGATAGGTAAGTTTACCACTCCCACAATCGCTAAAATACTCGCAGCGCGTCCTGCTGAGGCTTTATCTTCGAACGCGTGATAAAGGGAAATAACTCCTAAATAAAGAAATAATAAAATGAGCTCCGAGGTTAATCGCGCATCCCACACCCACCAAGCGCCCCACATAGGTTTACCCCAAGCAGCCCCTGTAATTAAAGCTATGGCGGTAACGACAGCTCCAACAGGTGCAATAGCGATAACAGCGAGTTCTGCATTTCGAATTTGCCACACTAATGCAATGAATGCCGCGATGGCCATCGATGAATACGCTCCCATCGACAAAATAGCAGATGGCACATGGATAAAAATAATCCGATAACTATCTTTTTGCTGATAATCGGCAGGAGCAAAAGCAAGTCCCCACACCCATCCAACAACCAACAAAATCACCGTAATCACGGCAAAATAGGGTAAAAACAAATTGCATAAGCGATAAGCTGTTTCAGCTTTCGCATAGGGATGTAACCACTTCCACATAATTAACTTACACTCACTTTCAATGCTGATGAAACGGCAATAGGCGCAAGGATGATCGCTGACGCTAACATCGCACCTAAAATTGCTAACTGACCATGATACGCAAGAGACATCGATCCGGTATCAATCGCTGAGGTAGCAAATATTAAAACGGGTATATATAGGGGCAGAACTAATAGACTTAACAAAATCCCCCCTTTTTGCAAACCAACAGTTAATCCTGCGCCAATCGCACCGATTAAGCTCAATAATGGCGTGCCAATTAATAACGTAATGATAGTTGCTTGCCATGCCTCACTTTCTAGATTTAACAACAAGGCAAACAAAGGAGAAAACAATACTAGTGGTAATCCCGTAGTCGTCCAATGCGCAGTTACTTTGGCAATAACGACCAAAGGCATCGGATATTGACTGACCATTAACTGCTCAAGAGAGCCATCGTTATAATCATCACGAAACAATTTATCTAAACTCAACATAGTCGCAAGTAATGCAGCGACCCAAATAATACCAGGCGCCATGCGAGACAATAATGCCGGTTCAGGCCCCACCCCCAAAGGGAATAGGCTGATAACAATGGTAAAAAATAGTAATGGGTTAATAATTTCTGAGCGCTGGCGAAACGCTAAACGAATGTCTTTGGTATAGACAGCCAAAAATACGCTGCGGTAGGAATATTCTCGACGCATTAGAATCGATACTCCAAAGTCACCGTTTTTAAATTTTGAAACTGCTCAGTCAAATCTTGATGACTCGTGAGCAAAATACTGCCGCCTCTTGCTAATTGCTTAAAAAATTGCTGCTGTAATAACGTCACACCTTTTTTGTCAACCGCAGTAAATGGCTCATCAAGCATCCAAAGTTTCGCATCTGACACCCAGAGCCTCGCAAGAGCAACACGACGCTGTTGACCTGCCGACAACATGCGCACAGGCACATCCTCAAGGCCGACTAAGCCGAGCTGTGCTAGTAAATTATAATAATCTATTGAGTGGGGATAACCATGGGTTTGCTGCCAAAATTGAATATTTTCAATGGCGGAAAGTTGTGTATTTACACCGGTTTTGTGACCGATGAATAAAAGTTCGCCTAAGAAGTCATCTTCATTTTTTGCTACATCTTCGCCAAACCACAAGCGACGACCTTGTTCTGGTCGTGTAAAACCAGCAACAATACGCAGTAATGATGTTTTACCAGCCCCGTTCGGGCCTTCTAATTGCATGATCTCTCCTGATTTTAACTCAAAAGAAAGATTTTCAAACAAGCAACGCTCTTGTTTGATGCAAGTTATTGATTCGACATTTAACAAAAAGTAACTTTCTCTATACCCCAAAGAGGCCAGTAGTCTATCATAATGATATTGCAAAGCGTAAGTTAGCTTTATCTCAGAAATGCTTAAATATTGATTTAAAACATAAATGCAAAATATTAGTGAAATTTTCCTAACAAACACGCAACAGCTAAAACTTTCAGCTGATCAGCCTAACTCGACCCAACAACTGGCTCCTAATCAAAGTTACCCTATCAAAAATGCACGTAGTGATGGCCTGATACTTAAAGCCGAAATCCAGATAAATGGGGCTTGGCAGGCGGTTTCGTTACCTTTAAGCGCAGAACAAAAACAAAGTAAATTCTTGATCCAAGCCGGTACACTTACATTTAATTCTGAACATATAGTTACCTTAAAAGAGCAGCTATCCGTTGCAATTAAACTGCAACCAAATGAATTATTAAGTTTACTTAAACTCTTTACTCCAGCAACAAATACCCAATTATCAACTAACTCTACGTTACTCCCAGTCAAGGTAAACACATCCCTCAACGAGCTATTTTTTCCAACCTTAAAAGCTGCTTTACCGACGAATAGTTCAATTGCCACGATGCTAGCAAAAGCAGATAGCTTAGTGGCTCACATGGATTTTAAACATGGTCAAATCAGGGCCAATATCAGCGCGCCACCTCAACAAGCCATCATTCATTCTCAAGCATTTTCAGCTGAAAAATTATTAAACTTTCTCAGTAAAGGACTATCAACCGCAGAGATGAGGATACCGACCACCCAGCATCTTGAGCTTAAAGTGGCCAGCAATAAAGTTTATTTTCCTATGATTCAATCAAACAAAATTGAGCCGACATGGCAATCAATTAGTCATATCTCTAAAAATAAGAATGAGTTACATATCTCGGCCGAAAAAGCACCAATCTCACTGAGCATATCGCTTGCAACAAAATCACCAACAAGCTCTGATGGCTTTGATACTCCACTGACAAAGTTTGCAAACGAACAGACCAAAGAAACAAACAAATCAACGACCTTGCCGCTGGCAAATCAGACAGAAAAAACGACCACCCCAATCCTGACAACGTTATGGCATAAACTAAGTCGCTCTGTTCAACCGGCTACAGCGTCACCACTTAAGGCTCAATTACCACAGAGCCTACCCATCACTTCAGCTCAACCATCCCAACACCATGATATGAATGAAGTGAAAACGGGTCAAACTCCCGCAAAGGCAGTAAACAGTCAATTTTTCGCCCCTTATCAGCCAATGCAAAAAACATCATCATTTACTTCGGATAAAATCACTAACGCCAACGATATCTCGTCTGTAAAAGTGCATGTTCAAACAACCAATGAACTGCACAATGCAGTGAACTCTCAAAAAGCGAGCGATGTAAATCCACTCGCTAATAATCAAAAACCGCAAGATAAATTGGATTTAAACCAACTGGGCAAGGTCATTCATCGTTTATCGGAACAAGGCCTCCCCGAGGCGAAAGAGTTAAATAAACTGATTCATCAAGCTTTTTCTAAGCTAATTTCTGCAGACACCATTTCGCCCACTAAGGTTCGCACTGAAGTAACGCAGATTTTACAACCGAAAAAAATTCCAGCTGCATTCGCTCCTACTACGTTTTCAAATGCGATTAGCCAACTTTCAACTGAGCTACTGACTCTTGAACTTGCTCAGCAACATAATCAGCAACTCACTATAAATAATAAGCTTGAAGGGATATTACAGCTTTTATTTCCTAAAAATAAATTCGACCTAAATGCGCTACTTTCCCAGTCCACTTCTTCGCCTTTACTACAGGACTTGGGGCAAATCCAATCTGCTTTACAAGTAAATCAGGCCCAAATTACCTCTTCGCCCGATCTGCCGTCTATTTTTCAATTTTTGCTGCCGATGAAATTAGCGCCAGAAGCACACCAAACAGAAATTAAAATTGGCCACTACGAGAAAAAAAATAAAACCCAGGCATCAGGCAAAAAAGTGTGGTTTGTTCGTTTAAACTTTGATTTAGGTGAGCTAGGTAAATTACAAACTCATGCCCAAATAATGGATAAATCAGTGAGCTTTGATATTGTTGCGTCATCAGCTCAATTAACCGCAAAAACAGAGCCACATATACATAGTTTAAAAAAGCGGTTAAATGAGCATGGTTTACATATCGAGCATGTCACTCTCAAACATGCTGAAGAATCCAACATGGCATTTTTTGATCAGCATAGCATTATTAATATTAAGGTATGATTATGAAGCAACCAGACTCTGCAATTGGATTGCTCTACGATGGCCGTTCAGCCCCCAGTGTCACGGTAAAAGGCTTTGGTGAGTTAGCGCAAGAAATTATAGCGTTAGCAAAAGAAAAAGACATACTCATTCATCAAGACGAAAATCTGACTAAAACCTTGCAACACTTAGAGCTTGGAGAGGAAATTCCAAAGGAACTCTATATAGTTATTGCTGAGCTTATTGCATTATCTTATGTCATCCAAGGGAAATTCCCTCCGGGATGGAAAGGACTTAGCAATAAGCTCAACATCAAAGCTTAACTTTTTTGTTGATGAAGTGATATTAGCAGTTCAGCTTCAGCGCGAGGTAATTCACATTCTTTAATGATTTCATCAAGATCTGCACCAAGCTCCACCATTTTTACTGCACGAGAATACATTTTAGAGTCTGGATCAACAAACTTTAGCTCTTGTTGATTCTGAAGCAACTCTTTGGTTGTTGCTTCTAATGCAAGCATTCGCTTCCCAATACTTAGTAGCCCACCTCGTACTTCTTCAATTTCACTGCGAAGAATGACATTTTGTTGGCAAAGCGAATCTATTTCTTTTTGTTTACTGTCATCCCGTCCTTTTTGTAATGTACGAGTGCGTAAAATAAAACCTATTGCAAAAAACACTATTGCTAAGTTAAGCAATAAAAGTACTTCAAATATCATAATATAACGTGCTGCTCAGCAATAGATAGTAACTAGAAGTTACTAAGTTCGTCCCACTCTTCATCATTTAAAAGTTTATTTAAATCAACAAGAATTAATAACTCGCCGTCTCTGTTTGAGACACCCTGGATAAACTTAGCGCTTTCTTCGGTGCCGATATTTGGCGTGCTATCAATTTCTGAGCTTCTCAAATAAACAACTTCCGCAACACTATCGACCAATATACCAATAACCTGCTTATCCGCTTCGATAATCACAATTCTGGAGTTGTCAGTGACATCATTACCGACTAAACCAAAACGAGCACGAGTATCAATAACTGTAACAACGTTACCACGTAAATTAATAATACCTAAAACATACGCTGGAGCTCCTGGTACCGGTGCTATTTCGGTGTAACGCAGCACTTCTTGAACTTGCATTACATTTATACCATAGGTCTCATCTTCAAGATGAAAAGTAACCCACTGCAATACCTCATCATTATCAACTGCATTGGTTGATAAAATTCGTTCTTGACTCATTTGTATGCTCCTATAGCAAAGCCTAGAGTTAATCTTGGCTATCTAAACCTTTTTCAAGTAATTCAATTAATGATGTTACATCAACTAAAGCGCACATTTTTTCTTTAATCAAACCAGCTAACCAAGGGCGCTTTCCTGAATGTTCACGCCATTTCACATCATCATTTTTTAACGTTATGTTATTGACTAAATTTTCAGCTAACAACCCCCAATGGCTGTCACCTAACATAATAAGATATTGATAGTTTAGTGCTTCTTTTAAGGTTTTGTCATATTTTTCTGGCATTACCCATTTAGCTGTATCAATAACGCTTAACTTTTCCTCTCGGTGCAGCATCACACCCTTAAACCAGTCAGGCTTACCAAAAATACTATTAATTTCACCTAATTGGTGAATACCACCTAACGATTTTAAAGGTACTGCTAACGTTAAGCCTGCCACATTAAAAAATAATGCCTGAAATTCACCATTGCGGTAATCATCTTGATAACTTTTAACTGGCGGGACAGCCGAGTCATTACTTATTTGTGCTTCTAACTGTTTATTATCGTCAATAACTTGATTTACTGAAGATAAAACTTCGATGGTTTCTAATTTTTTCTGTTCTGATTCTTCTTTTTCGGTTATCAACGGAACTTGTTGTAAGAGTTTCGCTACAGGATCTAAATTAGCCGAATTTAAGTTAGGATCATCTTCATTTAACAACGCAGTTAAATATTGCTTCATTACTTTTTCATTCGCAAATAACTGTTTGCTCATGATTAATTACTATCCTTTAAATTGACTAAATATTTTAACAACGCCTCATAAGCATATACACCACGAGCCTTAGGGCAAAATATACTAGGTACTTTCATCGCTAAACTAGCATCTCTGAACTTGGTATCCACAGGAATGACTCCAGGCCAAACCGCCTCCCCATAACTCGCTCTTAGGCTTTTATAAGCCTCCAGAGACGCTTTTGTTCGCTTATCATACATTGTAGGCACTATCGTATATTTATAGCTTTTAGACTGAGAGCTTTGCATCAACTCCATTGTCCGCATCATACGATCTAAACCTTTTAGCGCCAGAAATTCTGTTTGAACGGGCACTAAAATGCGCTCACTTGCCGCCAATGCATTGACCATTAGCACACCCAAAACCGGTGGACAATCCAAAATCGCATAGTCGTACTCGTTATCTAACTTAGCAAGCGCTTTCTTTAATAGCAGGCCCATTCCATTTTTATTGCCCATGCTGCGGTCTAAGGTGGCTATCGCCATTGTCGCAGGCAATATGTCTAGATTCTCCATTGAAGAAGGGCATAATGATTGGAGGATCTCTTCTTTTTTCATGTTTTTACCACGAGCAAAGATATCATAAACGCTAATTTCTAATTCTTCAGAATCAATACCAAAGTAATAAGTTAAGGAAGCATGAGGATCGGTATCAATCAATAAGACCTTTTTGCCTTGAGAAGCAAGAATACCACCGAGCGACACTGTCGTGGTGGTTTTGCCTACGCCCCCTTTTTGATTTGCAACAGTCCAAATTTTCAAGATAATTCCTTACTACTGTTTTTCTTCTTCTCGGGTAGTAATACGAATCCCTCCATTAGGCAATTCTATTACTTTTATTTGGTTATTGTTCTGAGCATCAGCACTACTATCTTCAATTATAACCGTTTTTTGAGTATTTTCTTGATTAGTATTCTGAGATTCTGAAGCAATGGGTAAAGCATACTTAGATAAGGCTATAACAACTTTTCTATTTTCAGCTCGTCCTTCTGGTGTATCGTTTGATGCAAAAGGTGCATACTCACCATAACCTTCTATAGCCATTTGTGCTGGGTTCACCCCTAATGATTCCAGCTCAAGCAACATCTGAGTTGCCCTTGCTACGGATAACTGCCAATTAGATTTGAAAAGCTCATTATTAATTGGAAGGTTATCTGTAAACCCTCTAATTCTGATGTAGTTGTCGACATTTTCAATAATGCTATAGACATCCGAAACAACTTTTTTTGCTTCGTTTGTAGAAACAGCACTACCACTACCAAATAGTAAGCCTGAGCTAAGCTCTATCGTAAGCCAATCATCATCGAGCTCAAGCTTTGCCTCTCCAGCTTCGATATGATCAAATAAAGCGGCTTGAAGGTTTTGATTAAGTGACTCGAGTGGACTTCCTAATCTTTTTTGTTGAAGATTCACTAAATCCCCAAACCCATCTAGCAGTTCTGGACCTCTGTCTTCGTTGGTGATCGAGTTTCCAAATAAATTAAATTCAGTTTCAAGTGAGTTTTCGATTAATAATCCTTCACCTTTAACACCTGAGCCTTGTTCTGACGACTTTAAAGCAGACTTAATGAACACATGCTCGAGAGAGTTAGATAAAATCTCAAATTCGTTTTCTTTCGTTATAGCCATTGAATACAGGACAACAAAAAGTGCAAACATTAAGGTCATATAGTCTGCATATGAGACAAGCCACCTTTCAGTATGATTATTTTCAGAAGAACTCAACTTTCTGTATCGTCGCATAAATAAACGGCCTAACTTTGGCCTGCAATATAGTGTCGCTCGACCTTAAACGCAGATAGTTTTAATTCGATACTATGTGGGCTATCACCCTGTAAAATAGCAAGCATACCTTCGGTTAATAATTCGTGGTAAAGCATTTGTTGCTCAACGATAAACCGTAATTTATTCGCGACAGGTATAAAAAATAAATTAGCAAAACCAACACCATAAATTGTTGCTATAAAAGCAGTTGCAATCCCAGCACCTAAAAGCTCTGGCTGCTTAATAAAAGTCATTGCTTGAATCAAACCTAAAACGGCACCTAAAATGCCGATTGTGGGGCTGTAACCACCCATAGCTTCATAAATTTTCGCTGACTTAAATAAGCTTTCTCTTCGAAAAATAAGCTCCGTTTCCATCGCTTCGCGAAATTGATTTACTTCGACCCCATCAATAAGCATATTTAAACCCTTACTGATAAAATACTCATTACTATCAAGCGCTTCTTTTTCGAGAGATAAGAAACCATCCTGCCTTGCCTTGTGTGACCACTGAGTAATTTTAGCGACGCCTTCATCTATGCGTAACTTTGGCGGAAAAAACACCCATTTAAACATTCGTAAGCCACAAAAAAATTCCGATTTTGGCGACTGAAGCATCACAGCCCCCAATGTTCCACCTAATACAATCAGCAATGCAGGAAGGTTTATTAGGCTAGAAACAAGACCACCTTCGATTTTATAACCGATACCGATCGCCGCTAAAGCAACTAAAACACCTAAAATAGACAGTCTATCCACAACCTACTTCTCTTGAAATCCTCATAGCTACATCACCTAAAGCAATGCTTGCTTCAGCCAAGCCTGCATTTGCTACAGCTTGTGGCATACCGTAGACGACACAAGACTTTTCATCTTGAGCCCAAATTTTCGAACCGGCTTGCTTAAGCATACGAGCCCCCTCTCTGCCATCAGCTCCCATTCCCGTTAATACGACGGCTAATACACCATCACCATAGCTTTTCGCTGCGCTTGCAAATGTAATATCAACACTAGGTTTATAGGTAACACGCGGGCTATCGTCTTCAAAAACTTTTAACTTTTGTCCGCTCCCTCTCCCTTCAACAAGCATCTGCTTACCTCCAGGGGCAAGATATGCAACTCCTGGACGCAACATATCGCCATTTTCGGCTTCTTTAACTTGTATTTTACACAAGCTATTAAGCCGTGATGCAAAAGCAGGTGTAAATGCTGCAGGCATATGCTGAATCAACAAAATAGGATGAGGGAAATTAGCAGGTAGTTGCGTTAATATATTTTGTAAGGCAACAGGCCCACCAGTTGATGTCCCAATTGCAACAAGTTGATACTTCTTACCTGAAGCTCTAAAATCAGCCTCTGGCGCTTTTGGCTCAAATTGCCTTGTACTAAAGGATCTATCTGGTTGTGTAACTGTTGAGCTTCTGATTGGCGCTGAAGCTGTTGGGGTCGCAGGCCGAGGGCGATTGAAACGACTAATTCTACGGCGGCCTATTTCTTTTACTTTTTGCTGCAACAAACGGGTTGCTTCTTCTTTATCCCGCGCAATATCTTCGAATTTTTTTGGTAAAAAATCCAATGCCCCGGCTTCTAGTGCATCTAATGTTGCAGATGCACCTGCATGCGTTAGCGAAGAAAACATCAGAATAGGAGTCGGATTTGACTCCATTATTTTTTTAACCGCGCTAATGCCATCAAGTACAGGCATTTCAATGTCCATAGTAATGACATCAGGCTTTAGCGCAGCCGTTTGAGCAATAGCTTCTTTTCCATTATTAGCAGTTCCAATCACTTCCATTTCTGGATCTTGATTGATTATTTCACTCACTCTACGACGAAAAAAACTAGAATCGTCGACAACTAAAACTTTAACTGCCATTTAAGATTCTCACCATTAATTATTTTGTCTTACCGGCATAGTATTTAAGCATACTCGGTACATCAAGAATAAGCGCAATCCCGCCATCAGACGTAATTGTTGCCCCTGCCATGCCCGGAGTACCTTGCAACAAAGCATCTAAAGGTTTAATAACAACCTCTTCTTGACCAATTAAGGAGTCGACAACAAAACCTACTTGCTGAGTGCCTAATTGAACAATAACTACATGCCCTTGAGAGCGTTTTTGGTCATTTGACTGATAGTTTCTGATTAACCATTTTTCTAAGTAAAACAGTGGTATTGCTTTTTCACGAACAATGATGGTTAATTGACCATCAACTAAGTTAGTTCTAGTCAAATCTAAATGGAATATTTCACTGACGCCAGCAAGAGGCAAAGCAAACGTCTGTTTCCCAACCATTACCATCAAGGTCGGTAAAATTGCCAAAGTTAGTGGAACTTTAATTTCTAAAGTTGTCCCTACACCTTTTTGTGATTCAATATTTATTGAACCATTTAATTGGGTAATTTTAGTTTTTACAACATCCATACCCACACCTCGTCCTGAGATGTCAGATATTTCTTCTTTTGTAGAAAAACCAGGTGCAAAGATTAAGTTGTAAGCCTCTGTATCTGATAAGCGAGCGGCAACATCAGCATCAATAACACCTTTACCGATAGCTATACTTTTAAGCTTTTCAGGATCCATACCTGCGCCATCATCTTCTATTTTGAGCAAGATGTGGTCACCTTCTTGCGAAGCTGAAAGTGTTACAGTTCCTGTTCTTACTTTACCTGAAGCCTCACGGTCATCAGGCATTTCAATACCATGATCAACTGAATTCCTAACTAAGTGAACCAATGGATCAGCTAACGCTTCTACTAAATTCTTATCTAAATCCGTTTCTTCACCAACGAGTAGTAAGTTAATTTCTTTTTTCAAACTTCGAGCTAAATCACGTACAACACGAGGAAAGCGACCAAACACTTTCTTAATTGGTTGCATACGTGTTTTCATCACTGCACCTTGCAAGTCAGCAGTAACCACATCTAAATTCGAAATAGCCTTACTCATACTTTCACTACTGACAGTAGTGCCTAAACTGACCAAGCGGTTTCGCACTAATACTAGCTCGCCAACCATATTCATTATTTGGTCAAGTCGCTTAGTATCTACACGAACAGTGGTTTCAGCTTGAGGTGCTGCAGGCTTTTGTGCCGGTGCTTTAGCTGGAGCAACTGCCGGTTTTTCAGCAGCCTTTGCAACAGGTGCGGGCTTAGCGACAGGTGTCGGTTTGGCTGCCGCTACTTTGGGTTCAGCTGGTTTTTCAACTTTAGGTGGCGTTACAGCTGCTGGTTTTGAGACAGCTTTTGGCGCACCAGAACCATGAAGCTCATCGAGTAACGACTCAAACTCATCTTCTGTAATTTCTTCATCTGAGCCTGAAGCACTCACATCCACATTTGATGCTGGTTTTGGTGGTGCACTTGAGGTACTTACAGATCCAAAAGACCCCGATCCATGTAATTCATCAAGTAAGTTTTCAAACTCATCATCAGTGATATCATCATTATCTGAGCTTCCTGATTCTGTGGCTTGCTTAACAGCAGGCCCTTGTCCCGAGCCATGTAGCTCATCAAGTAAACTTTCAAATTCATCTTCTGTAATATCATCGATAGATTCCGAACTTGGGGAGCTCTCGACGGAGGCGACAGGATCTTCGCCAAAAAAAATGTCATCAAATTCATCTTGAGCTGGTTCAGAATCATTAACAGGCTCATGCTCTTCAGTAGCAGCCTCAACTTCAACCACTTCATCTTCAGATTCAGGCTTACTTAACTTATGTAGTATATCGAGTAACTCAGGTGAAGCGGCTTCAGGTTGCTCTCTGTTTTGAATCTTTGCAAACATTTCATTAATGGTATCAAGAGCTTGCAGTATTACATCCATTAACTCTGCAGTAACTCTGCGCTTACCTTGACGGAGAACATCGAAAATATTTTCAGCCCCATGACACGCATCTACCAATTCCGTCATTGCTAGAAAACCGGCCCCACCTTTAACAGTATGGAATCCTCTAAAAATAGCATTTAATAAATCTGCATCTTCTGGATTATTTTCTAATTCAACTAATTGCTCGGACAATAATTCGAGAATTTCACCTGCCTCGACCAAAAAATCCTGCAATATATCTTCATCAACTTCAAAGCTCATGCAGCTGCTCTCCCATTTAGAAGCCTAAGCTCGATAATAAGTCATCAACTTCATCTTGACCTGAAACCACATCATCGCGCTCAGCAGCATCAATAATCGGCCCTTCAGCAACCTGATCAAGTTCTGTAGAACTCACTTCGGCTACAATCGTATTTTTTTCTTTTACTTCTTTTGACGCTTCAACTGGAGAACCAAAGACAGTTAACATGTAGATTAAGCTGTCTTCTACTTCTCTAACTAATTCGATAACTCTTCGAATTACTTGCCCTGTAAGATCTTGATAATCTTGAGCCATTAATACTTGAGTCATTAAGCTATGAAGCTGTTGTGTATCTTTTTGTGTGCCTTGAATAAAATCATCAAGCTCACGGCATAAGGTTTTAAACTCACCTAACTTTAAGTTTCGTGACATTAACCTATCCCATGAAGGTTTTAAGTTATTAATCTCGTCATTTAACTTATCGGCAAGAGGCAAGCTTGCTTCAATTGCATCCATTGTTTTATTTGCGGCTTGCTCTGTCATTTCCATGACATAATTTAGCCTTTGTTTTGCATCAGGTAATGACTCTTGAGTTAAAGCAGAAAGCTTGTCATCTAATTCAAAGTTTTTAAGTGAATCATGAAGCTGGCGTGTTAATTTACCAACTTCAGCAAATAACTCAGACTGTTCATCTGAGCTAATTTGTAACAACAACTCATTTGCTTGTTCTTGTTCGCCATTTTCCAAAAGCTCAACGAGCTGCTTAGCTTGATCAAGTGTTATTTGTGGTAGTGCGCTGGCCGACATGAAGCTCTCCTTCTTGTTTAACCTAGACGCTCAAACACTTTATCCAATTTAGTCTTCAGCGTTGCGGCAGTAAACGGTTTAACTATGTAGCCGTTAACACCCGCCTGAGCTGCAGCAATGATTTGTTCTTTTTTCGCCTCGGCCGTCACCATTAACACAGGTAAATGCTTAAGGTTGTCATCCGCTCGAATAGCTCTGAGCAAATCAATACCTTGCATACCTGGCATGTTCCAGTCAGTCACGACAAAATCAAATTCTTGATTTTGTAACATCGGTAGTGCGGTGCTACCATCATCTGCTTCTTGAACATTAGTAAAACCTAAGTCCCTAAGCAGATTTTTAATGATTCTTCTCATAGTTGAAAAGTCATCTACCACAAGAATTTTCATGTTTTTATCCAAAACATCCTCCGGTGAGGTTTAAACCCAAATTACAGTACTTCTAATTCAAATCCAGTCACTGACTTTTGCTTTTAGCTTTATCATTGCCTGGCCATGTATTTGGCTAACTCTTGATTCACTTACATCAAGAATTGCACCTATTTCTTTTAAATTCATTTCATCATTGTAGTAAAGAGATAAAACCAGTGCATCACGTTCAGGTAAAGTTTTAATTGCTTGTAATAAAGAAGCATTAAACCGCTCTGTCTGTGTATGAACATAGGGTGTGTCACTAGAGTTTAAATGTTCTTCGTTATGGAGCACATCTTCATCAACCCCTAGATCTTCAATCCCTAAAATCCTACCGCTATTTACATCGTTAAGAATATCATGGTATTCATTGAGCGTAATATCAAGTTTTTCAGCAACTTCTATATCTTTTACTTCTCGCCCTAATAAAGATTCTAATTCTGCGGTTGCTTGAGCAACCATTCTGGCATTTTTATGGACTGATCGAGGAACCCAGTCGCCCTTTCTAATTTCATCCAACATGGCACCACGAATACGGATACCCGCATACGTTTCAAAACTCGCGCCTTTTGAGCCATCAAAGTTTTTTGCAGCTTCAATAAGACCAATCATTCCTGATTGCACTAAATCATCCAGTTGAACGTTTGCAGGCAAACGTGCCAGTAAATGGTAAGCTATGCGTTTAACTAGCGTGACATGTCGTTCGATCATGTTCGCCATTTGATCTGCATTGCTATATCCAATAACTTTATTCACACAGGATGCCTTAGCGATTGACAAGCTTTTCTATGAAGAACTCCAAATGCCCTGAAGGTTGATTTGGAATGGGCCATTTTGCTGCTTTAGTCGCAAGTGTTTTAAATGCTATCGCAGCTGGTGACTTTGGAAAGAGATCAACTATCGTTTTTTGTTTACGGATTGATTTACGCATATTTTCATCAAATGGAACTGTAGAAACAAGCTCAAGAGAAACATCTAAAAAACGATCAGTCACTTTAGATAGTTTGGCAAATAGCTCTTGGCCTTCACGTAGACTACGGACCATATTAGCAACTATTTTGAATTTGTAGACCCCATGCTCTCTGCTAAGAATTTTTATCAAGGCATAAGCATCTGTAATTGAAGTCGGCTCATCACACACAACCACAAGTACATCTTGCGCAGCTCGTGAAAAGCTTAAAACCATATCAGAAATACCTGCTGCGGTATCAACAATTAATACATCATAGTCTGCATTCAGTTCACCAAAAGCACGGATAAGACCCGCATGTTCAGCAGGAGAAAGTTCAACCATGTTCTGAGAACCCGAAGTTGCTGGGACAATACGGATCCCATGAGGGCCTTCAACTAAAATATCTTCTAATTCACATTCACCCGATAAAACGTGCGATAAGTTACGTTCAACTCGAAGCCCTAGCATTACATCACAGTTTGCCAACCCTAAGTCAGCATCCAACACCAATACCCTTTGGCCTTGTTGTCCCATTGCAATTGCCATATTTAAAGACACATTGGTTTTACCAACGCCTCCCTTGCCGCCTGTTACTGCAATTACTTTTACAGCTTGATTATTTTGATTCATTCTTCGCAGGCCACTTGCTTGATCTAAAACTGTATTAATCATACATCCCTACTGCATGAGACTCCAAGGTTGGATGTCTTTTAAATTGCGCGTTTGCACGTTTTGCGTACAACTGCTCAGCCTTTTTGACTAATTTTTCTGCATTAGCCACTCTAATATCCTCTGGCACACGCTGACCATTAGTAAGATACCCTATTGGCAAACGATTTTGAATCGCAATACTAATAATCTCACCTAAACTTAAGCATTCATCAAGTTTTGTGAATATACAACCACTTAAGTGGACCTTTTTGAAGTGCTTAACCGTCTCTTGTAATACTTCAAGCTGTGCTGTCGCACTCAATACTAAGTAACTACGTATATCGACTCGAGCATTTTTCATCAAGGTATTTAACTGTTCAGTTAAGCGTAAATCACGTTGACTCATGCCAGCGGTGTCAATTAATACTAGTCTCTTATTTCGTAAATGATAAAGCATTTCTGCTAATTCATTCGCATCTTTTACTTGTTTAACTGGACAGCCAATGATTCTGCCATAAGTTGCCAGTTGTTCATAGGCTCCAATGCGATAAGTATCTGTTGTAATTAAAGCTATTTTATCCGCACCGAATTTTTGTGCGCCTAATGCGGCCAATTTTGCAACAGTTGTGGTTTTGCCAACACCTGTTGGGCCAACCAAAGCAAACACCCCGCCATTGCGTAAAATTTCATTATTAGACGTATAAAGCTGACTTTGCACCATTTCTAACAGAGCCTGCCAGGCTTTTTTCTCTGAGACATCGTCAGGGATAAAGCAAGCCATTTGATCGGCGAGCTCATCACCAATCCCCATCCCTTTAAGCCGATCGACCATATAAGCTTTCGTAGGATCCCGTCTTGCTAAATCTTGTGACATCAAACCTGATACTTGATGTTCGAGTAATTGGCGAATGGCAAGCATTTCATCTTTCATTGCCTTGATTTCATCATCACTTTTAGAAAGGTTCGCAGCTGGCTTAGCTACAGTTTGTTTTGTATCTCTTTCTGGCTGTGAGAAATCATCTTCAGGGCCTTTATACCAATGTTCTGCCTTAGGCTTTTGCTGTTCTTCCAACATGCTTGAAAAGTTATTTGTTTGCGGTTTTGTTGCTTGACGATTCAACAGAGCCTCTAAACTATCTGCTATTTTCGCTTCAGGCTCAGGCGCTCTACTGATAGCTTGTGGTCTAACAACTTGCTCATTTTTAACACCGTAATCAGACATTCTTTCACTGATCGGCGCTCGAACTTGCGCAGGTGCACGTTTTACAGGGGCACGTTCATGATCAACGGCCGCGACAATCTCAACACCATTAGCCATTTTCTTATTCGACATAATAACTGCATCAACACCCAACTCTTCTTTGACTTCATTGAGTGCAGTACGCATATCTTTAGCAAAAAAACGTTTAATCTTCATAAATTACCCCTTGTCCAAACTATTGCTGACCTACAGAGCTGACAATCTTTATTTGCTTTTCATCCGGTACTTCTTGATAAGACATCACCCTTAAACCTGGTAATGTATGTTTAACAAATCGCGATAAAACCGTTCTCAGCATTCCTGATGTCAACAATATGGAAGGTTCTCCTGACATTTCCTGGGTTTGATGTGCTTCACTGAGTGAATTTTGTAATCTCTCAGCAAGTCCAGGTTCAATGCCAGCTCCTTCGTCACCTGCATTTTGAAGTGACTGATGCAACATCTGTTCCAACTCAGGCGCCAATGTTATGACAGGGATTTCAGGCGTCGCCCCAACGATATCTTGAACAATCAAACGGCGTAGTGAGATACGTACTGCAGCCGTTAATACATCAGGATCTTGGCTACGAGGGCCATACTCAACTAAAGTTTGAACAATGGAGCGCATATCGCGAATTGGAACCCCTTCATTAAGCAGGTTTTGCAATACTTTTACGATAGTTGTCAGATGTAAAGTATCTGGCACTAATCCTTCCACTAAACGTGGATGACTCTTAGTCAACATATCGAGTAAATTCTGAACTTCCTCATGACCAAGCAATAATGAAGCATTGTTGTGAAGTAATTGACTGATATGCGTAGCCACGACCGTAGCTGCATCAACAACTGTGTAGCCAAGTGATTGGGCTTCGTCTTTTTTGTTAGGGCCAATCCAAACAGCCTCAAGCCCGAACGCAGGATCTTTTGTGGGCGTACCATCGATTGGACCAAATACTTGCCCAGGGTTAATAGCAAGCTCATTACCGTGCTTTAATTCACCTTCCCCGACAGCAACCCCCATAAGCGTAATACGATACGCATTAGGATCTAATTCTAAGTTGTCACGAATATGCACTGGAGGGACTAAAAATCCGAGCTCTTGAGAAAGCTTTTTACGCACCCCTTTAATTCTGCTCAGTAACTCCCCTCCTTGCGCCTGATCAACCAATGGGATTAAACGGTAACCCACTTCTAAACCTATGACATCAACTTGTGATACATCATCCCAGCTAAGCTCTTTTTGCTCTTGCGAAGGAGCAGGAGTCGCCCCACTCGCACTTGGCTGTAGCTCGCCTTTTTCAATAGCTTCTTGTTCTTTAATCGCCTTTTGTTGAGTATAAAATGCACCGTAACCAATTAATGCACCTAATGATAAAAATGCAAAATGCGGCATGCCGGGCACTAAACCCATGACAATTAAAATACCTGAGGTGATAAATAGCGGCTTTTCATTACCAAGCTGTTTCTTAACTTGATCACCCATATTTTGTGATTCATTTTGACGAGTCACAATAATTGCGGTGCCAATAGATAAGAGTAAAGAAGGAATTTGAGCAACCAGACCGTCACCGATGGTTAACAGCGTATAGACTTCCATCGCAAGACTAAAGGGTAAATCGTGCTGGATCATGCCAATAAATAACCCACCCGTAATATTGATTACGAGAATGACAATCCCCGCAATAGCATCACCTTTTACAAATTTACTCGCACCATCCATCGAACCATAAAAATCAGCTTCCCTCGTGACTTCATTTCGACGCTCTCGTGCTTGCTCTGCCGTAATAAAACCGGCATTTAAATCAGCATCTATCGCCATTTGCTTACCTGGCATCGCATCAAGAGTAAATCGAGCGGTTACTTCGGAAATTCGCCCTGCACCTTTTGTAATTACGACAAAATTGATAATGATCAAAATGAGAAACACTACAAAACCAACAACATAGTTGCCACCCATCACCACAGAACCAAATGCTTCAATCACTTGACCTGCAGCATCACCGCCGTTGTGTCCTTCAAGTAAAACAACACGCGTACTGGCTACATTCAGGGCTAAACGCAGAATCGTAGCGATTAATAAGATCGCAGGAAATGCACCAAAATCGAGAGGTTTCATGGTGTAAACAGTGACAAGTAAAACAACAAGTGCCAAAGCTATATTAAAAGAAAATAACGCATCGAGTAGCATAGGAGGCATAGGCAATACCACCATTGCCAAAGCCGCGAGTACTAAAATAGGCGTCCCAACCCCTTTTAGATACTCCATTTTATCTTTATTGATTTGTGTTAATACAGCCTGAAGATTCATACACAACTAATTTCAAAAAATTGACACTAGGTGGGTAAAAGCAAAATACATTCCAGTTATCAACTTTAAAAAAACAATAAATTTAGCGCTTTAAAATCAGTTGATTAATACTTTAATTCATCAGGAATTGGCAGTTTTGTTGATGGCTTACTTGGGCGTTTTCCGCGGCCATTATTGAATTGTTTCAGCTGATACACATAAGCTAAAATTTGCGCGACTGCGATAAATAACTGATCTGGGATTTGCTGTCCGACCTCTGTAGTGTGAAACAAAGAGCGGGCCAACATTGGGGACTCAAGAACCGGCACATCATGTGCTTTTCCTATTTTTCGGATCTGTAATGCGATTTCATCGATGCCTTTAGCCAACACAATCGGAGCCCCTGCTTTTTCTGTGTCGTACTTGAGTGCGACTGAGTAGTGAGTCGGGTTGGTGACAATCACATCGGCATCCGGCACATCTTGCATCATGCGTCGTTGCGACATTTCTCGTTGAGTACGCCTAATACGAGCTTTTATTTGCGGATCACCTTCCGAATTTTTATATTCGTCTTTAACTTCTTGCAGAGTCATTTTGAGCTGTTTATTGTGATTCCATTTTTGAAAGGGCGCATCCACTAAAGCAACAACTACTAACGTGCAAGATAACGCTAAAAACATCCACCCGAGGATTTTTAATGAATGCTCAATATTCCCGGGCATGGTTTCTAAACTCAGGTGTAAGATTTCATAAAAATACATTTTTATTAATAACACAGCAGTAAATGCGACTAATAAAAACTTGAGCAACCCTTTAACAAGCTCAATCACAGCTTGCGGGCCAAACATTCTCTTAAAACCTTGATAAGGTGATAGTTTATTTGCTTTTGGAGCCGCGGCTGACCAACTAAAATTAAATCCACCCAAGAAGGTATTACCAATAAATGCAGCGACTAAAATCACCAAAACAAACATGGTCATTCCAAACCAAAGCTCTTTACCAATATCTCCCCAAACGGCAAACATCTTAGTGGTATCAAACGCTTCGTTACGATTTAAGTTGAGCAACCTGGCCATCACACGATGCAAGCCAGCTCCGATCGTCGGCCCATAAATAAGCAACGACACTGCAGACATTATTAAAACCACCGCGGTGCCTGTTTCTTTAGAACGAGCTATCTGGCCTTTTTTTCGGGCATCACTGAGCTTTTTATCCGTGGGTTCTTCGGTTTTTTCTTGATCTGAGCCTTCAGCCATTTTTCAACCTTAGCTTTTAAGGGCCACAGCCCGACACTTTACACATTAATTCAAGCATACGTTGCCACTGGAATTCAAACTGGACAACAAAATTCCCCATCGTCGCCCAAATAATAACAAGCCCCATCATCAGCGTAAAAGGGAAACCAATAGAGAAGATATTTAACTGAGGTGCCGCTCGGGTCATCACACCAAATGAAATACTAGTAATCAACATCGCGGTTAAAGGTGCTAAAGAAAGTACTAACGCAGTCGCAAATAACCACCCGCCCCATAAGGCAACTTCACGAAAGTTTTCAGGATCCCACCAGGTGCCATCTATCGGTAGCGCGGTGAAACTGTGTATTAACATTTGGATCATGATTAAATGACCGTCATATACCCAGAACAACAAAGACGCTAAAATTAAATAAAATTGACCCACTGCTGGCACATTTTGCCCATTTGTTGGATCTATAATCGAAGCAAAACCTAAGCCAGTTTGCATCGCTAATATTTGTCCCGCAAGTACAAAAGTATTGAGCATTAGTACCGATGCAAATCCCATTGCTACACCAATTAAAATCTGTTGCAACACGACTAACACCATTTCAAACGAGAATAAATTTGTAAATGAGACTGGTGGTAACATAGGGACTGCAATAAAGGTAATCACTACAGCTAAGCCTGTCTTGATCCGTGTCGGGACTGTTCTAACACCAATCCCTGCCATCACCATCAACATTGCTGAAATCCTTGCCAATGGCAATAAGAAATCCGCTAACCACTGCATAATGATAGAAAGCGGAAACTCCATTAACCGACCACTTCAGGTATTTGTAAAATTAAACCAGTGAAAAAATCCATTAATTCTTGCGTTAACCAGTGACCACCAATAATCAAAGCGAGTAGAGTTACGATGAGGCGAGGTAAGAAACTTAATGTTTGCTCATTAATTGAAGTTGCAGCTTGAAATATTGATACAATTAAGCCTACGATCAAACTCGGTATAATGATTGCAGCCACAATTTTAATGACCAAAAACAAAGCATTACTTAAGACTCCAACAAAGACTTCAGGTTCCACCGCTAGCTCCCTAAACCAAAACTCTTCGCCAATGTGCCCATGACCAAACTCCAGCCATCGACCAACACAAAGAGCATTATTTTAAATGGTAACGATACAATCATGGGCGAAAGCATCATCATACCCATTGCCATCAGGACGGAAGCAACAACCAAATCCACAATTAGGAAAGGAATAAAAAACATAAAGCCAATAATAAAGGCCGTTTGTAGCTCACTGGTTATAAAAGCTGGAATAATAACAGTAAAAGGAGCATCTTCAGGTTTATTAAGCTGAGTAATCCCCGCGATTTGTGCAAATGTTTCGAGGTCTTTAACCCGTGTTTGCGAGAGCATAAATGCTTTAATTGGCTCTTTAGCCTGTTCTAAGGCGACTAACGATGTCATCTCTTCATTTAAATAAGGTTGGATTGCACGTTCATGAACTTGATTATAAATAGGCGTCATAATAAAAATACTCATGAACACGGACATGCCAACAAGCACTTGATTAGAAGGTGTTTGCTGCAGGCCGATAGCTTGGCGCAAAATAGCTAAAACCACAATGATGCGTGTAAACGACGTCATCATAATCACTGCTGCGGGAATAAAACTGAGTGCGGTCATTATAGCCAGCACTTGCAAAGTAACCGAATACTCTTGCGATCCATCCGCATTGCTTGTGACTGTTAAGGCTTGTAAACCCTGATCTGCACTGAGTGACGGTGAGAGCAACACTAAAACGCTCAATATTATCCATTTAAGCATATTAAATTTTCTTATTATTTGGATTTAAGATTTGGCTAAAAGACTTTGCTAGTGCAGGCATTTCTTTTGCAGCTAGCGGGTTTTCTAATTCGTAAAGGTAATTAATAGCATGGGGGGTCACCCCTAAAAGGTGTTGTTTATTGTCTATTTCAACCACTAACAGCCGCTCTTTTGAGCCTAAGGGAATTGAACGGATCACCTTAAATTCATCCATCGTAGGCATATTCGGGGTAAAACGTTTTACCAGCGCTGCCAAGCAAATGATGATAACAATCACTAAAGCAAGTGACATGGCTACAGACATTAGATTTTGTGCAGGGGCGCTTTGCGCCCACACAGGTAAACTGACAAACGTTGCGAATGCGATAAACACTCTCATCGTAATTTCTTAATCCGTTCTATCTGACTGATTACATCTGTTAAACGAATACCAAATTTGTCATTCACGACCACAACTTCACCATGCGCAATTAACGTACCATTGACGAGTACATCTAGAGGCTCACCAGCCACGCGATCGAGCTCAACAACGGAGCCTTGGTTTAATTGCAGTAAATTACGAATACTAATTTTAGAGCGCCCGACCTCCATTGAGATAGTGACGGGTATATCTAGAATGGTATCGAGTTTTCTTTTCTCTTCTTGAGTAATTTCTGCGGGTTGATTAGAGAGTTCGTCAAGCTCAGCAACTTCTACATCACCGCCTTCGCCTCCTTCACCATCCTCTGCTTCAGCTAAGGCTGCCGCCCATTCGTCCATTGTATCTTGGTCATCACTCATAATTTTTCACCTATAAACATTCTGATAATTTTTCCTACCAATCTAAATCAACCCCAGTGGATAGATGCAAATCTTCTTCGAGTTGTTCAAGCTCAGCATCAGAATCCAGTTTTTTACCACCTTTGGTGAAGACATGCATCTCAGATTTAACTGAATCTGGACGCTTAATTTTTTCACTAATTTGCAATGCGACATTGTCTCGTGAACGCCCCATCTTTGCTCGATACGTTGGTAAATCTTCTATAAATACGGTGATATGCTCCGGCATTTCAACCGGAATAATATCCCCTTCTTTTAGGTTCATGATTTGTTCTAACGATAAATCAACTTCAAGCATCCGTGTCGATAAATCAACTTCAACATCCATAATTTCATCGCGCAGTGCCTTACTCCAACGTAAATCAGTATCTTCGGTATCTGATTGCACACCCGCATCAAGCAGCTCCCGAATAGGCTCCAGCATAGAGTAAGGTAATGCTATATGGAAATCGCCACCCCCTCCATCTAATTCAATATGAAAGGAGCTGATCACCACGACTTCCGTAGGACTAACAATATTCGCCATCGCAGGATTCACTTCTGAATCGAGGTATTCGAATGAAACATCCATAACCGGCGCCCATGCTTCCTTATAATCTTCAAAAATTATTTTAAGGAGCATTTGCACAATACGTCGCTCAGTGGGAGTGAATTCTCGGCCTTCGATTTTGGCGTGATAACGACCATCACCACCAAAAAAATTATCAACTAGAATAAAAACGAGCCGCGCTTCCATTGTGATTAAACCAGTTCCTTTGAGGGGTCTAAACCTCACCATGTTTAAACTCGTTGGAACAAATAATGTATGAATGTACTCACCAAACTTAATCATTTGTACGCCGTTTATCGACACTTCAGCAGTACGGCGCATCATATTAAACAAACTGATCCGCATGTGGCGAGCAAAGCGCTCATTAACAATTTCAAGAGTGGGCATCCGGCCACGAACAATACGATCCTGTGACGAAAAATCGTATTGCGAGGCAGAGGAACCACTGCCATCGTCGCCATCATCTATCTCATCTTCTTCAACGTCATCGACACCATGGAGTAAGGCATCAATTTCGTCTTGGGATAATAAATCGCTCACCCTATCTCCTCACTACTGCATTACAAAGCCAGTGAACAACACGCGTTCAACGACTTTATTGCCTTCAATATCAATCAATTTATCTTGTACTTCTTTAAGTGCTTTTGTTCTTAAAGACTCTTTTCCGGCACTGGTACTGAGTTCATCCGCATTAGACGTGGCAAAAATACCTAACAATGCCCCTTCAATAAGCGGAATGTGTTTTTTAGCGGCTTCTTCATTTGCATCACCTCGTACCAACAATTGCACTTTAATTTGCACTAAACGATCACGGCTCGCTCCTGGTACATTAAATACAAATGGTCTTGGCATACCCACGTACAATGCAGTGCCTATTTCAGCTGAAGCTGACTTTTCTGGAGCGGCACCTTCTGCAGGCGCAGCACCAGTCTCTGCTAATGTTTCTTCTTGCGCTGGCGGCTCATCACCAGACATCATAAAAAACGCCCCACCACCAGCGGCCAGCACAACCACGGCAATAATGATAAACAGCATTTTCTTACTTTTACCGCCACCTTCTTCTATTTGTAGATCTTTTTCGTCAGCCATAATGATATCTCTGTAATTAAACTCTTTATATTATTGCTTTGAATTCAGGATAATAGCAATTATTGTTATGCGTAAAAATCAACACCACCCACTCGACTGCCTGCTATTCGAGCACTAATGTGTGAAGTTTGCTCAATTTCTTCATCAGTATCAGCATGTTGCTTGTTATGTGATGTATCTGAACTGTCATTACTTTCGTCATTTGACTCACTTTGTTGCTCAATACTGCTTTCGCCTAATTGAATACCTTGCTCAGCAAGCATTTCTCGTAAACGAGGAAGAGATTGTTCAAGTGCCTCTTTAGCTTGTTGGCTTTGTACCACAAAATTAATTTGTGCTTGTTCTGCATCACTACGCACTCTAATTTGCATACTACCCAGCTCTGGTGGATCTAAGCGGATCTCCGCTTCTTTTTTGTTCAGACCTAACATGAATGTGACTCGGTCATGTAATTCTTTCGCCGCTTCTGTTCTAAGTATATTGAGCGGTTGTTGCAACTGAGCCTCTGTTGGTGCCGGTTGCATCAACTGTGAACGTTGCTGTGTTAGCTGATTTAAACTGGCTGGGCTGTATAGGTTACTCAATGTGTCACCTGACACCCCTTCACTTGATGAGCCAGGTAGCAACCCTGGCACCCGAACTTGCTCTGAATTCGTTTTGTCAGTCAACATTTTATCGATCAACGCATTAAAAGCCTGCTCGACTTGCTTTGCATCTTTGTTAGATTGCACAGCAACGCCTGCTAATGACGAGTCGGCCTGAAGTTTAGCTGTGTGTTGAGATTCAGTATCTGACATATCCATCATATTAACATTAACAGTCAAGCTTGATGTGTGCTCAACCTTGCCTTGATTGTTTTGACTATGCAGTTGATTGACATGTGATAAATTAGGCGCTTTGCTCGCATCTTTAGCCTGCTCAATAATTTGGGCCGCGTTGGCTATCACTTCAGTTGTTAGATCATCTTCACTTTTGTTAAGCGTATCAGCTGACACGGATGATACGTTTGTTCGAACCTGAGCTTCATTTTGTTGAGAATCTGAACCCATGTCTGTCGAAATCGATTTAGGCAGCTCAAATCCGAAGCCCTCTTCGTCCACTGGAGCACTTATAAATTCACTCGATAAAAATGCTTGTAATTGTTTAAGCACATCACTCAAAAGTTGCTTATCAACACCCATTTCTTCGGCTAATTGTGCTAAATTATCCATGGCTAAGTCTAATTTTTGGCTCAACTCTTGTCGTTGGCTAGATGAAAGCCCAGCCATCTTTTCTTTTAAGCCATCCAGTAAGTCACTGGCTTGAACAAGTGATGAGTTTTGCCCAAGCAGTATTTCGGATGACTCATCGCCTGCGCTATGAAGCGCTTGTTTATCAGTCATCAACGACGAAAAAGCCAACAAGCCATCTTGATGCTCGCTCATAATTTCCAGCTGATTGTCATTGGTGTCGAGCAGTAAATCACCCAGCTGTGCTGAATTGAAAAAGTGATTAACTGTGACCGTTGCATTGGCTGAGTCATGAAGTTGGTTCAGCAATTGACTGATAGTATCAGTCAAATTCTCATGTTTAAGGTTTGCCTTATCTCTGGCTGACTCTTTGTTATCCTCAGAAATAAGCAGTAATGGATCGACTTCTGAAGATGTGGCTTCGTTCTCATCTCCTAAATCAGCGGCCATGAGCGGTGAGTTATTGCCACTCTTGAAGTCTTCAGCCTGCGACACTTGCTTTGCCGTTTGTTTATCTTCCTGTTGAGAGGTCATACTTTGAGAGTAAAGCGAAGAGAACTCACCCCCTCCTTCACTGCTTAGTTCTAAATTTGACTCAGCACTTTGTTTTTGTTCAACATTTAAAGCTAAAGTTACGTTATTACTAATGCTTGCCATAAACCCCTCCAGGGCGTTAACTTAAGTGCCAATACCTAACAGATGGCGCTTAATCTCAAAGCTGATATAAAAGAAAAGCAAAAATTAGACCAGTTGTGATTTTTTCATTCGCATAAACATATTCGTGCTGAATTCATCGAGCATTTTTTGCTCTTCTTTTTGTAATTTCGCTTGTTTAGCCTGTAACTGTTTCTCTATTAACTTGGCGATCGCTTTGGTTTTTTGCTGTTGAGCGAGCCAAATACCCTTTCGTTGTTCAACAACTTGTTTAGCGGTATTGATAACGTCAATTTGCTGTGTCATTGCAGCTTCAATCTTATTAATAAAAGCATGGAATTGATTGAAATTATTACTGCTTAACCCTTGTTGGCCGCGTGTATTTAGCTGCTTCATATAATCGAGCCTAAACTCTGATAGACCAGTTAATTTTGCTTGATTATCTCTTAAGTATTGTTCGGCCCTCAGATACTCGGAGCGTCGTGCTTCTTCTTGATCTTGATTGAGCTTCAACAATAACGTGAATTGCTTTGTCGCCATAACTTATCCCCTTAATCGTTTAAGCTTGGCCTAATAACCGCGCTAAGCCTTGCAGCGCTTCATCGTATGGGATCACCTCTTTCATGGTTTGCTGCAAGAAACCATTTACACTGGGCATCATAGAAATAGATTTATCTAATATGGGATCAGCACCTTTTTGGTATGCACCAAGCGTGATCAGATCTTTATTTTGCTGATATAACGAATAAACTTGTTTTAGCACTCGGGCTTGCTGCATATGCGCCTCAGAGACAACTTGCGGCATCACTCGGGAAATAGATTTTTCGATGTCAATGGCGGGGTAATGACCGCTATCTGCCAGTTCTCTCGAAAGGACGATATGCCCATCTAAAATGGCTCGTGCTGCATCAGCTATGGGATCTTGCATATCATCTCCTTCAGAAAGCACCGTAAAAAAAGCAGTGATAGAGCCTTGACCCTCCCCACCATTGCCTGCACGTTCGACTAACGCAGGTAGTTTTGCAAACACTGATGGCGGATATCCCTTAGTTGCAGGCGGCTCTCCCACAGCGAGGGCTATTTCACGTTGCGCCATGGCATAGCGCGTCACTGAATCAAGGAGTAATAAAACATTCAAACCTTGATCTCTAAAATATTCAGCAATAGTGACCGCTGTTTCACATCCTTTTAAACGCATTAATGGGGATGCATCCGCAGGAGCAGCCACGACGACCGAACGCCTGCGCCCTTCATCACCTAAAATTTCTTCGATAAACTCTTTAACTTCACGGCCACGTTCACCCACTAACCCAACAACAATTACATCCGCAGCTGAGCCGCGGGTCATCATGCCAAGTAACACAGACTTACCCACACCACTGCCGGCAAATAAGCCCATACGCTGGCCTTGCCCCACAGTGACGACCGCATTGATAGCACGCACGCCCACATCCATAGGTTCACTGATTGCTCGCCTCGCCAATGGATTAATGGCATTTTGTGCAAACTTGAGTTTCTTTTCAGATTTAATAGCTCCTAAGCCATCGATTGGGCGACCGAGTCCATCAACGACTCGACCAAGCAGCGCCATCCCAACAGGTAAACCCGCTTCTTTCACTTGGGGGATCACTCTGGCTCCAGGTAACACGCCTGAAATGGCATCGTTAGGCATGAGATACAAAATATCGCCATTAAATCCAACGACTTCAGCATCAATAAAACCATTCAGTGTTTCAATTTGGCACTGGCTGCCAACAGGGGCTTTGACACCTCGCGCTTCAAGTGTAAGACCTACCACACGAGTTAAACTGCCAGCAACAGCTGGAGGGACTTTACGAATATATTGGCTATATTTTGATAATTTTTCAGGTAATGCAGTATCTTGCATGATTACTCGTCGTGATTTTGACGGTCGATTCCTGAATTATGCAAAAAGCTATCCAATGTTTCTGAAATTCGATACTTTACAGTGTAATCAATTGATGATGTTGGGGTTTTAACAATACACCCTCCGACCTCAATACTGGGTTCTGCTTTTAAAAACCAACCCCGCTTATCGATTTCTTCTTCACCATAACTTTGTTTTATGAGCTGTAAGTCATCAGGATTCAACTCGATTTCAATGTCTGGAGCATTATGGGGTAAGGCTTCAATACATTGTTTAAGAGTCGATAATATAGCTTGTGGGTTCGTTTTGACTTCTGTGAACACCACCGCTTCGGCAAGTGAGACTGCTAATTGAACCAACTGTTTCTCTGCTTGTTCATCATAGTCTCGCAGCGGTTGTTGTAAACCACTAATGAGCGTCTGAAGCTGTAACAGTTTTTCTTCTATTAATGGTTTGGAATCTTCAAGGCCTTGCTCTTTACCTTGCTCCGCCCCTTCTTCAAAGCCTAGCTTTAAACCATCGGACTTCCCTTCTTCAAGTCCGATCGCATACCCTTCAGCATGACCTTGAGTCATGCCTTCATCAAATGCATCTTGGCGAATTTGCTCGATTTCTTGAAGTGTTAATGGCGCAGGTTCTTGCTCTTGCTCCACTTCTGGCTCAACCTGAGTTGGCTTAGAACGAAATTGTTGTTCCATCGGTGTACCAAACGCTGTTGAGCGACCATCGCGTTTTTTTCGCTGATCAGTCACCTCAGGTACCGGCCAGTTTTTCAGTAACTCCCGCACAGCCTCTTCAGATTGGATCTGATGCCCTTTTAAAAACGTATTAGCCATGCTGTACTCCAAACCACGATGGTGATGTCATTATAGGAATTCCTCACCGCCACCGCCACCAAGCATAATTTCACCCGAATCAGCCAATCGTCTTGCCACTGATAAAATCTCTTTTTGAGCCGCTTCAACTTCACTAATGCGAACAGGCCCCATCGCCTCAAGGTCATCAGCCAACATTTCGGCCGCACGTTTAGACATATTTTTAAGAATTTTGTCTTTCAAGCCTTCATCTGCGCCTTTGATTGCTTTCATCAAGACATCTTGTTGAACATCTCGCAAGATTGCTTGAATACCGCGATCATCAACATCCATTAAGTTTTCGAACACAAACATTAAGTCTTGGATTTGTTGTGACATTTCTTCATCATGCTCACGGATTGAATCCATTAATTGACCTTCAACATTGGTTTCAAGGTAATTCATGATATCTGCAGCCGCTTTTAAGCCGCCCATTTTAGCTGCTTGCGCACCCGCTTGGCCTGCGAACTGTTTCTCCATAATTTCATTCAGCTCTTGCAATGCCGCCGGTTGGACTTCTTCAAGGTTGGCAATCCGCATGGTTAAATCTAAGCGAACCTTTTCAGGGAACTGAGAGATAATTTCTGCTGACTGCTCCGGATCAAGGTAAGCAAGTACAATTGTTTGGATCTGTGGATGCTCATTGCGAATAATATTCGCGACTTGTTTTGAGTCCATCCACTTGAGCGAGTCTAGGCCTTTCGCGCCTGAACCCATGATAATTTGGTCAATTAAGTTCGCTGCTTTTTCTTCACCTAATGCGGCAGTTAACGCTTTACGTATAAAGTCTTCAGATTGGAAACCAATCGTACTAAAGCTTTGAATTTGGTCGATAAAAAGGCGATGTACGGCACTGATTTTATCTTGGCTCAAGTCAGCTAAACTGGCCATGGCCATACCCACTTTTTGAACTTGTTTAGGTTCTAAGTGCTTGAGTATTTGCGCTGCATCCTCTTCTGATAAGCTCAGTAAGAGGATGGATGCTTTTTCAACCCCATCGAGCTTATCAACGTCAAATCCTTGTTTTGCTTCTTGATCAGTCATCTTCAGTTAACCACGCTTTCACAACTTGAGAGGAGAGTTCTGGTTCATTCGCCACCAAGGCACGAACCGCTTTAAGTAAATCATCATCACCATGTAAGTCTGGTAATTGCAAGGTACCATCTGGTGCAAAGCCCACGGCAGATTCATCAAATGTTTGATTGAGCATATCAAGAGTGCTGTCACCAATATCGACACCTGAGCTCATTGCATCATCATCATAACTCTCTAATGTATCATCTGGGTAGATTAGTTTCTTAAGCATTGGACGAACAACCGCAACAATCAAGACAATAATCACTAACGCACCCATCACTAAGCGTGCAATCTTGAAGAACCACGGTTGCTCCCAAAGCGGTAATTCTTCTGCAGCTTCGATGTACTCTTGAACAAACGGAACTGTCACCACTTCGAGTGCATCACCTCGTTGCATATCAAAACCGATCCCACCTTGGAGTAAGCGACGAATATTGGCAAGTTCTTGCTGTGTTCGTGGCTCTCTGGTTGCATCGGCGCCTTCAGCACCTGCTACAGTATTATAATTGAGGGCCACTGAGACACTGATCCTTCTAATTACACCCGTTTGTTGGCGCTTATGGGAAATCGTCGTATCAAGTTCATAATTTCGCGTCGCTTCTTTATGATTACGGCTCGGCGCACTAGCACTGGCGCTGCCACCATTTGCTTGCTCTGGTATGGCCGAATTGACTGGCGGTTGATTGCTTAATGCACCAGGGATCCCAACGGCTAAACCGCCTATATTATTTTCTTCACGGGTCATTTCACTTCTAACGGCGGGTAAATCTGGGTTGTAACGTTTTTGTGTTTCTTCTACCGAGCTGAAATCCATCACCAAATCAACTTGAGCAGTATAGTTACCTAACCCAACGATAGGGATCATGATTGAGTCAATTTTTTCTAAGTATTCTTGCTCGCGTTTACGCTCTACTTCATATTCTTTTCTAGAACGAGCGGCTAATGAGTTTTGTGAACCTGAATTTAATAAACGTCCATTTTGATCTGTGACTGTTACACGTGCAGGCTCCAGCCCTTGAACCGCAGAGGCGATTATATCGACAATTGAATCAACTTCTTCACCATTTAAGATCCGGCCACGCTTTAATGTAAGTACGACAGTGGCAGAAGGGGACTTTTCTCTGCGCGCAAAGACATTTTCTTTTGGGATAGCCAACAATACTTTTGCACGAACCACGTTTTGTAATTCTTCAATCGTGCGCGCAAGTTGTTGCTCGCGACTATGCTTAAGCCGCTCCCGCTCTAACCGCTGACTGACCCCAAACCCCATATCTTGCATTAAGATATCAGTGCCTGAGTTTGGTGAATGGTCAAGCCCCTCTCGGGTCATCATCAATTTTATGTCTTGATAATTACTTTCAGGCACATACACAGTATTGCCATCTAGCGAATATTCAATTTTTTGTGCATCAAGAAAATCCAACGTTTGAATTAACTCTTCTGTCGGCATTTTTCCAAGTGGGCGCATATCCGGTTGGCGAGCCCAAATAATGATAAAAACAGCTATCGCTAAGCAAATTGTTAACGCAATAACCAAAGTGACTTGACGTAATACATCAACGCCACTTAACGCACCCAAGAAGCCAGACTTTTGCTCTTGCTCATTGTCATTTGTGTCCTCACTGGCCATCATGCCACCACCTGGGTTGGCTAATGCGAGGTCTGTTGTTTGATTATCTTGCGTCACAATCTTACTCCATCACGCCTAAACAGGCATGTTCATGATATCTTTATAAGCTTCGACTAATTTATTACGAACCTGAACGGTCGCTTCAAATGCAACTGACGATTTTTGTGAGGCTATCATCGCTTCAGCAAGCGACACTCGGCGGTCACCCATTTCAACAGCGGTGACTTTTTGCTTTGAGTCTTGTTGTAATTCATTGACTGTATCGAGTGCATTTTTTAGCAGGCTGCTGAACTCTGCACTTGAAGATTCTTTAATAGGAAGTTGATTGCCAACAGTGTTGCCAGCCTCGAATGCAATTGACTGCATTTCTTGTAAAAGTGTATTGCCTGATACGTTCATATTATTCTCGAAAAATAAACTTAACTATTATTCGAAAAAGCAATCATCGTACCAAGTTTAAAAAACCCTACTTTACAACAAGTTAAATATAGTTTGGCGAGGTTTTTTCTGATCGCCAAAGTTTTGACAACAAAGAAGCCAGCATAGCTGGCTTCTTCTCTTTATCGATGAGATACCGTCGCGGTTAGGCTGGAACACTGATCCCTGCATCACGCATTTTGGCTAATTTGTACCGCAAAGTCCGTGGGCTAATCCCAAGTTTATCTGCCACTTCTTTACGGCTGCCTTGGCAGGCCTCGAGCGCATCAAGAATAATTTTATTTTCTTGATCTTTTAGCTCATCTTTAAAACTTGTTGCGCCATTTAAATCTAGCGGCTCCACAATCGTGGCACTGACCAGTTTTGGCTTTAAGGTTTCTAAATAAACCGCATCTTCATCAATAATATCGTCATGCTGTAAAATCAATGCACGCTGAATAACATTATCCAGCTCACGCACATTACCAGGCCACTGATGCATATAAAGCTTATCTTGCGCTGCTTCAGTCAATTCGACCAGAGGTTGTTTCGCTTTGAGGCAATGACGAGCAATCAGGTGCTTGGCCAGTGGAATGATATCTTCTGGGCGATCTTTGAGTGGCAGCCATTCCAGTGGGAAAACATTCAGCCGATAATATAGATCTTCACGAAAAACCCCATCAGCAACCGCTTGTTTTAGATCCCGGTTACTTGTTGCAAGTACTCGAACATCAAGGGAAATAGTCTTACGGCTACCCAGTCTTTCAACTTCGCGCTCTTGCAATACACGTAATAGTTTTGCTTGCAAGCTCAAATCCATTTCAGTGATTTCATCCAATAAAATAGTGCCTTTTTGCGCTTGCTCAAATTTCCCAGGACACGCTTGAATAGCGCCGGTAAAGGCACCTTTTTCATAACCAAACAAAGTTGATTCCAGCATATTTTCAGGAATTGCAGCGCAGTTAATAGCGATAAAAGCCTCATCAGCGCGATCGGAATGATCATGGATATATCTCGCTAACACTTCTTTGCCTGAGCCACTTGGCCCCATCACCATCACTGATGCTTCAGAGCGAGCTACTTTTTGAGCAAGCTCAAGCAGTGCAAGACTACTTGGATCTTCAACAACAGGCCCCTCAGTTTCTTTCTCTTTTTCTGGTAAGTATCGACTGACCATATTGAGTAATACCTGTGGTGCAAACGGCTTAGCCATGTAGTCAATCGCACCTAAGCGCATTGCTTCAACGGCATCGTCAATCGTGGCATACGCTGTCATCATTAATACTGGTAACTCTGGATAATTAAGCTTAATGCTTTTCAAAAGATCAATTCCAGACATAGCGCCCATTTGCACATCACTCACCACTAACGACACTTTGGTTTTTTTCAGCGTCATTAATGCTGTTTCTGCACAATCAGCTTCAATACAGGCAATGCCTGCCAGCTCAAGGGTGTCGATCAATGCTTCTCTTAAGCCAGCATCATCTTCGACAACTAAAATGGTATTCTCGTTCATGCTTCCTCCGAAGTATCAGCAGTTGGAAATACAGGTAAATGAATATTAAACGTGCTTCCGCAATCAGGATTATCTTTAAGACTGACCCGCCCTTGATGACTTGCCGCAATAGAGCTCACAACAGCAAGCCCTAAGCCTGTACCTTGGCTACGAGTCGTAAAAAATGGTTCAAATATTTTGCTTTTCAGTTCATCGGGGACACCTGGGCCATTATCGGACACGGAAATGGTCACACTGTTAACCACATGCTCATCGCGCTTTGCACTTAAGGTGACTTTGGCGCCTTTTCCGATCACTTGAACACTGTTATGGATAAGATTACCAATCGCCCCTGCCAAGGCTGTTTTATTGCCTGTAATTTCAATATCAGGTTCTGGCAATTCAATGGTCAATTGTGCATGATTTAAATTCATCATCGCTTCTGAGCCAGCTTTGACTTCGCTCAGTAGTTGCTGCAGCGACACTTTTTCAACAACCTGTTGTTCGCCACTTTTAGCAAATAACAGCATGTCGTTCACTTGTGTTTCGAGATCTTTTAAGCGCGACATTAACTTAGTATGAAAACTACTCTTTGCATCACCTGTTAATGCTTTATTTCCTAAATTAGCAGCGTATAACATCGCCGCAGATAAGGGAGTACGTACTTGATGTGCGAGCGAAGCAACCATCTTTCCAAGCGCACCTAAACGCTGCATGTGTGCTAGGCGCTCTTGTAATCGACGTGTTTCAGTTAAGTCAGTCATTAAAATAAGCTGACCAGGTTCAGGAGAAAGAGCTGAAATTTCAAGCTTCACACGACGGCCATCTCTCAATGAGACTTCGTGACCATCGTCTTGACGGGGAGAAAATGAGCGCTGAATTACTGTTAGCCATTTTTCACCTTCTAAAGGCTCGCCAAGCATACTAATTGCGATTTGATTGGCTTTGGCAATCATTCCGCGACCATCAAGAACAATAACGCCAGCAGGAAGTGTATCAACTAAATGACCTAGCCAGCTTGCTTGCTGGCGCAACTCACTTAACTCACCAATATAAGATTCTTGCAATAAACAAGGGTTATATTGAGTTTGATTGAAATCACTTCGATAAACATGTGCTAATGCCATAATTTTTGTCGCCAACTCTTTTCTAGATTAACTAGTCAAAGCAGAGATCGTGCCAAAAATAAATCGCTAATTTTCAATGTGTTGCACTAGATGTTTGGAGTGTCAATTTACTGACAAGAGACAATTTAACAAAAGAGCCACCGCTATATACGAGATGACTCCTGCTAAAATAACGAGGTTGATTAATCTTTATTGAGGTTATATTTTTTCATTTTTTCGACCAGAGTGGTGCGCCTCACACCTAACACTTCTGCTGCGCGCGCGACGACATAATCATAACGCTCAAGTGCTTGGCTTATCAGGTTGATTTCAAGATCAGCCAGATACTCTTTCAAATCCATCCCTTCATCAGGGAGCAAGCCAAACGTGCTATCCGTAGATGAAAAACCAGAATCTAGCTCGTCGTCGTCATCTGATGAGTAATCACCAAAACCTGCGCTAAAGATATCATTAAGTGCTTGGCGTTCAAGAATTTCCTCAGGGTATTCAGGGATATATGCATCAAGGTCGACATGCTGATATTTTTTCGGTAAATCTGCAGCATCAACCACCTTCTCAGGAAACATAATCACCATACGCTCAACCAGATTGGCCAGCTCACGCACATTACCGGGCCAATCGTGTTCTTGTAACGATAACATTGCACGTTCGGTGAACTTAGCGCTCGCGCCCCCTTGCGCAATGTTGCGTTTCATCATTTCTTTTAACAGCAGTGGAATATCGTCTTTACGATCTCGTAATGAAGGGTTTTCGATTGGAAAGACATTGAGCCGATAATATAAATCTTCACGAAAACGCCCAGCTTCAATCATCTCTTCAAGGTTTCGATGAGTTGCAGCAATAATACGCACATCTGCGTTGATTGGTTTGGTCCCACCGACACGTTCATAAGTTCGCTCTTGTAAGACTCGCAGTAATTTAACTTGCATCTGCAAAGGCATATCACCGATTTCATCTAAAAAGAGCGTCCCTCCTTGCGCCAGTTCAAATCGCCCTTTTCTCGCAGAAATTGCCCCAGTGAATGCGCCTTTTTCATGACCAAATAACTCACTTTCGAGTAATTCACCCGGAATTGCACCACAATTGACGGGAACAAAAGGGCCATCAGCACGGTTTGAAAGTAAATGAACATTTCGTGCCACCACTTCTTTACCCGTGCCAGATTCACCTAAGATCAAGACATTTGCATCGGTTTTAGCGACTTGGCTAATTAAAAAGCGAATTTGTTGGACAACTTGTGTTTCACCGACAAAACCATCAAAACGACGGTTATCTTCATCTTGGCGCGCTTTGCCTGGAATTAGGCGTTGATATTCTTGGCAATCATGGATGAGCTGCGTTGTAACTGAATAATTAAACGGCTCACATATCAACCCCACGACATTGGCAATCGCAAGTAAGGGCTTTAGCGTTTCACCAATTAACAAAAAAGGAATGGCGGGGTTTTCTTTAATAAAGCTTTCGTGATCGATAGACATCGAAGCACCCAGAATAAATGCAGTCACACAATCGGTAGGCTGAACAAATTGGCTATAATTTTCACTTGTTACCAATTTATTGGATTCATTTATAAACGTTAATGAAGCAGAAAGCCCATGAGCTCGTTGCTGATTTTCATCAAGAATTAAAATTATGTTGTCTGGGTTCATGCTTACAGCACTGCATTTATAATTATTATATAGATTGTAAGGTGTTGAACCCTATATGCAAGTCAAAGTGGCAAATTTTTGACGTCAGCATCATTTTTTTGACGTTTTATTGACTGGGCCGTTAAAGCAACTTTTGCAACAATCCAGCTTCTAGATTACCTTGCGCTTTAAGAGCAAGCATTGTTTCAAGTTGCATTTTATTTTTAACTTGTTCACTGACTTCTGCAGCGATATCAGTATCTTTAATTCTTGAATAAGATTGCGAATTCGCTTGGCGGCTACTTTGTTGTACTTCAATATCAGACAAAAGCTGGTTTTGTAATGCTCCAATACTTGTGCGCCCCGCCCCGACTTGTTCAAGCACGGCTTCACTTTGCGCTATTGCTTGTTGTGCCCCGACTGCTGAAGTGACATCAATCTCAGACACAGCTTTCACTAGCGTTTCGCTATCCAACGCGATTGAATTAGAAAGTGTGTTACTTGAATTGCCAAACACTGCCTGACCAGCAAATTGGGTGTCAGTCGCAATGGTACCTACTTGCTCTTGTAAGCCTTGTATTTCTTGTTGAATCGCTTGACGCTCACTCGAACCCAGTGTGCCATTTGCTGCTTGGATACTTAATTCATTAATACGCTGCGCAGCATCTTGCACGCCTGAAAGACCAGCGTCTGCAACTTGATAGTAAGACACGGCATCGTTAGCATTGCGAGTTTGGTTTTCCAGAGAGTTTAATTGAGTCAGTAACTTATTCGATATTTGTAATCCAGCTGCATCATCTTTCGCGCTGTTGATTTTCTCACCTGATGAGATTTTTTCTTGGCTCGATGCAATTTTATTGAGCGTTGGATTGATAGAAATATTAGCAGAGATAGGTTTCATAATGTTCCCTCCATTTAACTAAGCATAGCCTAAACCGTGAAGAGAAGAAAAATAAAAGGCACTTTATTGAAGCAATGATAACGCCAGTTGTGGCACCTGATTAGCTTGCGCAAGAAGTGATGTTGCAGCTTGTTGAGTTATTTGGTTTTTCGTTAATTCTGCTGTCTGTGTGGCAAAATCGGTATCTCTAATCCGCGCCCGACTCGCGGACGAGTTTTCAACAATATTTTCCAAAATATTAATCGTTTTATCGAGCCTATTCATACTCGCCCCCAAAACCGCTCGCTGTTTATCGACGATCACTAAGGCATCATCAACTGCAAAAATCGCAAATTGCGGTTGCTCAATGAGCTCTGCTTGTTCAAGTCCCAAATTCTTAGAATTAAATGACCCCAATGTAAACCCAATAAATTGCTGAGAATTTGCTCCAATTTGTAACGTAACAAATTCGCCTCCAGCTCCTTTTACCCCAACATCATAGTCTTCGAGTAAGATTTCGCCTCCTGAAGGGGTATTGTAAGTCGCACCGACATCAAAATCAGCAATAGTACTGTCACTATCGTTTAGAATTAAATATTCTCGAAATCCCTTTGTTCCATCTAAGCGACCACTACCTGTCCCTTGCATCGTATTTTCTCTAATTTCACCCCGAGATGCATCTCGCCCTCCCAGCGCACCATTGTCTAAGTTAGTGAGATCCATTTCGGCTTCGACATATAATTGCAGTCTCGTTTTTGCGGGGTTAGCAGCATCATCCCCTGTTGTCATCATATCTGTAAAAAAAGCAGCTTCATTTGTCCATTGCCCGCTGGCTGCGGTATTGAGTGATGCATCAAACGATTGTCCTTTTGTAAGCTCTGACATAATAGTTTGCAAGCCATCGTCCCCCAACTTGCTATGCATGTAACGCAGAGCCATATAACCACCTGAGTAAACAGCTGCAATTTCAGCCCCTGTAGAGGGCGAGAAACCGGTGACACCTTGTAAGTCATTCAAACTATTGTTGCCACCTGCAGCGCCATCATTAATCACATTTGCTAAACCCAAGTTAGCACTGTCTGTCTTTAAGCGACCATCTGCACCTCGAATTGATTCTGCCGTCCCTTCAATAAACCACGTGGGTAAATTTGTTAAATCGAAGTTTGCAGCCATAGTGGCATGCACCATTTCATGCAAAATTGTTTCGTTAAGCGCTAAGCTCGAATCATCATGAATTGATGCCGAATCAGGGAAGTCATCTTTATCAATCACCATAACCATTTGTACTGCCTTGCCACCGAGGTAGCCGGGTTTGACATACGCTGCAGTTCCGCCATCACCATCTAAATGCTCGAAATCAATTTTTAGTGACCCACTTCCAACTATCCCAAATTGTTTTTTTATGATGTCTTCAGATTCTGATAACCATGTTTTTTGCAATGCTTTGGCCATATCCCTTTCGACAGTGTCAATCAAACTGCCACTTGAAGTTTGGAACAGATTTTTATCACCAAAACGCGTATCTTCATTGATATGATCGATTTCATCTTTTAATTGGATAAACTCTTGGTTTAAAGCTTTGCGATCAGATTTACTGTAGGTTGCATTTGAGGCTTGAATTGCAAGCTCGCGCATACGTTGCAATGCGTTGGTAATTTCTTGTTGTGCACCTTCTGCAACTTGCAACATAGAAATACCATCATTCGCATTTCGTTTAGCAACGGTTAACCCATTAATTTGAGTTGAAAGTTTCGTGGATATTTGAAGCCCTGCGGCATCGTCTTTCGCTGAGTTGATTCTTAGCCCTGACGATAGTTTTTCCATTGCATTATTCACCGCAGAGCTTGCATTGCTAAGTACTCTTTGGCTATTTATTGATGCAATATTGGTTACTATCCTCAAGACGATCAACCTTTATTCTGATGTTAATACTGTCCTATATCGGTTCGGTTGAATAAAACTTGAGCGCTTTTATAATGTTTTTAGCTAATGTGTTTTAATCACCACTTTTGTTAAAGTTCAGTCTAGATTGGCAGATAAAAAGGGTAACACTGGGTAGAGATCATATTAATGGTATGAACTTTGCTTAACTATTTTATCGCATTAAATTATACGGGTGTCCTATGTCTCGACTTTCGATTCAGAAATATAAATCAATGAAAATCAACAGCGCTGAGAATGCTGAACCATATGAGTTAATTCAAATTGTATTATCCAATATTATTGGAAAACTCACAGCAGCCAAAGCCTATATAGATAGAAAAGAAATAGAAAAAAAAGGGATCTCTGTTAGTGAAAGCATTACATTAATTGGTGCACTTCAAGACAGTTTAGATATGGAAAATGGTGGTGATATTTCAATCAACCTATTTCGTTTATATGAATTTACGCAAACTAAGTTAGTTGAAGCAAACTTTGAAAATTCAAAAGATAAAATTACCGAGGTCATCAACATCTTTACTGAAATTAAAAGTGGATGGGATGCAATCCCCAAAGAAATGAGACAAGTACAGCCAGCTTCAGAAGTGCAATATGCACAAGAATAATGACCTAACGTCATTATCGGGTGACGCATTATTGGCAACAATTGCAGAGCTGAATCAGCGACTCATTACAGTATTAGAGCAAAAAAACTATGAGGATGCTGAACCTCTCCAAAAAACCTTGAGAACTGTATTTGAGCAATGCATCAAGTTAGCAGAATCGGGGCTTTTATCTGACATCGATGAATTTACAAGACTGATTGAAGAATTTGAAATGATACGCACTCAGTACGAATCCGAGCTGGCAAATATCAAACTTAAAATCGTTAAAATGAACAAAGACAAAAAGGCATTAAAAAAATACTCAAATTTATGAGGTAAATCTTTTTATATTTTTCATTTACTTAGCTAATATATAACTAAACATTTATTCATTCTCATGAAGGCCCAACATGTTCGACAATAAAACAATACTTATTACTGGTGGTACTGGATCGTTCGGTAAAAAATACGTCGAAACTCTGCTGAAAAGATACACGCCCAAGAAAATAATCATTTTCTCTCGAGATGAACTGAAACAATTTGAAATGCAGCAAGTCTTTAACCATGACTGTATGCGCTATTTTATTGGTGATGTGAGAGATAAAGCAAGATTAACGCGTGCGATGAGAGGTGTTGATTTTGTTATTCATGCAGCAGCCTTAAAACAAGTACCAGCAGCTGAATACAATCCAATGGAGTGTATCAAAACAAATATAAATGGTGCAGAAAACGTGATTGATGCTGCACTCGATAATGACGTAGAAAAAGTTATCGCATTATCGACAGATAAAGCTGCCAATCCAATTAATTTATATGGCGCCACCAAGTTAGCCTCCGATAAATTATTTGTAGCTGCAAATAACATTTCTGGTGGTCATAAAACAACATTTGCAGTAGTCAGATATGGCAATGTTGTGTGCTCTCGAGGATCGGTGATCCCATTTTTCGAAAATTTAATTAACGCCGGTTCAGATCACTTACCTATCACTCATAAAGACATGACCCGCTTTTGGATTAGCTTGCAAGATGGCGTTGATTTTGTTCTTAAAAACTTTGCAAGAATGTCAGGTGGTGAAATCTTCGTACCTAAAATACCAACTCTGAAAATCACCGATCTTGCCACATCGATGGCACCATCATTACCACAAAAAGAAGTCGGTATTCGTCCTGGTGAAAAGCTTCATGAAGTTATGTGCCCTGCTGAGCTTTCCTACCAAACGTATGAATATGCTGATCATTTTGTGATTGCACCCAGTATCAGTTTTAGTTCACGTAATAATGATTTTACAATCAATGCAATTGGTGAAAAATCGGTATTAGTACCTGAAGGATTTGAATATAACTCTTTGACCAACCCTCATTATCTTAAAGTTGAGGAGATTGAAGACTTTAATAATAAGGCGATGTCATGATCCCTTATGGAAGACAGGATATTAATCAAGCTGATATCGATGAAGTGCTTGCTGTATTACATTCTGATTTCTTGACACAAGGGCCAAAGGTACCTGAGTTTGAAGCTGCTGTATCGCACTATGTGAATTGCCAATTTGCACTAGCGACCAACAGTGCAACATCTGCGCTTCACATCGCTTGTCTTGCGTTAGGAGTCTCGTGTGGAGATCGCGTTTGGACTAGCGTCAATAGTTTCGTCGCATCAAGTAATTGCGCCCTGTATTGTGGCGCGCAAATCGACTTTATTGATATCGATCCGCGCACAGGAAACCTCAGCCTTGTCGCGCTTGAAACCATGCTAATTAATGCACAAAAAACAAATACGCTGCCAAAAGTAGTCATACCTGTGCATTTTGCAGGGCAAAGCTGCGATATGCCAAGCATATACGAACTTTCAAAACGATTTGGATTTGCCATCATTGAAGACGCCAGTCATGCTATCGGTGGTGAGTATCACCAAGGTAAAATAGGAAATTGTCAATATTCTGACATAACAGTCTTTAGCTTTCACCCGGTAAAAATAATCACCACCGCTGAGGGCGGCATGGCCATGACAAATAAGCCCGAACTTGCTGAAAAAATGGCTTTATTTCGCTCTCATGGTATCACCAAAAACCCTGATTTGATGAGTTCTACAACACTGCCACCTTGGTATTATGAGCAGCAGGTGTTGGGGTATAATTATCGCATGACTGAGCTGCAGGCCTGCTTAGGGTTGAGTCAATTAACTCGTATTGATGAATATATCCAACAACGAAACAGTAAAGCACAATGTTATAACGATGCCCTGAAAAATTTGCCCTTAAAGGTCCTTGAGGTTATTTATGGCAAAAGCGCCTATCACTTGTATGTAATACAGTTAAATGACGCGACTCGACATCTAACCGTATTCAATGCGCTTAGGGCCGCTCAAATTGGCGTTAATCTTCATTATATCCCGATAACTAAACAGCCGTATTATCAGCAACTCGACATGACATTTACCGCCCACCCCCATGCTGATGATTACTACGCAAGAGCCATATCTATTCCGCTTTTCCCAACTATGTCAGATAAAGATCAACAAGATGTGATTCAAGCATTAACAGACATACTATTATGAAGCTTGCTCTTGGTACGGTGCAATTAGGCTTAGATTATGGGATTAGTAATAAACAAGGCCAAGTAGATCTCCTCGCTGCACAGCAGCTACTTAGTTTCGCTTATGAGCAGGGTATTCGTTTTTTAGACACTGCTGCGGCATATGGAAACAGTCAGCAAATACTAGGGGAGTTCGCTCATCAGAAATCCCACATCATTACCAAAATCAACCCTGATGAGTCTTCATTAGCAGATATAACTAATGCTCTAGATGAGTGTTTCAACCAATTAAATCGCACACACATCTATGCCGTTATGCTGCATAACGCCGATCGACTCAATCACCCAAATAGTCGCTCAGCGTTAAAACAACTCGAAGCTGAAAAACGTAATGGAAGAGTTCAAAAAATTGGCCTTTCTCTTTATCATCCCGATCAGGTAAAGTTATTTGATGTATTTACACCAGATATTATTCAAATCCCCTTAAGCATCATCGATCAACGATTTTTAGCCAATGGTTTATTAGATAAACTTCAGGCTCAAGGCATCGAGATTCATGTACGCTCAGCATTTTTACAAGGACTTTTGCTGCTTGAACCAAGCAAAAGGCCTTCGTATTTCAAACAGTTTAGCGCTCTAAATCGCTTTGATAAATTCATTGAGAGCACATCTGCTTCACGGCTTAGCGTGTGCCTTAATTTCTTTAAGAGCCTACCCGCTATAGCTAAAATTGTTGTCGGGTGTTGTTCAAAGGATGAGCTTTCTGAAATTATTGCTGCATATCAAGCCCCTATTGCACTCAATGGTCTGAATTTTGCTTGCGATGATCAAGCGTTAATTGTGCCAAGTAACTGGCCAAAATTATCAAATTAGGGTTCTCCATGATTGGGATTATTGTACAAGCACGTATGAGTTCAAGTCGCTTACCTTCAAAAGTTATGCGCCCGCTCGCAGGTCAACCGATGCTTTATCAGCAGATAAAACGCCTGCAACGGAGTCAACTCGCTGATGCATTGATCATTGCCACTTCAGATGATAGCTCTGATGATGCCATTGCATCATTGTGCACAGAACATAATATTACACATTTTCGTGGGTCTCTCGATGATGTATTAGCTCGTTTTTATTTTGCAGCGAAAGCAAATCAATTAGAAACGATTGTTAGGATCTGTGGAGACTGCCCCCTCATTGATGCAGCTTTAGTTGATAGCATCATACAATTTCACTCTGAAAATCACGCTGATTACACCAGTAATTGTGTGCAGCGTTATTTTCCTGATGGACAAGATATCGAAGTGTTTTCGTTCTTAGCATTAGAGCAGGCCTATCTATTAGCAAAAAAACCATCTGAACGAGAACATGTTACCCCCTTTATTCGTGATTCAGGTCAATTCACTATTAAGAACTACCCAAGCAAGATTGATTTATCTGCTTATCGAATATGCGTCGATCACCAAGCTGATTTTGATGTTGCTAATGCCATATTTACACAATTGACATCACAAATAGGCGAACATTTTGGTGTCAGCGATATCACTCACTTTTTAGATAATAATCCAAAGATTAAGGCATTAAATGCCGATATAGAACTAAATGAAGGTTATAAAAAATCTTTAGCCGAAGATAAATTGTTAGGATTTAAATAAATGACGCCCTCGTATGAAAACTCAATGCAATGGTTAGAGCGTGCTGAAAAATCGATTCCGCTAGGCTCGCAAACATTCAGTAAAAGTAAAATGTCGCTTCCTTTGGGTGCTGCACCACTGTTTATCGAAAAAGGACTTGGAAGCCAAGTGTGGGATATTGATGGCAATCAATATACGGATTTTATTAATGGATTATTATGTATCAGCCTTGGTTACCAAGATCCCGATGTAGATAATGCGATTCGCGATCAACTCAGCAGTGGGATCAGCTTTTCGTTACCACATAAACTAGAAGCACAAGTGGCTGAGTTATTGGTTGAATTGATCCCGTGCGCCGAAATGGTTCGATTCGCAAAAAATGGTTCAGATGTAACAAGCGCCGCAATCAGGTTAGCACGGGCTTATACTCAAAAAGATCACATTGCGGTTTGTGGCTATCATGGCTGGCAAGATTGGTACATTGGTTCTACCACTCGTAATCTAGGAGTGCCAGCTTCCACTCAAGCTCTCACCCATAAATTTACTTATAATCAAATCGACACCCTCGAAGCCTTATTTGCTGACACAAATAATCAAATTGCCGCAGTGATCCTAGAGCCCGTAAATATTGCCCCCCCAGAAGATGACTTTTTATTAAAGGTACAGCAATTATGTAAAAAACATGGGGCTGTATTAATTTTTGATGAGATGATCACAGGGTTTCGATATCACCTAGGTGGCGCTCAAAGTTACTTTGGTGTCACTCCAGATCTGGCAACCTTCGGCAAAGGACTTGCTAACGGCGCTCCTCTGTCGGCGCTGGTCGGGAAAAAAGAAATTATGATGTTAATGAACGATATTTTCTTTTCGGGTACTTTCGGAGGTGAAGCCCTCTCACTCGCAGCAGCAAAAGCATCTTTACAAAAAATGATTGCGACAAACTTTGCCAATGATATTTGGCAAAAGGGAGAGTATCTAATCAACGGATTCAATCAACTGACCAGTTGTGGTGATATGTTTGAAATTAAAGGGCTAGCACCTTGGACATTTTTACAAATCAATCCAGGGATCAATCATTGTCCGATTACAATCAAATCATGGTTAATTCAAGAATTATGTAAAAGAAATATTCTCTTTATCGGCAGTCATAACTTATCTTATGCTCATAGCTATGCAGAGATAGATGCGCTGCTGACGTGCTATCAAGAATTATTCGCTCAAGCCCAACAATTTGATGCGGATAACACCTTAGCAGCCATGCTAGACGGGCAAGTCATTGAAAATGTATTTAAAGTGAGGTAATCATGGAACTTGAACAAATTAAGAGTCATTGGCAGAACTGGGCTTCGCAATATAAAACAGATTTACGCGCGACCACAAAATCTGGCACAGCTAAGCAACTCGAGATCCATGCATTAACTCATGCATTGCAACAATTCTATTCTCCAGATCAATCACTCTCTATACTTGAAGTGGGTTGTGGTAATGGCTATAACTGCTTTGCTTTACAGCATGCATTCGAACAAGCCGCAATTACTGGGGTCGACTTCATCGAAGAAATGGTCGAACACGCAAAAGCTCTCAACCAAGAGCTCCATTGCAACATCCCCTTTTATCAGGGCAATATTTTAGAACTCGACAAACACACTCAATTAGCCCATGAATACGATGTGGTTTACACCGTTCGTTGTGTTATCAATCTCAATAATGACGAATTACAATTGCAAGGTCTCTCACAACTAGCACAAAAAGTGAAAGCTGGGGGTTACCTCTTGTTAATCGAAAATCAAACTCACACTCATGCAAAACAAAATACATTGCGAAATTCTGTCGATTTACCTAGCCGAAAACCAGCGTCATTCAATCACTTCATGGATGAAAATAAATTATTAAGGCATATGGAAAGCTTAGATTTCAAACACGTGCAAAGTCACAATTTTAGCTCTTTACACGATGTTATTTTATATACTTTAGTGCCAATGATTAACGGGGGCGAAGTCGATTATCACCACCCAATCGTGAGTGCAGCGACAGAACTTTTATGTAAAAACGATTCGACTATATACAATGCTTTTGGCGAGTTTGGCCAAAATAAACTATTTATCTTTAAAAAATAATGATGCCAGCTTTTGCTATTATTTTAGACATGGACGGTGTCATTGTTGATACCGTCACTAGTCTTTATCAAGGCTACCTTGCTATCTTGTCGCGTTACGGCATTATCGGCAATCGCTCTGAGTTTAATGAGTTAAACGGTCCTTCACTGGATGAAATAACCCATATTTTATCTAGTCGTTACACACAAATCGATTCTGAAGAGAAGTTAAAACAGCAGTTTATAACATTGCACAAGACACTCTACCAAGACGCTTCCTTATGTCATGGTGTGATTGACTTTTTGCAGTTCTGTAAAGATCAACATATTCCTATTGCACTCGCTTCATCTTCAAACCGTGCCAATATCAAAGTAATTTTCGACCGATTTTCTTTATATACTTTTTTTTCACACATTGTTTCAGGTGATGACGTACAACAGGCGAAACCTCACCCTGAGATATATCAATTAGCTGCTGCGCCCTTTGAACAAAAAGTCATCTTCAGCCTTGATGATAGTCCAAAAGGCGTTGAGTCATCGCTCCAAGCGGGCCTTATAAGTGTGCAGTATTGCCAAGATACACCTCTCATAAATGTACATAGCGCAGATAAAGTCTCCTCTTTTAATGAGTTTAGGCAACTGATCACACAGCCAATCACTTGGTTCAATCGCTACTCGCAATATACATTTGCAATCAGTGAATTTGATTTCACTCCCTTTAACGAAGCTATTGATGTGTATTGGCAAACACACAAACAAAAAAGCATGTTTAATGGCGCCGCAGTTCTTTGCTCTGGTCTTTCAGCTAATGTGGTCAAAGTGACACAATGTGATTATAAAACAGTATTTTATATTCAAAACAATAAAAGCTCTCAACTGGCTAAACACTTTTTTCTATTCGGAGTGTCTGGTTATGTTATAAAAGAGCAAGCGATCTTAATTGCTCAACGTAGTGAAATGGTGAGTCAGTATCCAGGCTATATTGAATGCCCTCCTTCTGGCGGATTTGAAAAAGAGCTTGGGATTGAGGCTTACCAACAACAACTACTCAAAGAATTTCAGGAAGAAACAGCTCATCCACTTGAACACGTCGAGGAAGTCATCACTCAAGGCATTATTTTAGACCTTGATGCTAATCAACTTGATATTTTATCAGCCATTAAAATCAGCGACAGTGCCGAATGTATTTATAAAGATAACTCTGAATACCAAAGTTTAAATTTAATAAATACTCATTCTTTTAAAAAAATAATCCAAACAGATCGCGCTTTACCTGAGTGCTACATCATCGCTAAATTACTCGGAGAAAAAAATGAAAATTGGTCATAGAGCGATTGGTTCAAATCAACCACCCTATATTATTGCAGAGCTATCGGGTAATCATAACGGTGACATTAATCGAGCTATTGAATTAATCAATGTAGCAGCCAAAGCTGGCGCTGATGCAGTTAAACTTCAGACTTACACGGCTGACACCATCACATTAAACAGTGATAAATCTGACTTCAAAATATCCGGTGGTTTGTGGGATGGTTATACCCTACACGAGTTGTATCACTGGGCACATACGCCTTGGGAGTGGCATCCGATATTGTTTAAGCATGCTCGTGATTTAGGCATTGATATATTTAGCTCACCATTTGATTTTTCTGCTGTAGACTTTCTAGAAGGACTGAATGTTAACGCTTATAAAATCGCTTCTTTTGAGCTCATCGATCTTCCTTTAATCAAGAAAGTAGCGCAGACCGGCAAACCTATGATTATGTCGACAGGCATGGCCAACTTGTTGGAAATTCGAGAAGCTGTAGCTGCAGCAAGAGAATCAGGAGCCCATGATATAAGTATTTTACATTGTGTCAGCGGTTACCCGACCCCACCAGAACAAGCGAATCTTCGAACGATAACAGCATTAGCTCAAGAGTTTAATCTCAATATAGGCTTATCTGATCATACTTTAGGTAATGCAACGGCCATTGCTTCTGTTGCGCTTGGTGCAACCATCATAGAAAAACATTTTACGCTCGACCGCTCAGAAGGCGGACCTGACGCCGCATTCTCACTTGAGCCTGAAGAATTAAAGCAATTATGTACTGATACGAAAGATGCATGGCTTTCTTTAGGTCAAGCTGGCTTTGAGTTTAAAGAAGCAGAACAAGGAAATGTACAATTTAGGCGCTCCCTTTACGCATCAAAAGCTATCAAAAAAGGAGATGTCCTAAGTGCTGACAATATCCGTAGCGTTCGACCTGGGTTTGGCCTTGCTCCCAAACATTATGAGGACATTCTTGGTAAAAAAGCCCTTACAGATATTGAATTTGCCACACCTATGAATTGGGATTTAATCGAAAAGTAGCTCGTATGTTTACCTGGATGGTATGTTTTTAAGGCATGCCATCCAGGTTTATTCTGTTATTTTTGTCGATAAGCGTTCGCTAAATCCTTATAAAGTAAACTTATTGATACTCTTTCATCTTCAATCACCCGCATAGATTTATCACCATGAGTACTGATCTCCAGAGCAAATTGACTATAAGCTGGATTCCATAAAAACAGGTTACTATTATTCATCTTATAACTAAAGATACCCGCTTTGTGGCTATATTCATTTTTATAAGGTGTCGCAGGATGAAAATCTTGAATTATGATATACCCGCCATCTTTTAGTACCCGATCTGCTTGTGCTGCAATTTGAAATAGATCATTGCGATCGCACAAATACAAACAAAAACCAAAAATGATCATATCAAAGGATTCATCTGGGTAATCTAGTTTATCTGCTGAACCCACAGTTAAATTCAATGCGGGGTACTGACTTTCCCCTTCTTTAATCGCACTTGTCGATACATCAACACCATAGCAATCAGCATCAAATGTTTTATGAAATAACTCTAAGCGTCGTCCATTAGCGCAGCCGATCTCTAATACTTTTTTTGGACTAAGTTGTTGCTGCAACACAAAGTCGAGCAACGCATCAGCTCCCTCAGGCAAACTTTGGTAATGGGCTTTATTTCTTGCATACCAAGCATCGCCTTCAGAACCTAAAAAGATATCTTTTTGCTTAATCATCCATTTTTGCTCCCATCTCCTGTGCTGCTTCTAACAATAGCGTTCTAAGTACACCGTAATATTCAAACATGACCGCAAACGCTTCTTTCAAGAAAGATTTACAATAAGTATTATTTCCGATCAGATAAACATAACCTAAAACCGTAGTTTCCATGTAGGTAACACTGCCATTAAGGACTCGAATTGCAACGATATCCTTGGTTCCATCTAAGCTCATTAACCGCTGATGGACAGTGTCAAAAATATCTATAATGTCTTTGGGCTCAAAATCAATTTCAAGATATTCTGGCTTAATCATCGTTTCATCAATGATATTGATAATCGTACCAATTCTGAGTGCAATCTCACGCTGCCACGTTTCTTTATCTAATGATGAGTCACTTGAGTTTGACTTTAGAAATTGTACAAATTCTGCTTTATCAACCTGTTTTTCCAATACAATTTCATTAGAGTGCAACGCAGTGGTACCGACAACTTTCACTCCGTTAGAACAATTGTAAACTGTCTTATTATCGTTTTCGCTAACATGATGTCGTAGGGTATATTCTGCCGCATGCCTTGCTGAGTCGAGTGTACTGTCAGTGTAAACAACACCACCGAAATTTGCTTCTCTTTGATCTTTTTGAGTTTGAACTACCGCAGTTTCTTTAAATGCATCAAAATAGCCCGTTTTATCTGAATGATGTTTATTCGGATCGATGTAGCCAAAATCACAACCAAACATGTAAATATCATTTGATTTAACATGATTAAAAAAGCCCAGCGCACCATTTACAACGGTTGGGTTAGTTGCATAAATAATAGATAAGTCATGCTCATAAGTGACACGAACCATATCGGATGCGGCATCATTAGGTTTGAGAAATAAGATTGTTTCTTTAAATAAATCCATCACAGGTGGATAAACAGTATTCATGCCAATGAAAGTAATATCACTTAGGTATTCTTTATCATCGATAGCTAGCAACCAGTCCAGAACAGGCCCTGTTCTTTCAACTTCAAAATGAATGTCTGGCTTGATCCCATACTTTTTCAACGCCATTAAAGACGAGCCACACGAAACGATGATTGCTTTATCTTTATTTTCCTTAATTATTTCGAAGTCATCATCTAACGAAGGGCCGGAGCCACAAATGAAAATTGGAGCATCAATTTTATTGGCCATCAACTGTGTGCCCGCTTTCAAAAATGCGTGCTGTTTAGCAATATTTTCGTAGGTATGTTTTAAAGATAATATTTCATCTTCTGTGAAACCAAAACCAGAGTAAAGAACACGACCATTTTTTAGAATATAGTCAACAATTTCGCCCGAAGTTTCACTCTCGTAATGCTTATAAAAAGATAAACAACCAGATTTGAATATACCAAAGCGAAAAAATAGCTTTTGAAATCCTTCAAAGAATGACTCTTTGTTGGCGCCAACTAAGATCGTTATTGACTTATTCACACCTTGAAATCGTTCAACTAACCAACGCCAGTTTAAGGTAAATAATGAACTATAAAACAAATCCTCATTGGGCTCATAAATATAGATATGATCTATATTCTGCTCAGCTAATTGCTCAAGGTGGTAGCCCAGACCGACACCAATTACAGCTAAAAACGGAAAACGACCAATAGGGATAGTATGCAAGTCTTCAAACAAAGCCTTGCCCTCATACTTTGCACCTAACCTTGCTACATCAGTTAAATAATCTAAGTGTTTAAAACCGATCGGGTTATTTCGCTCTTTTTCTTCATCGCTCATGGGGGTAATGCGATAAATATTGCGGATCGGATTTTTGATAAAACATTGTGTTTGTTCTATCACCGTTTCTTTAGGATTGCCTGCATAAATAAAGTGGCCATTACAGGCAATATTAAGATGATTGTTCTCATCTAATTCTAAGCCATACTCTTTTGGTTCATAGTTAACAAATTTTTCAAACAAATGCGGGAACTGCTCTTTTAAAAAGTGCATGTTCGTATCGAACGTTAACGTTAAAATATTCTTAAGTAGTGCTTTATCTAAACTCATTATTTATACCTATAAAAAGACGCCTTACGGCGTCTTTAAAATATTCAATTATCGTACCAATATAGTCTTTATTTAGACTTTTTAACAACCCCTGGTAAATTATCTAATGCTCCAGTTAAGTATTGACTAGTTGCATTCAAATTAGCGACTAACAAATCCATGGTATTAAACTGACTAAATAAACGGCTCTCATACTTCACCATTTTAGTGTTAAATTTGTCTTTTTCTTCGTTTAACTTTTCCATGTAGCCATTAATTGATTTGATTTTGTTATCAACAATACCGCCGGTTCCTTTATATTCATTAACAACATCGGCTAATGAACGCGCAATCCCTTTCTCACCACTAAAAAACGTACCAAAATGCTCAAAGTTAGTATCTATTTGTTTTTTAAGTTCTTTGTTATCTAACTTCAAGGTACCATCTTTTTGTGTTGAGACGCCTATCATCGAAAGAGAAAGCGATAAATTATTTTCAATTGGTACAGCATCTCCCATCGACTCACGTAACTGACCTAAGAAAGTACGTACAGTACTATCACTAATCAAAGAGCCAACACTTCCCGTTTCTTTATCTGCATTAGTTACTTGTTTGACAACATCAAGCATGGCATTGAATGAGTCAACAAATTTTCCAACAGCTTCTTCTGTCGACCCTTTATCTAAAGAAACAGTGATTTTATCTGCTGCGTCTGTTGCTGCATGTGCACTTTTCACGGTAAGGGCAACACCTGCAACGACTTTATCGAATGTATTTGTACTACTACTTGCAGAGATTGCACCGTTTACCGTTATTTTAGCATCTGAAGCAGCTTGATTTTCAACATAATTATTTGGTGAATAACTATGAGCTAACCGTGAAATTCCTGATAAATCTGTAGTATTCCCATCATCATCAGAAGCGATTGCAATACTCACCTGATGATTACCATAATCATTTGTAGAAACCAGAGCCAACTTTTTACCACCAGCGCCATCATCTTCTAGCGACGCAGTTACATTAATGGAGTTAGCATTGATTTTATTAACAACATCTTCAATCGTATCAGTAGCCAAAATATTAATATTCTCACTACTTGTGCCATTGGCTAAAGTGATAACACCATTTGAGGTGCCATCAGCATTCATGACTTCCCCTGCAGTAAAAGTTTGAGCCAAAACTGTATTTTTTGCTGAAAATGCCAATTGAGATAAGCCTGAATTATCATAACCCTGGCCATCTTGATCTGTTACTTCGATTTCAATTGCACTCTCTAATCCCGTTTTATCAGCCGATAAAACTAAATAACTACCATTTTCACCGTTAATAATACTTGCTGTTACGCCAAAATTGGCGCCTGAGCTATTAATATTTGCAGCAACACTATCCAGAGTATCTGAGGCTGAAACTTCAATATTGAAAGACGATGAAGAGTTTTTCAAAGTCAGTGTCCCTTGGCCTACAGCGGTAGTGAGGTCGAATGCCTTGGAAGTAATCGTTTGACTTTGTGCGACTTGGTCGACTTTAATATCGTAGCTTGCAGGCAATGCTGCAGAGCCGGCTTCAACGTCGAACTTAGACGATGCACTTTCAACGCTACGCTTAGAAAATGTGGTGGGGAGTTTTAAATCGAACAAGGCATCATTGAGATCTGAGATTGCACTTTTCAATTTACCTAAATCAGACACTTGTGCAGTGTACTTTTCTTCCGTTTTTAAGGTTTTATCATCAAATGGCTTTCTTTCTGCCTCAACTAATTGCGTAACAATAGAATTGACATCTAACCCTGAGCCGATACCTGGGGATGATAGACTTGGCATAATACTGACCTCATATAAAAAGCTATTTAGACCTTTTCGCTAAGCAATGTTCCCGTTGCTTTTGATAAAGATTTGATGACATCTAAAACCTCTTCTGACGGAAATTGACGGATAAGGTCTCCAGATTCACTGTCCACAACTTTAATTATGTCTCTACCTGACTCTTTGTCTACTGAAAAACGTAAAGATGTGTTGAGTGAATCAACAAAGTCTTGCAACTTTTGCGCCACCTCTTCCATATTTACCGCTTCCGAATCCTTTTCAACATCTTGATTCATTTCATCTTCTGCTTTAACAAGGGAAGTAGAATGATCTTCAAAAGTAATTGGTTTATTTAATTGAGAGGCAACTTGTTTTGGCTCAGGATGCTGATTGCTTACTGGCTGTTTCACGACTGCCTGTTCAATAATGTTTGTGGTATCAACTTTCATACATTCACCTAAACATTAATTTTTTAAGACAAAAGGAATCTGCAAAACAGATTCCTTTCAGAGTCATCAATTATCGTTTACGGTTAACCTAACAAGCTTAACGCTGCTTGAGGTAACTGATTAGCCTGAGCTAAAATTGATGTACTCGCCTGCTGTAGAATTTGTGATTTAGTCATGCTAGCCGTTTCGGTAGCAAAGTCTGTATCACGAATACGACTTCTAGACGCTGAAGCATTTTCAACAACATTTTCTAAGTTTGATACAGTTGAATTAAGACGATTTTGTACCGCACCTAAACCAGCACGTTGCTCATCGATATAACCAAGTGCACCATCCACTATTTCAATTGCTTTTTGTGCGCCAATCGCAGTACCGATATCAATATCGTCTACCGTTTCTCTATCAGAAATTACAGCAGTATTACCTGTACCTTGCAACATATTACCCGCTTGTAATGCTGTCGCTGTACCTAGGCTCAACTTATAATCACCATTTGAATGAGTACGAACCGTACCAACAAACACTGCGAAGCCAGCTGAACTATCTGCGGTCATACCCTCAAGGGTGTTTGCACTACCCATAGTACCAGAAGCAATCGCTGTAGTAGTATCAAGGAAGTTACCGTCATAGCCGTATGTAGTCGCACTGATAGCAAGTACCGTTTCTGCACCTGTCGCTTGGATATTTTCCATTACGATATTATCGCCACGCTCAGAAATTAACGCAACTCGGCCATCACCAGTTAGTTTTGCTGAAATCCCTGTCTCAGTCGCCGCTTCATTGAACGCATTCACAACGGCTGTTAAGTCTTCAGTATCTGTGATTGAGAATTTGATCAATGCACCTTCTTTTGCAGTGTCAGTATTTTGACCTCGAAGCTCCATTGTAACCGTTGTTTCGATTGACAGTAATGCGGCATCCGCTGCACCCATGAAATCAAGAGTAACCACATTTCGAGCGTCAGCTAGTACGCCTGTTTTAGCTGCAATCTGATTGATTGAAGATGCAGCATTATATGCACTTGCATCAGCACCATTAATACTTGCAGTAGCACTACCTAAATCACCTTTTACTTGAAGTGCGATGGTTGCAGCTGTACTTAGTGTTGCAATGTTACCTTCAATTGAATTGGTGTAAGTACTAACCGCTGTTGCTGCGGTTGTTAAGCTCATGCCACCAAAACCAACTAAACTATCACCACCCGTCACCATACCTGCTGATGTACCAAGCGTTGTGGCTGTAGATGTATCACCATTGATAATTTCAAATGATTCTGCACCCATGTCAGCACCAAAGAATGAGCCAACACTCACGTTGATGGTTTCGAATGATTTAGCACCAACTTGGAACGCTTCAGTACCGAAAGAACCATTAAGCAATTTACGGTCACCAAAAGTCGTAGATTCTGCAATACGGTCTAACTCACGTTGTAACTGTACTACTTCTTCTTGAAGTGCAGAACGGTCACCATCAGAGTACGTACCATTGGCCGATTGAACTGCCAAGTCACGCATACGTTGTAAGATGTTTGAGCTTTCTTGTAACGCACCTTCTGCAGTTTGCGCCATTGAAATACCGTCGTTTGCATTTCGAACAGCAACGTTTAGACCATTTACTTGTGAAGTAAGTTTATTTGAAATCTGCATACCCGCAGCATCATCTTTAGCTGAGTTAATTCTCAAACCAGATGATAAGCGTTGCATTGATGTTTCCATCGCACTACCAGATTTGCTCAAGTTACGTTGAGCGTTGATCGATGCGACATTCGTTTGAACTGAAATTGCCATAGTAATTTCTCCAGCGAACAATTGATAATTAAGACTCTCAATGTATGTATCGGAAGGAGATCAAAAACATTTAGCTTTTTTTAACTATTTTAATTTTACTAGGATGAATTAATTCGTTAGTGATTGATTTTATTTACATAAAAAAGAACCAATTTCTCAATTGGTTCTTTTTTCATTATTTAATTAGCCTAATAAAGACAAGGCTGCTTGTGGTAACTGGTTAGCCTGGGCCAAAATAGATGTGCCAGCTTGTTGCAATATTTGTGACTTAGTCATGCTCGCAGTCTCCATGGCAAAATCAGTATCTCGAATTCGGCTTCTTGATGCTGAGGCATTTTCAACTACGTTCTCAAGATTCGATACTGTTGAGCTCAAGCGGTTTTGAACAGCACCGAGCCCCGCACGTTGACTATCAATATAAGAAAGCGCGCCATCAACGATTTCAATTGCTTTTTGCGCTCCAACAGCCGTCCCGATATTGATATCATCCACAGATTCTTTAGCTGATATAACCGCGGTATTGCCAGTGCCTTGCAGCATATTGCCGCCCTGCAACGCCGTTGCCGTACCTAAACTCAATTTAAAGTCACCATTACCATGCGTACGAACAGTTCCGACAAATGTCGCAAACCCAGCAGCCGATTCTGCAACTAATCCTTCTAAAGTACCTGCACTGCCTAATGTTCCTGAGGCAATTGCCGTTGTGGTGTCAAGCACTTCGCCATCATAACCATAACTAGTTGCACTGATCGCTAAGACTGTTTCAGCGCCCGTGGCTTGAATATTCTCCATGACGATGTTATCACCACGTTCAGAAATTAAAGCAACACGCCCATCCCCGGTCAGTTTTGCTGAGATTCCCGTTACAGTTGCTTGCTCATTAAACGCATTGACTACGGCAGATAAATCTTCAGTATCAGAAATAGTGAACTTAATGCGCGCGCCATCTTGTGATGTATCGGTATTTTGCCCTCTAAGCTCTAAAGTAACTGTGGTATCAATCGAGAGTAAAGCGGCATCATTTGCACCACCAAAAAAGTCAAGCGTCACTACATTACGAGCATCAGCAATCACGCCAGTTTTAGCCGAGATTTGATTAATCGTTTGCGATGCTTCATATGCACTTGCGATACCATTAATACTTGCTGTAGCACTGCCTAAATCACCTTTAATAGATAAGGCAACGGTTGCAGCTGTTGATAAAGTAGGTAAATTACCTTCGATTGAATTTGTATACGAACTCACCGCTGTCGCAGCGGTCATTAAACTCATGTTACCGAAGCCTATTAAGCTATCAACCGCGGCCATGCCTTTACTTGTTCCAAGCGTGGTCGCCGTTAAGGTGTCACCATTGATAATTTCAAAGGACTCAGTTCCCATATCTTCACCAAAGAATGAGCCAACACTGACATTAATAGTTTCAAATGAGCGAGCGCCAACTTGAAACGCTTCAGTACCAAATGAGCCATCAAGCAGTTTTCTATCACCAAATGTCGTAGTTGATGCGATACGGTCTAATTCTCGCTGTAATTGCACGACTTCTTCTTGAAGAGCGGCTCTATCACCATCGGAATAAGTACCATTGGCAGACTGTACGGCTAGATCTCGCATCCGTTGTAAAATATTCGTACTTTCTTGCAGTGCGCCTTCCGCTGTTTGCGCCATAGAAATACCATCATTAGCATTTCTGACAGCAACGTTTAAGCCATTCACTTGCGACGTCAATTTATTGGAGATTTGCATGCCTGCGGCATCATCTTTAGCGGAGTTAATTCTCAGACCAGATGATAGTCGCTGCATAGAAGTGGTCAAATCATCGCTTGATTTGTTTAAATTGCGCTGCCCATTTATAGAGGCAACATTTGTTTGGATATACATGCCCATTGTTTGCATCCCCTTATGGCAAGCAATTGCCACGTTTAGGTTAGTTACTGTTTTAAATGGCTAAAAGCCTATCTCAAACAATAAATGCAGGATACGTACCACATTATTTAAAAGATAAAAAAACTCCAGCATATGCTGGAGTTGGAAGAGGAGAAAAAGTTACTAAGAAGTTTAACCACCCAAAAGTGATAATGCTCCTTGAGGTAACTGATTGGCTTGCGCCAAAATTGAAGTGCCGGCTTGTTGTAATATTTGATTTTTAGTCATTGTTGCTGTTTCCATCGCAAAGTCAGTATCTCTGATACGACTTCTAGACGCCGTCGCATTTTCAACAACATTCTCTAAATTAGAAATCGTGCTTGATAAACGATTTTGCACCGCACCTAATCCTGCACGTTGGCTATCAATGTAAGATACCGCACCATCGATAATCTCAATCGCTTTTTGTGCACCAACAGCCGTACCTATATTGATTTCATCGACTGTTTCTTTTTCAGAAATGACCGCTGTATTACCTGTGCCCTGTAATAAGTTACCACCCTCTAAAGCGGTACCAGTCAAGCTTAATTTAAAATCATTGTTACCATGAGTTCGAACAGTTCCAATAAAGGTTGCAAACGTTGCTGCGGTCTCATTTAGTGATGCGCCTAGTGCACCTGTTGAATCCGCTATCGTTCCTGATGCAATTGCTGTAGTTGTATCCAAGACGTTGCCATCATAGCCATAAGTTGTAGCACTAATCGCTAATAGTGTTTCTGCGCCTGTCGCTTGAATATTTTCCATCACGATGTTGTCACCACGTTCAGAAATCAGTGCTACGCGGCCATCACCTGTTAATTTTGCAGAAATCCCAGTCACTGTCGCTGCTTCATTAAAAGCATTAACAACTGAAGTCAAATCTTCTGTGTCAGATAAGGTAAATTTAATTCGCGCAGGATCAATTGCTGGATCTGTGTTTTGGCCACGTAGTTCCATAGTGATAGTTGTGTTTATCGACAACAATGCAGCATCATTCGCGCCCGAGAAGAAATCAAGCGTGACATTATTTCTAGCATCAGCAAGGACACCGGTTCTTGCCGATACTTGATTAACCGTTTGAGCGGCTTCATAGGCACTTGCAACACCATTAACACTGACATTCGCTTCACCTAAGCCGCCTTTAATACCTAATGAATAGGTTGCTGCAGTGCTCAAGGTAGCTAATGCACCTTGAATACTATTTGTATAAGAAGAGTAAGCAGTGACACCACTCGTAAGAGCCATGTTACCAAAACCAACTAAACTATCGACTTGATTAATATTCGTAGCAGTACCAAGAACCGCAGTTGCCGTCGTCGTATCACCATTGATTAACTCAAATGATTCAGCCCCCATATCGGTCGCTTCAAAAGAGCCAATACTGACATTGATAGTCTCAAAAGATTTTGCGCCAACCTGAAAGGCCTCAGTACCAAAAGAGCCATCTAATAGTTTTCGGTCACCAAATGTCGTCGTCGCTGCAATTCGATCCAGTTCGCGCTGTAACTGCACAACTTCTTCTTGCAGAGCTGCGCGATCGCCATCGGAATAGGTACCATTAGCAGATTGAATCGCCAAATCACGCATACGTTGTAGAATATTGGTACTTTCTTGTAAGGCACCTTCGGCCGTTTGCGCCATTGAAATACCATCATTTGCATTTCGAACGGCAACGGTCAAACCGTTTACTTGCGACGTTAAGCGATTAGAAATTTGCATTCCGGCAGCATCATCTTTGGCTGAGTTAATCCTTAAACCTGATGACAAGCGCTGCATAGAGGTCGTAAGGCCCTCTGTCGATTTATTTAAGTTACGTTGGCCATTAATAGAGGCCACGTTAGTATTAATATACATACCCATCTTAGTTTCTCCTCAGTGATGGAAGTGTGTCTTCAATAATTAAAAGCATTTAATGTGCCAACTATATGTAATCAAATAAGGATAAGTTTTGAACACGTGAAAAAGCTTGTTGTGCAGCTTGTAAACCAACACGTGAGTTTTCCAAATTGGTAACAGCTTCATAGACATCAATCTCTTCTATTTCCGCCAGTGTGACTTTTGTTGTTTCTTTAAACAAAAGCTGGGCTTGCTCTTCATTATCAATACTGTTCATACGCGCACCGATTTGAGAACGAGTGTTGTCAATATTGGTTTGCGCACTTGAAATCTCTTGTAATAAGGTTCCGAGGACTTCAACACGTCGACTACTCTCAGGCTTATCAAGTTGGATTGATTCCGGGTAATTTGGCGCTGGCGCGGCAGGAATAGTTGTTTGATTCCCCGGCGTGCCTGACAAATTCAATTCCATTCCATTAAATTCAATTTTGGTCCCAGCCGGGTTGTAAGCTTGAGCGGGTACAGGCGTAGATAACACAGTAGGCGGTGCAGTGGCTCGATTTACTTCTCTGATTTCGACTAATCCAGCCGCTGGAAAAACAATCTCAAAATCGGCTAATTTATGTTCATCTGGAAAGTTAATATCTCCACCGGTAATAGCCAGCGTCGATCCTTGAATAGCCTGTGTTGTGTAGCTATTACCTGTAATAGACATCGCATCCATAGCCTGTTTAAAAAGCCAAAGAGTACTCGTTTCATTCGGCTTAACATCAGGCTGCATATCAATAGTGTCACCAGCTTGGGGTGGAATATTTAGGTTTGTTTTGACACTGACTCCTTGAAAGTTAATGTCATCACCCGCAGCATAGTTGTATGGGCCGCTCACTACATTTGGTGCGGCCATTGATACATCGATCACTTGCCAAGTATCAGCAAGGGGTGGCACCGCACCTGTAAATTGAATTTGATACGTATTTGCTGGAGCTGTTGGCGCTTTAAACTCTGTCGGATCTTTCACAAACCCCAATGATACCTTAGCACCACTAGCCGCTGCCGCGGCTGGGCGGAAATGACTGTATTTTGACGCAACATTAGTGACAAATTGATTACCAGGCTCAGCGACAGCGACTTCAAAACTTGGCGCGATAAGCACTTCACGTTGACCGCTGTCACCAAAATATTCAAAATAACCAAACTCATCCTGCTGAAACGGCTGTGTCCGTGTCTGATAGCCAGAAAACATGTAATCACCATTCGCATTTTTCTGATTCGCAATACCTTCATATTCTTCAAGACGAGAGCCTAACTCTTGCTGGTACGCTTTTAGCGCATTTTCATCTAGTGAACCGTTAATCGCACCTGTGAGGATCTCTTGTACCCTAAGCAAAATGTTATTCATTGAGTCCAAAGATGTTTCCATTTCACGGTTATAGCGTGTCGCAGTTGATTGTGCGTCAATGTAACGATTTGATACTTCGAGCTCTTTTTTAAGTTTAATAATGCTGTTAGATGCCACAGGGTCATCCGAAGGGCGAATAACTTTTTTTCCTGATGACAACTCTTCTTGCGCCCGATCTAAATTAGACTGGCGAGTTTGCAGGTTGACCAATGAACGTTGATAAAAGTTAGCGGTTCCGATTCTCATAATTAACTCCTACCTTACGGCCTGCATTAAACTGTCAAAGGTTTCATTAGCGATTGAAATAATTCGCGCTGAAGCGGAGTAAGCTTGCTGGTAGCGGATCAAATTTGCCGCCTCTTCATCTAAGTTAACTCCTGAAATAGCCGCCATCCGTTGCTCTGCACCTGAAAGTAACACTGCAAATGAGTCGGCATTGATTTGTCCACTTTGCGTTTTCACACCAACAAAAGTGACCAATTCTGCATAGGATTCCGAGAATGTATTCGTACCACCATCCAGTGTTTTCTTATTTTGAAAATCGAGCATTTTCAAAGCATTAGTATTGTCACCTGGTCCGAATTTCTTGGTGTTATAAGGCGCTGTTCCATCTTGATTTGTGATTGTGAATACTTCATTCCCAGCCAATTTACCTTTGAGCTCAAAACGCATACCGGGTAAATCTATGATTTGATCGGCTGGGATATTAAAAGGACCACCAGCGGGTGCCGCTAAAGGGGCACCAGCGGAATCTTGAATACTGTATTGTGTCCCTGCCGCATTAATAGCGACCTGAATTTGAGGGGCTAATGGCAAAGGAAAATTGACTTCGTTAGGAAAATTAGCATCCGCAGTGTTGCTAATTTCATAAAGATTAAACTCAACATTATTAGGATTAGTGGTTGCTGCCACATCAAGTTGATTACCCGCTGCAGCCACTAATGTTGGATCTTCTAAAGTACGCTCGATATCACGAGAACCAGAATAGGTTGCACGGATCAGAAACTTATCACCTGGCGCTAAATTATTGTTTGCAATATTAATATTTAAACCAGTGCCAGGAATTTCTAACCGAGTATTTGTCGGCGGCGACATGCCTGCAATATCTGCCGCTGTAAAAGTCACCAATGTATTTTGGTCTTTATCAGTAACAACTAAATTACCACCCGCATCCACGACCATTTTATATTCATCACTGGTAACTAAAGCGGCATTGGTAATATTGATTGAAAAGTCTGTTCCAACTGGGTTATTTCGAGAATTAAGTGTTCTTGATAAAGCGGTTTGAGGATCATTGATATCTTTAAATAAATTGGTTCCTTGTGCGCCATTCAAATCACGGCCTAACGACTGCTGACGATTAAACGCATCTGCATAAGCAATTGAGATTTTGCCCATTTCACGAATTGCAGGTAAAAGAAGCTCTTCTCTAATTTTGAATAACCCTCCCAGTGAGCCACCATCAATTTGATCTGTCACAATCGACTTTTTAGGTGCACCAGGAGTTGGAGAAATACCAATTTCTAATTTGTTTGTATCAAATTCATTTCGTTCTACTGATAAAGGAACCGGAAACGTCCCGGCAACGAGCGTCAAACCAGTACCCACAGTTAAATTTATGGTACCATCAGGCAAATCGATAATGTTAACTTCAACTCGTTCGCTAAGCTGACTAATTAAAAGCTCTCTCTTATCAAGTAAATCATTGGCTGGGAAGCCATTCTCAGCCACCGAGTTCGCCACCGCGATTTCACCATTAAGCTGAGCAATTCGTGTACTTATTTCATTAATAGCCGCAACGGTCGTTTCTATTTCTTGGTTGATATTGCCAAGATGTTGCTGCTCCACCTCGGTAAACATATTATTAAATCGTTTCGCAGCTGACTCTGCGGTACTTAAAAATACATTTCTTGCAGAAATAATGGTCGGATCTTCAGTGACACCATTGATAGAATTAAAGGCTTCCTCAATACTTTTGGTGATCCCTGTATCGGTGTTTGCAAGGAAGTTATCTAAACGCCCAGCATTAACCGTTTGAGTATTGTTGTAATTAAATTGGCTCTTGTTATAAATAACTTCGCTGTAAGAAAATTCATTAAATGAACGAGAAATTGAAGAAATCTGGGTTCCATTTCCTAAGTACACACCACCAAAAGGGATACCCACCGTTGAAATTTGCTCAACTGTTTGACGGTTATAACCAGCCGTGTTCACATTGGCAATATTATGGCCTGTGGTGTCGAGCCCTTTTTGAGCGGCTGCTAAGCCTGAAACACCTGTGCCTAAAATTCCAAAACTCATTCGTTATCACTCCGTAATGTTTGCAACGTCGTTACTTAACATGCGACTGATCCCCTGCTGCAGCCCTTCACTATTGAGGATGCCGATAATTTTTTTCGCATAATTTGGATCAGTTGCGTAACCTGCTTGTTGTAACTTATGCAAAAATTGCTCCATATTGCCGGTTGACTTGAGTGCCTCTTGATAACGACTCCCTGAACTTAAAAAATTCACAAAATCATCAAAGCTTTCTTCAATACTGTCATACGCTCTGAAAGCTGCGTTCTTCTTGACTGCAACGCCATCTTCAAACTCCAATGTGACTTTTTTGACTGAGTCACCCTGCCAATTACCACCTGCTTTTATATTGAATAAATTATTACTAGATTGACCATTAGGCGCTGTAATTACATGCTTTCCCCAACCTGTTTCAAGTGCAGCTTGGGCAATCATCGCGGCTGGATTGAGGTTAAGTTTCTCCCCTGCCACCTTCGCCTTTTGCCATAATTTTTGAATAAATGACTCTGGAGAATCAAAGCGGGTAATAGGCTCAGGTTTAATCTGGCTAGCTGTATTATTTGATGCACTTTGTGCTTGTATATTTGCAACTGAAAACTGTTCATCAACCCAACTAGGTAGGTTTTTTTTCGATGGTGGCACGCTCATATCACTCATGTTCTGACTCTGAGTGCCTAGATCGCCATTACCTCTTAGAACTGAGGCCGGGCGATAGGTTGAATAATCTGGGCTCAATTGCTGCACAATTAAATCAGCTAACCCAAGCGAGCCATTACTCGAAAGCTCCATGGTCAGCTGCTGATCATGCATGTCTTGATAAAATTTGGTTGATTGACTATTGAAAGGACTATCAGATTCAAATGCTTCGTTGGCTTTTCGCATACTTTGCAACAGCATATTCATGAAAATAGATTCAAAGTGCTGCGCAGCTTTTCGAAGCGCTTCTTTTTCATTGCCTTGGCCGTTTTTTGCATCTCGGCGTAAATCATTCAGACTATTTAGGTCAAAATAATTACTGGGCATTTGTTGATTAAGTTCATTCATAACAGTTTGTTGACACTCCAAAGATTACCTTAATCAATGCAATTGAAATGCCAACAAAACAAATGTAATAATAAGCTTATTTATCAGTATATTAAAAATAAAAACCCAGTGAAAACTGGGTTTTTATGAAAAGTCGGATTGTATTTAGATAACGACTAATTGTCCGCTGATCGCACCGGCTTCTTTTAACGCTTCTAAAATAGCCATTAAGTCACCAGGTGCTGCGCCCACTTCATTAATAGCCCGAACTAAATCATCTAAACTCACGCCGGGATCAAAAACAAATGCACGCGTATCATCGCGGGATACATCAATGATACTTTGTTGAGTAACAACCGTTTCGCCTTCAGCAAATGGATTAGGCTGCGACACATTTTGTTGCTCGGCAATAGTCACCGTTAATCCCCCATGGGTAATTGCGGCAGGCTGCAGTCGGACATCTTTACCAATCACTATCGTACCAGTACGTGAGTTAACGAGAATTTTGGCTGAAGTATCTGCAGGTTTAAACTCTAGATTTTCGAGCGTTGATAAATACGCAACACGTTGTGATACATCTCGTGGGGCAATAACTCTTACCGAAGCTGCATCCATCGCACTGGCTGAGCTTGGCCCAACGAGTTCGTTAATGGTATCTGCAAGGCGCTTAGCGGTTGTGAAATCAGGACGATGAAGATTGAAGGTAATGTAGTCACCTTGAGAAAAAGGATTGGCCACCGCTCGCTCGACAGTACCACCATTAGGGACTCTGCCAACTGTGGGAGTATTGACTAGAATTCGACTTCCATCTTGCCCTTCAGCTCCTAAACCACTGACAATTAAGCTCCCTTGTGCAATCGCGTACACATTACCATCAATCCCTTTTAAGAAAGTTTGCAACAATGTACCACCACGTAAACTCCCTGCACTGCCAATAGATGAGACGGTCACATCAATTGTTTGACCGGGCTTCACAAACGGCGGAAGTTTAGCGTGTACGGCCACAGCCGCGACATTTTTAATTTTCGGTTTTAAAGTGGCAGGTAAGGCTATACCAAAACTATTGAGCATGGCTTTAAACGTTTGTTCAGTAAAACGGCTTTGCTCTCCAGTGCCTGGTAGTCCAACAACTAAACCATATCCAACCAACTGATTATCACGTACCCCTTCAACCATAGAAACATCTTTAATGCGTTCTGCATAGCTCATTGACGATAGAGCTAATAAAATAAGGTAAGTATAATATTTGAATATTTTCATAATCGAACATCCTAAAAAGGAAATAAAGAGCCCATAAAAAAGCGAGAAAGCCAGCCACTACTTTGAGCATCTTGCATGTCACCTTTTCCTGAATATTGGATCCGGGCATTGGCAATACGATTCGACTCTACCGTATTATCCGCTGCAACATCAGAGACACGAATAATTCCCTCTAATCGAATAAACTCTTCACCAGTGTTGAGAGTGAGCCATTTCTCTCCACGGATCATCAAGTTACCATTAGGCAAAACTCGCATCACATTGACTGAAATATTGCCACTTAAACTATTTGATTGATTAGATTTAGCATCCCCTTTATAAGAGGCATCGGACGTTAATCCCAACTGAATACTTTCACCACCGATATTAACGTTGTTTCCACCTAAACCTACGATAGGTTGTAGACCAATGTCTGTTGCTTTATCTGTTTCGGTTTTGGCGCTTTTAGAGGCTTGAGTCGATTCATTAAGCATTACAGTGATGATATCGCCGACACGTACTGCTTTTTTATCACTGTATAAATCATTTGAAGTGTAAGCATCAAATAAAGAGCCCGTTTGCACCAATTGTTCTGTCGTCGGCTCAGGAACCATCGGGCTATAGTAAGGATCATCTTGCAGCACAGTACGATTTCCTGTCGACATACAGCCAACAGATAAAAGTAATGTACTCAAACAGACTAGAATATTCTTCATGATCCTCTCCCACTCATTAAAGCTGCTGATTAATAAAGTTCAGCATTTGATCCACTGATGAAATAACTTTTGAGTTCATTTCATAAATACGCTGTGTTTCAATTAAGTTCACTAACTCTTCAGTGGTGTTCACATTTGATGTTTCAAGCGCGCCTTGTACAATAATACCGAGCCCTTCAACTCCTGGGTTACCTTGAATAGGAGCACCACTGACAGCCGTTTCTGTAAAAAGATTTTGTCCCATCGGCTCAAGGCCTGATGGATTAATAAAATCAGAAATCGTTAACTGACCAATGACGACATTATCAGCTTGACCTCTCACTCTTACTGAAACTTCACCATCTTGAGATACCGTAAGCGACTGAGCATCATCGGGGACATTCATTTCAGGCTGAACAGGAAAGCCTGCGCCTGATGTCACCACTCGGCCATCACCATCAGTGGTAAATTGACCTGCACGAGAATAAGCTAAGCTCCCATCTGGTAATAACACTTCAAAGAAACCTTGCCCCTGAATCATCCAGTCCATAGAATTATCAGTGGTGATCATATTTCCTTGAGAAAAATTCTTTTGTGTTGCCACAACTTTTGTACCGGCTCCTAACATCAAACCAGAAGGCATTTCGGTGTCTTGAGAAGAGCGGCCGCCAGGTTGATTGATGTTCTGGTACAACAAGTCTTCGAATACAGCCCTACTTTTTTTATAACCAACCGTGCTCGCATTGGCTAAATTATTCGAAATAACCGCTATATCGGTTTGTTGAGCGTCAAGCCCCGTTTTACTTATCCACAATGCCGGATGCATAATTTATCCTCCGTCAATTAATTAAATAATTCGCATTAGAGAACTTTGACTTTCGTCGATCTTCTCTGCGGTTTTCATCATCTTTACTTGCAATTCAAATTGGCGTTGGTGCGCAATCATGCCAACCATTTCATCTACTGGATTTACATTCGACATTTCTAATGTACCGCTCATTACGCGGACATTCGGTGCTGTATCACAAAAACCACACAAATCATTAAATGCATCTTTGTCTTTGGGCCTAAATAATCCATCGAGACCTTTTTCAAGTAAGTTTTGGTTTTCGGGCACGACCACCTTGAGTCGATCCACTTCCTCTAAGAAATTAGCCGGTGCTCCCTGAGGGCGCACTTGGATTGTGCCGTCATCTGAGATTTGAATCTTTTCGATTGGGACAGGTAAAATAATCGGCCCGCCTTCACCAATCATTGGCTCACCGCGGGCAGTTAGCAGTTGTCCTGTTTTGGTTATATGCAAATTACCTGAGCGACTATATGCTTCTTCACCTTGGTTATCCTGAACTGTAAACCAACCACCGCCACTGACTGAGACATCTAAGTTTCGGCCTGTTGTTGAGAGTGCTCCCATGGACATGTTTGATCCTGGACGCTCTTCCATGGCAAAAACACGTGTCGGATGACCTTCACCAAACGCTTGCATAGAACGCGCTTGCTCTAAATCAGCTTTGAAACCAACCGTAGATGCATTTGCTAAATTATTGGCTTTTACTGACACACCAATTAAATTTTGCTTTGCCCCACTCATGGAAATATACAGCAACTTATCCATTTCTATTCGCCAATAAATTGAACCTTAACCTGATAAAGCAATATTAGTGCCAAAAAAAATGGCTACCCTAAGGTAGCCATTTAACTTACCGATAAATTTACACTTACCGGATCTGTAAGATATTCTGAGAAATTTGATTATTAACTTCTAACGCACGTGAGTTTGCTTGGAAGTTTCGTTGAGCGGTGATTAAATCAACCAGCTCACCAGTTAAATTAACGTTAGATTGCTCAAGCGTACCCGAGCGAATAGAGCCGAACGTTCCTGAATCAGGTTCTCCAGCTAAGGGATCTCCTGATGTTTGGCTTGCAGTCCATGCTGTATTACCTATTTGCGTTAAACCTTGATCATTTGGAAAACGTACCAACGCAACTTTACTAATCGCTTGTGAGTCACCATTAGAGTATTTCGCTTCAATCAAACCATCCGAGCCAATAGAGATCCCCGTTAAACGACCTACCGTTTGTCCATCTTGACTCAATGCCGTCACTTCAAACGCAGATGAGAATTGAGTAAGATTTGACATAACCATAATTAAATTTTGATCTGGATCAGCCCCATTCGTTATCACATTTGCCCCTTCATAAGGTAACGCAATAGGCGCACCTGTGATATTACCAGGAGCTCCTAGAGCTTCGGTTTTTGGCGTAGGGAACGTATCTCCTACCACTCCACCGGAAGTATCAAATTGGATCAGCATCCCCGTTATTGCTGTTGGGTCTGTTGCAGGATCTCGTAATGAAAATGTCGTTGCGTTCGGTCCAGTAACTGCTAGTGGATCTTGTTGTAAATCAACTTTTTGTTGCACCCCAGCATCATCAGTCACCGTTGCAAACATCACCCAAGAGTTAGCATTGGTGTTGTTTGGCGCGGGAGGTACAGCAGCAAAACCTGGGCTTGGGGCTGGAGCTGCTGCATTAACTGTCGCAGGATCAGCCGTTCGAACATAATAATAAGAGGCTATACGACTGTTACCTAAAGAATCATAAATCACTGTCGAGGTTGATGCTGTGTAGGTAGACGTATCTGTCGGATCAAATTGATAAGGGTCAAGCGGAGTTGCATTCGAATCTAAATTAAAACTCATATCCACTCGAGCCGTTGCCGCTGGCGAACCTGCACTATCAGGAATTTGAATAGGCGCTGTCGTGCTTAAGCTCACTGATTTCACCGACCCGTCATCGTTAACAGGCAGACCTTGCAAGAAGTCTCCGCCTGAAGTGACAATTCTATTTTCACTATCGAGCTTAAAAGCACCTGCACGGCTATAGGTAAAATCACGGCTTAACGGACCATCGGTAGTAACAAAGAAACCATTACCACTAATTGCCATATCAAGCGAGTTTGATGTAAATAATAAGCTCCCTTGATGGAATTGTTGGGCAACATCTTGCGTTAACACCCCTTCACCATTTTGCGTTTTAGAGTTTGAAAATAGAGAAGTTGAAAACACATCTGCAAATTCAGCTCGCGACTCTTTAAAACCATATGTATTAACATTGGCGATGTTATTGGCGGTAACATCTAAATCTTTTTGCGCAGCTTTTAAGCCACTTAAAGCGATATTGAATGACATAATTAACCTACCCTATTAACTGACTTCTAAAACATCTTCAAATTTAACACTGCCTAACCCGTTAAAGTTAAGCACAAGCCCTGTACCATTTTGCCCCATACTGACACTGTCAACTCTTGAACGAGCTTGAACAGGCAATTCAATATGCCGCGCTTTAAGTACCCCATTTTCATCAGGCACGTTTTGCACTAGGCCTACAGCACGAATTTTGTACATGCCTTCAGGAACTGTATTTCCTTTGGAGTCTTTCCCATCCCATTTAAACTCGAGATTTCCACCCGTGGATGCCGGTAAAGGAATTTCGCCAACAACCACTCCTCGCTCGTCTTCAATACGAACTTTGATATCTGAAGCACCTTGCTCTAGAGCAATACGACCTGAGACTTCTTCACCTGGGGTATTGTGCACATAGTGAGTATCAATCAAGACATCTCGTCCAACTAAGCTAGACGCTTGCAATGCTTGGTTTGAAGTCATAGAAGCTGCAAATTGATCAAATTTAGTCGCCATATTGCTGACACCTTCAGCAATCGACATATTGGTCATTTGCGCCATCATGGCTTCATTGTCTGTTGGGTTCATCGGATCTTGCATCGAGAGCTGCTTCGTCATCAATGTGAAGAAATCCTGTTGAGATAATTCATTCGCTTCTTCAGCTGTTTGAATTTTCTCTTCTTTTGTATTTTTTAAACTGTCTACAAAGCTGCTGCTTTGTGAACCATTTATAGGATTAAACATTGCACACTCCTATTAACGCTGACCAAGCATGATTGTTTTGCTCAGCATACTTTTAGCAGCATCCGCCACCTGTACATTGGTCTGATAAGCTCTTGACGCAGAGATCATATTGGCCATCTCTTCAACCACATTCACATTCGATTTATAAATAAAGCCGTCTTTATCAGCCATCGGGTGGTTTGGATTAAATTCAATTTGCAATGGCTTATCACTTTCCACAACACCTAACACCTTTACACCCACTGATTCACCTTGCTGCGAAGCGGCAGCTTTTGTCAGCTCTGCGGCAAAAACTGGATGCCGTGCTCGATATGTCTCATCGACACTAGAACTCACGCTATTTGCGTTAGAAATGTTGCTCGCAGTGGTGTTTAAACGCACCGATTGCGCGCTCATTCCTGTGCCGGTAATATCAAAAACGTTAAATAAACTCATCATTAAGCTCCTTGACTACCCAGTGCTTTCTTTAGACCTTGAATTTTACCGGTCATGAATCTGAGACTTGCTTGGTATTCTATAGAGTTTTGTACATACAAGTTCCGTTCCACTTGTACATCAACTGAATTACCATCACCTGTATCTGGTTGATTTGGATTGCGAAATAAACTATTTGATTCGATTGAGGAGGTCGACAAACTGAAATGTTTTTCATTAGTGCGCACAAGATTGCTGCTTTGAGCGGACTTGGCATTACTTAATGCCTGTGCAAAATCGATATCTTTTGCCTTGTATCCAGGTGTATCTGCATTGGCAATATTACTCGCTAATACTTCAGCACGCTGTACTCTGGCTAGCATAGCATTTGGGTGAATACCAAACGCCTTATCAAAGTTGATAGCCATAACCCCTCCAATTTTTTGACTTTGGAGAGATTATGCAAAGGGTAGGCCACTATTGTATATTTGTGACAGAAAGAAGGTGAATTGAACTTATGTTAACTTTTCTTTTGGTAAATGATACCTGGGTTACAACGGATCATGTCAAAATCATTACTCAAACCTGTCATGGACTCCGAAGCACCCAAAAACAAGTAGCCTTTAGGATTTAACGACTGAGCAAACTGTGCAATGATCTTAGCTTTAACATCAGCTGAGAAATAAATTAATACATTACGACAAAAAATAATGTCAAACTTCCCGAGCAAAGCATACGAGTCAAGTAAGTTTAAATGTCGAAAAGTTACATTTTTTCTAACATTCTCATTCACTCTTGCCATCCCTCTTTCACTATCTTGAAAAAACTTACTACGTCTTTCTGGTGATAAGCCTCTTGCTAAAGCTAAAGAGTCGTATTCGGCATTTTTACACAGATCTAGCATTGTATTAGAAATATCAGTTCCAATGATTTGAGCTCCTTGAGCAAGCCCCCCTGGTTTTTGGCTTTGATATTCAACTACAGACATAGAAATAGAGTATGGCTCTTGCCCCGAAGAACTCGCTGCAGACCAAATTTTAACGGGTCTTCGTAAATCCTTTAATTCTGGAAATAATTTTGTTTTCAATAATTCAAAGGGGTACTGATCCCGAAACCAAAGAGTTTCATTAGTCGTCATCGCGTCTACAACTGCAGCTCGAAGTTGACGTTCATGAGGGCTTAAAGTTTTATTAACTAACTCAGATAAAGACGACACCTCAAAACGATTCATTAAAGGTGCAAGCCGACTTTTAACTAAATACAGTTTATTATCACCTAATACAATCCCACACTGCTGCTCTAAAAAGGTGCGAAATTTATCGTATTCACTTTGCTCTAAATGTTTATTTTCCAAGCTCTTTCACCTGTTCAAGATCAGTCACAATGGACCCATTTTTTCACAGCCGCAGCTAATTCATCAGGGTTAAACTTCGCAATAAAGTCATCTGCGCCCACTTTTTCGATCATTGCTTGATTAAACACACCACTCAAAGAGGTATGAAGGATCACATGCAATGGTGCTAGTTTCGGATCTGCTTTTATTTCTGCAGTTAACGTGTAGCCATCCATTTCGGGCATTTCCACATCAGATATCAGTAAAGCAACACGCTCGGTTATATTATTTTGACAGTCATCTGCTGCGATTTCTCGAAGTCGAATTAACGCCTCTTTACCGTTTTTGGCTAGTTCAGTCTGAACACCTAAAGGCTCTAAAGCTCGTTTTACTTGATTTCTGGCAACAGCTGAATCATCAGCAATGAAGACAATACGTTCGCCTAAATCTTTTTGCATCTCACCATCTGCAACAATTGAGCTATTGACCTCAGTAGCAACAGGGCAGATTTCATTGAGTATTTTTTCAACATCAAGAATTTCCACTAATTCTTTTTCAATCTCGGTGACTGCTGTCAAATACGAGTATCGACCAGAACCAGAGGGCGGCGGCATAATTGCTTCCCAGTTCATATTAACAATTCGCTCAACCGAGCCAACTAAAAATCCTTGAACAGAGCGATTATATTCAGCGATGATTACAAAACTGTTTGTGACATCTTCAATTCTTGGTCCACCGACGGCCAGTGACAAATCAATAACTGATATTGTCTGACCACGAATATGCGCGACACCTCGGATAAAACCATTTGATTTTGGTAAAGCAGTTAAATTTGGGCATTGCAGTACTTCTCGCACTTTAAACACATTAATGCCAAAGCGCTGCCGACCTCGCAATCTAAACAGTAACAACTCCAGCCTATTTTGACCAACCAACTGAGTGCGTTGGTTAACCGAGTCTAAAATACCCGCCATTTTAATCTCCTAGTCAAAAAACAAAATACCCGGAATGATTTTTGCTTCATGATAATTTAAGTACAGCAAGCGCCTGAATATTGACGCAAAATATTTATACCTTGTTTTCAACATAAAGCATAGTCGAAACCTTATGAGTTTGTTCAAAAAAAACATCTACAAATTAGTTTTCATAGTCTTTACGTTACTATTGACTACAAAACCAACTATTGCAAAAACATATAGCAATACCGAGCTACAAAATATTGCCGTGGATTTTATCGCAAGCAGGCTGCCCACCTTGACTAATGGTGAGCGAACTATCGATGCATTACCACTCGATGATCATATCAAACAAAGAAGTTGTAACAGTGAGCTTGTTATGAATACAGCGAATCGCAGTTACACGAATCGACAAATGACGGTCCAAATTAAATGCTTAGATGATAATATGTGGCATCAATATATTCAGGTTCGAGCCACAGAGTTATCCTCCCTAGTAGTCACTCAGTCGGCGCTTGCAAAGGGAGAGATCATCACACAAGATAAATTAGTGATCGAAATGCGTCCGAGCCATTTAGTGCGTAGTCACCACATAGGCTCAGTTGAAGAACTCATAGGAAGTCGCGCTACCCGATCCATTCGAGCTGGTAGCTCAATTTCATTGAATCAAATATGCGCGGTTTGTAAAGGAGATAAAGTCACCATTTACGCTAAGCATAAAACTTTAAGCATTAAAACAAATGGCGAAGCTTTAGAAAATGGCTTAATTGGTGAGAATATTTTGATAGAAAACAGTCAGTCAGGAAAAAAAATCCAAGCACAAGTTACAGGTCCGAATCAGGTTATTATTAATTTCTAACCTGATTAATGTGCTCTTTTTGAAAAGAAAATAAATTTTAATTTAACCATTAACTAGCAAAAAATCACATACGAAAAAACACACATTTATGCTAAAGTTATTATTAAATTAGCCGATACTAAAGTACTAACTTTAATAGGTTTGGAAAAGATCATGGTAAATCAAGTAAATAATCGAAATTCTCACAATGTGAATTTTACTGATAATAAACAGGCTGCCCAGTCAAGTGATAAAAATAGTGCCGTCACTCCAACTCAAACAGCTACTACAAACCCAAAATCTGCTGCTGATTCAGTTGTATTAACATCTCAAGCTCAGCAACTTAAAAATGTTCAAACAAAAGCAGATGAGGCTCCAGGGTTTGATGCGAAAAAAGTAAATGAGCTCAAAAAAGCGATCAGCGAAGGTAGTTATCAAGTCAATGCTGAAAAGCTAGCTAAAAACATCGCTCAATTTGAGTTTAATTTATATGGATGATCTCGCCAATGTTTCGCATGTTATTGATTTACTGAATGAGCAAAAAGGTAATTTAGCTCAACTGAGTCTTGTACTGACTAATGAATTAGCAGCGATCAGTTCTCGTAATGCAGATAGTTTAACTGACTCAGCAACCACTAAACTCGATATACTAAAAAAGGTTCAAAATGTAGACAAACGTCTTGCACATTACGGACTTGCGAAAATGATTCAATCAGTCACTGAAGTAGATGAGTTAATTAAAGAAGTAAAAGATGAATTGGCGGCCTGTCAAAAACAGAATGATATAAATGCACATGCAGCACATCAGACACATGTTGCTGTAAATAAAGTAAAAGACATTCTATTGGGTTCTAAACTTTCTCTCACCTATGATAAAAAAGGTGCCGCTACGGGCAATTCAACATTAGGGAAAGGGATCAAAGCTTAGTTTGTTAACTCCCCCATCGATTAATAGTACTTTACCTTTTTAATACTTCTAGGTTTTACTTCACCAATATAAAGGTCATAAACCAGTTTCATATCTAGCTCCAGCTCTGTCGCATATATATCACCTACAGCATACGACTTTATAACTTTCGCTCCCCTCACAACACCATTTACTTGAGAGTTTAATGTGTCATTCGTGGCAACCATAGCCCTAACAGAAGAGTTAGCCGTAATTTTTTGACCATACACTTGTTCTGCAAGCTCTCTATATGCTTCTAACTTAGAAGCTTTAATTGCCAAAATTGCTTTTTGTTGCTCATTTTGACCCGGTTGAAGGCTAATTGGAGCATAACCTACAGCCTTCAAAACTGGATAAGAATCAGGTTGCTGATAAGTGTATTCTATTTGCTTATCGAAGATATGCGAGCACCCCGATAGCGCAATCACGCCTGTAAATACTAAGACTGCACGTTTCATTTCAAACTTTCCATAATATTTCTTTGCATCAAACCATGCACAAAATATGCCTAAACATATCCTTTTAGTTATCTGGTACATTATTTGCTGTAAAAATAACAAGCACAATGAATTAAGATATAAATATGAAACAATTAACAGCTTTGCTTCTTTTATTCCTCGCGATCAACTGCCATGCACAGTGGTACGAATCTACAGGCCAAGCACAAATCAGAGATGGCGATAAACACAGCGCTAAAGCTCGTGCAACTGAAGATGCAATTAAGCAAGCGCTTGTTTACGCTGGCGCTTCGGTATCAAGTTTACAATCAGTCGCAGATGGCTTAATTACTCAAGATCAACTCAAAGTAAGGGCGCATGGTGAGATAAATAATATCGAGTTAATTGACGAAACATATTCTAATGACTTCGTCTCTGTCACCGTTAGGCTGGATATTTTTCCTAACGATAAACAATGTTTCTCATCTGACTTCAAAAAATCAGTAGCAATCACCCAAACTCAACTTAGCAACCGTGAAGACGCCTTACACGGTCAAATTTTTGACATCAACAAGGCCTTCAGCGAGAAGTTATTTCAAACAATTAGAAACAATGAGCAATCTCTTGCTGCACGCCCTTATTACAACAAATCAATACGCGTCCAAGACTACTTTAGCGAGCAGTTACAATTTGATAACCGCCTAGTAGAGCAAATTGCAACCCACACCGACAGTCAGTATGTTTTGATTTCTCAAATCACTGATGCCTCTTTAGGCTCTCAGCAGAATTCTGATTTTTTATTTTGGCAAGATGAACAATTTGAACGGTTTTTTAATTTGGACTTCATGCTAATAAACGCCCTCACCCATGAATTGATGTGGCAAAACACTTATCAAACTAGCGCGGTATGGCGCTTTAAAAAAACAGCCCAACCAAGTGTGTTTAGCAGTCAATTTTGGCGTTCTGAATATGGCACAGCCATAGAGCAACTAACTCGCCAAGTTAGCTTTGATTTAAGGGATACGTTGACATGTTTGCCACTGCAAGGTCAGATCAAAGAGATTAGAGATAACACCATAGTACTTAATTTAGGCACTGATCAAGGAGTAAAAAAAGGGCAGAGTTTTTCGGTTGCCCATCGCTCTCACATTTTAGACACAAACGGTTACCCCATGCCATATATTATTCAAAGTGAGAACAAAGTCAGAATTGAGCAAGTATTTAAACACTCAGCTATAGCAAGTAGCATTTCCGATGAACTTTTAGCAAACATCCAAAGAAGCGACATAGTTCTATTAGTAGAGTGGCAAGAGCCATCGTTATAACTGCCTATCCATGCGCTGGTATTCATCTAAAAAAGAGATGAATGCCAGCGATTTTAAACATTGGATAAATAAACCATCCATGCACATAATAAAGATGTAATCAACTCCCACTTCAATTAAAGGACTATTTTAATGCTTAAAGATTTAACCGGACATACAATCCCAAATGCGACCTTTCCGTTCAGAGCAAATGATGAATGGCATTCTGTCACCACTGACGAGCTATTTAATAATAAAACTGTAGTGGTTTTTTCATTACCAGGCGCATTCACTCCAACGTGTTCGTCAACACATTTACCTCGTTATAATGAGCTAGCCCATATATTCAAGCAAAACGGAGTCGATGATATTTTATGTATTTCAGTTAATGATACTTTTGTAATGAATGCATGGTCACAAGATCAAGAAGCCAGCAATATCCGTTTGATCCCTGATGGCTCTGGTGTATTTACTCAAGGCATGGGGATGCTCGTTGATAAAAGCGACATTGGCTTTGGCCAACGCAGTTGGCGTTACTCTATGCTGGTTAAAAATGGGGTGATTGACAAGATGTTCATTGAACCTGATTTGCCAGGTGACCCATTTGAAGTATCAGATGCCGACACGATGCTTGACTATATTAATCCTCACCAAATTAAGCCAAAACCAATTGCACTATTTACAAAACCAAACTGCCCATTTTGTAATAATGCAAAGCGCCTCCTTCAACAAAAAGGCCTTGCATATGAAGAAATTGTATTAGGTAAAGATGCTTCACTCACCAGCTTAAAAGCAATGTCAGGAAGAGACACAGTACCGCAAGTATTTATTGGCGGACAACATATTGGCGGCTCGGATGATTTAGAAACATACTTTGAACAACAATAAAGTAATGTTGAAAACAAAAAAGCAAAGCTCAGACTTTGCTTTTTGTTAGCTATAAAGCATCGTCGATCATTTTAAAATTATACATCGGCTTATTTTGATAATTCAGCTGGTAGCCCCTACAGGAATCGAACCTGTAACTGCCCCTTAGGAGGGGGCCGTTATATCCATTTAACTAAGAGGCCTAAACTCATAAAACATTACAGAAAAACACACCAAGATTCAATCATTCTGGCTTAAAAAATGCATGTTTAAAATTAAACACATTGAGGTATTTTTTATGGACTATCAATTTAAAAAGCATTTAGTTTTCTTACCGATTTTAGCACTTGTGGGCTGCAGCCACCCTTTTGCTAACAGTAACTCAAACAACAATACATGTATTGATGAAACAGGTAGAACCTATAACTGCGGAAGTATTGGAATTGGAGCCCACTCCTCAGCTAAAACATCTAGCGCAGGTCTTTATGATATGCATTCTGACGCGCAAGATCCCACATTATTTCGCACAAATATTAATTTTCAGCTGCTTAACGAATATATTCAACAAATGTCTAAAGAGTTAAATGATTCATTAATACAACGCAATATTAGGCAGCCAATTGCGATCACATCATTTGTAAATCTTGATAGTACACTAAGACAAACCAATGCGTTAGGCAATCAAATTTCTGAATACTTCCTGACAGAGCTACCTAAGCTGGGCTTACCAATAAGCGACCATAAAATCACAGGAAATATTGCAGTGACTCAAAAAGGTGATTTTGCATTTTCACGCAACATTGAAGATCTCAAAAAGCAGCAAAATATTGGTTATATTTTATCAGGCACTATGATTAATAATGATAAAGGTGTCATTATTAATGCACGAGTGATTGCTTTAGAAACCAATACTGTTGTCGCATCTTCGAACAAGCTGATACCTAGCTTGATAGTAAAGCAAGTAATTTAAGCTTTCAAATGCGGCATTGAATTGTCGCTATACCCCTTTTATTTTACAAGGTGTTACGTCTGATATAGGGAATATTTTCTCGCCATTGAGTTGTATAATCATCACCTCTTGTTTGAGGCGTGTCAAAATACCACTTGGATAATTTCTAAGCCCCTCTAAATCTTCATATTGAGCTTGACCAATCAAATCAATTATCACATCACCTTTTTCTACCGAGACAACCTTACCTATATAGTTCTCTTGGCTAGTACATACTGTCATATCATACGAGAGAGTTTCAATGCTGGTGCTCTGTGAAACATCATTAGCACTGAGATCGACTTTGCTTTTGATGGAGTCTTTATGAAATGATAATTCTGCAATAAGCTGCTCATCCATTGTCGTTGCGGGTATATCAAAATGTATTGATTCATGCTTAGGGTAAGTATTGAGTACCAACCATGCTTCTTCGATATCTGAATATTGAGCTATTTCAGGCTCTAAACGATTTAATTGACTTTGTCCTACTAACAACTCATCTGTGGTTTTATACTGCTTAAAAGTTAGTTGCTCTTCGTCCACTTTTGATACAAGTACTTCATCAAGACTCTCGCTTACAACAGTTAAACCTACTTCGTCGCTGTTATTGCTAGTTAATAAGGATGGCTCGATAAAATCAACATGAAAGCTTGCAATGTCTTGACTTGATATTAATTCAACCTTAGACAAATATTCAGTGAAAGCATCTAAACTTGTTTCACGCTTAAACCAAAGGCTAAAGTTTTCGATACTTGAAAATGTATTCTCGTTTTGCGTCAAATGACGTAAATAGGAGAATACAAAATACCTATTTTTATCAGTCATCAATTCGAGATTTTTATTTAATAAATAAAAATCTGAATAAAACGCATACAATTCATGCTCATTTTCTGTAAAAAAACGCTCAAGTATGGTCATTCCCTGATTATCGGTCGCTATATCATATTGGTTTATCAATACACAAACATCAGAACAAGAATATTTACCATAAAAAGAGGGAGTTAAGAGATTAAATGAATACTCATTTTCTTGATGACTCAAACGAATATCTTTGAGTGTATAACTCACACCAGAATCAGAAACTGCGTGTTGAATATTACCGACAACATATATTCCTTGTTGGGTAATCAAACTCTCCGAGTATTCTGATAAAGCTTTAAATTTTTCGACTGTTGCACGATGCCGCTCACTTGCCAGATCTTTCTGAGATGCACAGCCCGATATAAGCGATTGAATAACGATTATAAGAACAATAAATCGTGTTATGGAAGCACTTCCCACTCTATGCCTCCTTCTTTTGTTAAGTTAATTGAACTATTCGGTGCCAATTCAGTTGTTGAAAATAAACGACCACCAATAAAAATACGAACCACTCCCGATGTGCTGCTGTTAATTTGGATTTGTTGATTAGCGACATACAGTTTTGATTCTACATCATTCTCGATTCTGCCATCAGGGATAAAGATCAAGCCATCACCATCTTTATCTCTTTGATTAACTCGAATATTAATCAATTTATTTGGCTCAGAAATAATCACATACTGACCTACAACTCCACGCCCTGCGTTAAAACATATATTTGACGTCGAAATGTCAGTAATGTCACCTGTCATATGATCCAACTTACAATTACCCGGAAGAAATATAATTTGGCTAAATGAAATATTCTTAACGATAGAAATCGTCGGAACAATTTCTTCTGCTGAAGCCGTTTTTATGAAAAAGAAAAAAATTATCAAGCAGTAAATTTTCAAGCTTATAATCTCTCAATATTGTTAAAGGATGCCTGATGTAAAACAAAGCCATCTAGTGCCGATTTATTTAAAAACACAAGAGCCTCATTTTTACTCTTAAAACCTTTAGAGATAATACAAACTAGTGGTTCGCCGTTAATATTTTTATATGCGTAAAACAGACCATCTTTTCTCATTGCTTCAAATTTAGTTGTTTTAGGTAGAGTTTTACCTGCGAAGAATTGAACAACCCAAGTGTTCTTTTCAGTTTCATTTGAAGTCGCTTTAGTAAAGTATAAACGAGGGAAGAAATCAGTACCTTTTAAATGCTGCTGTCCATAATTTAGAGCTGCTTCTTTTGATGGAAACCTTCCTGTAACAACTTTATAGTTCAAGGCTGTATTGTCGTCAGTTGTTTCCATAACTTCTGCACGATACTTTTCTGCAATCGCCTCAGCTTGAATAGCGTTTGAATAGGCCCCTAGTTGGAGTGTGAATAGAGCGTTTTTATCAACGATTACCTGCCCCGATATCGTTTTATATGGGTTATTGCTGATAGTGCCAATCTGTTTAGCATCTACTTCGACCAACACTCTTTTCAATTTAGGTCTGTCACTCTGTTGGCCTTGACTCATTTTAATATCTGAATTCTTAACGTCGTTAGGCACTTTATGTTGATAATCGCGATTCCAAGAGCTATCTGTAGAGCTTTCTGGTGGTGACTTTTTCGGTAAGTGAAATAACTTTCCTTGAGTATCATCATTGATGATGGCCTCTGAGTTATTCGCATCTAATTGAAGATCTTGAATCGCGTTTTTCAATGGAAGAATTCGGTTACCTCTTGCTAATAAAAAAGCAGGTAATTCTATAAAACCGGCTTGGCTTCCTGTTCTAATATTATATCCAATCACCTCTGACTCATAACCTGATCTGGCTAAAAATTCATCCTGAATTTTAACTGTATATCGCCCTGGTGCTAAACCTAAAAATTCAAAGTATCCGTCAGCATCAACTTTGATTTCCTGTATAAGCTCATTTCGATTATCAAGTAGACTAATCATGGCATTGGTCACTGGGGTTTGTGAGCCATGTTTTTCACGTAAAACAAAACCAATTAACTCTGTGGTCAAATGAAAGGGAATATCTACCTTAATATAAGAACCTGGATGAGTATAAACGACAAAATCATTGTCGATACTTTGACTACCATTTTTCCAGCGCGCACCAAAAGTTGTTACACCACCGGAAGCAAGTCCTGGTAAAATGACTCTTCCTGAATTTCCTGTAGTTAAACCTTTCCAAGCCTTATTTCCAAAAAACTCAACTCCTGATAAGTCATAGTCTAACGGGTCAAATTGATTATTTAATTGCCGATCTAAATACACATGCGCATCTAACGTCGTTGATTGGCTCGTCATCTCACTACTGAAGATTGGGCGGCTATTATAATGATCATAACCGAAGAAGAAACGAACACCGGCCTGAATATTCCAGCGCTCATCTGCACTATAATTTGAAGACAAAGTTAGCTGGTACTGTTTTGTATCATAACCAACATTATAACCAAGCTGCCAATTTTTGTCTGAATCTTGAAGCGGTAAATAACGCAAATTAAAATAGTGATTAATCCCACTTTCAGAAACTGGGGCGTATTGAAGAAGCATACTTGAAGAGTTCTGAATAAAATCACCTTCGACCGGATTATAGTTTAATGCCGCACTCACCCTGAGCTCTCTTGAAATTCGCCCTCCAAGATTCAAACTTCCGGTTAAAGAGTTTATTTTATCTTCATGACCATCGAGTGTTGATTTTATAATTGAGTAATCAAGGGTATGATTCAGATAAACACTTTCAAAAGAGCGTGATAATCGATTTGATAAACGCCAAACATTAGTATCATTTTCATCTCGAAAATTAGCATTAAGGCCGTAACTCCATCGCGACAACACACCTGAAATATTAGCATTAACTAAATGGACGTCACTCTCTTTAGCATTAATTCGGGGGCTCTCGTAGTCTGATGCAGATTCATAAGCAAAAGAAAAACGCTTATCATCAAATAAATTACCTGTGATAGTCGTCAATTGTGCAAAGCCAAGATCTTGATCAACTGAAATATCATTTTCAACTAAAAAACCTGGAAAACTCAGTGCATTTTTCATGCTGAGCAACTGAATGTCTTCATCATCTTGATTTTTAGTATTATAGAGGCTTACTCCAAACTGCCAGTTATCGCTAATACCGTAATCTAAGCTCATTCCTAAATCAGTAAATTCATACTGACTACCGTTTTTATCATTAATAAGCTTGTGATTAGGGTCAAGCGCAAAAACATTATACGCAATGTCATTTTTTGCTAATGCATTCTTAGTTAAATCTAAATATTTTTCAATTACATCGGCTTCACCAAATGGCCCAAACAGCTTTATTTGATATATATTTTGACCATATTCTGTGGGCACGTCTTCGAATACTAATAAACCATCTTGTGGGACAGTGATTACTCTTAAAAAGCGGTTATTATGATATAGTTCAGCCTCCCAACCCGGTGGGGCTTGTTCATTTATGGTAATCAGTAGGTTTTGACGGCGAAAGTTCTCGGGACTGCGGTCAAATACAATCCCTAGGCCTGATTTAACTCGAGACGTTAAGCTGTTACTGCTCCCACTAACATCACCGAAACTGTATTTATCAAACATGCCCAGTATGCGCTGATTCGGTGCAGTTTTATAACGAGAAAACTCTAATCGAGAGGCTAGTTCGCTGCCGTTACTTTGCCCGAGCGTCAGGCTGGCTGAGTGGTAAAATAGATCCGACACCAACTGAACAGAAAAGTTATTATTTTTATTTTTTTCGCTCCAGCTAATTGCGCTGTTAAATAAGCCATTTGGGGCGGTAAAAAAACGATACTGATCAGCAATGGTCACATCCCGAGCCGAAGTCACCTCTTTTTCTTGCGAAACTGACACGCCAGATAAAGCATTAAGTTTCCTTATTCGTTCTAATTCCTCTAGTTTTTGTTTTGGGAATTTATAATCATATGTGTCGATTTCGGCTATTAAACGAAAATTATTGTAAGTCACTTTTAAATCAAACAATGATTCAAGAAATGCTTCCGAAACATAAATATTATAATCATCCTGCCCCCAAACAATTGTCGACTTGTCAGGGTTAATTGTGGGGGCTAATAGTTCAAAGATATATTCCTTATCGTCTTTCCATACTGTCAGATTGCGATCAACAAGTATGTATTTTAAATTTAGAATATCGAAGAGTGGCTCAACAGCAAAAAATAGCACTTCACCTTGGTGGTATGCATCTAAGGAATTAAAGATTATTTCACGATCTAATTTAACATTGAGAAGAACATAATTTTCTTCAATTAAGCCTATGTGGCTCACTTGGGATTGAATAGACCCAAAGAGAAAAAAAGGGCAAATAAAAACAAAAAAAGCACAAACTGACAAGGCAGATCGTACTTTTAAAGTCGTGACATTCATCTGTATGACCTACAAAATGACTTTTTTCTCAAAAATACGATCATCCCCAAACTGCTTATCACTCGTAAAACGTAATAATAAATGTTCCGCTTTTACGCCTTTAGTCGATAGCTGATAATGCTTACTTTTAGTTTCAGGATAAATTGACTCTCCGTTTAAGCCATCTAATCGCTCGTTATTTCGAATATCTATCAACTCTAACTTACCGTAGATAGAGCGCAGCCCATTCTTATTGATAGAGAATTGAACAACTTCATTATTGATATTCACTTTATCAAAAGCAACTTCAACAGGCACATCACCTGTACGAACAATCACGGGAACATTATGTAAAAGCTTTGGTTGTATAGAAATTGAAGCATTTTCAGAGCCAGAAGAGCGGCCGTTATCATCAGATGCAATTGCACCACAATCAATCACTAAATAAGAACGATATTCTGCGGGTTCAGCATTGGCTTTTCTACGCATAGAGAAACGTATCGTTTGAGAATTGGCAGGTGTTAATACAAATTTTCTTGGTGAATAACGAACCCAATTCACCGCAGAGTTACTTGGTAACTCTTCTGACTTATTTTTTCGCATTTGACCGAATTCGTTAAAGTCATAATGCTTAAAAGACAATTTACATTGCTGAGAAGTGATATCGCGGTTAAACACAACGAAATCAGTATTGGCCGTTTCTTTATCGAGATAAATCCGAAAAGTCGTTAAATGAATCGCCTGACTAGAAAAAGAAAATACGCCAAAAATCAGTAAAGTAATAAAAATTAAATTTTGCATTACAATCCTTATAATAAGTGCGCCATTAAAGTGACGCACTTTGAACCATATTAAAAAATTTACTTTTAATATGTCACGTCAATAGTAAATGATTCTGTCAATAAAGTACCTGGAGTATTTGTTTGAGTGGACGTAATCGTTCCACCCACTGAAATCCTCGTAATACCCGGAGACGGAATGCCAGCCCCTGCGGTATTGCCTACCGTGTCAGCAGCATTAGCAAGCGTAACAGGTAAAGGAGTGCCTGGTGTAAAAGCAGTGCAATTATCACCATTGCCTGCACCGTTATAAGTCCCTACACACCCAACAGCAGTGAAGTTAAACGTTGTACCACTGGTAATATTGCTCACTGTTACATTGACAGTCCCGCCAGGCACACCTGATATTTCGTACAGGCCTGGTGTACCTTTGTCACCCGAAGTAACAATACAACCTACGCCCGATAAATCACCAAAGTTCGCACCGACCGTGTCCCCACCAGTACTAGCAAGGCCCATAGTGCCATCCCCAACATAGGTCGTTGCAGTGGCATCATCAGAAATAGCCATAGTACAAATAGATCCTGAGGCCAACCCTAAACCACCGCCAAAATCCATAGCGGTTTTTTGTATTAATGCGATGTCGGGAACTGTTGAAAAGCCAACATCGTAACTGGTTGAAGCTGCGATTGCTGAACTTGAAATACTGACTGCAGCAATGATTACACTAAATCTCACTTTATTTGGTAGTTGCATAACTACTCTCCTCACACATTCGTTTCATTAAATTAAAATGATTCTGCTCAATCAGTTTTCTAGTAAACAACATTTACAGGAAAAGATTCCGTATAAGCCGTATTAGGAGTTAAGTCTGTACCACCTATTGTAACTGTGCCTCCAACCGAAAAAACCAGCTCGCCTTCCACTACATAACCTGGAGCGCCCGAGCCCTCCTCTGTCGCAGTCGCGGCAGGTAGCTTAGTGGTTTTAGGTGTCCCCGGAACAAACGCATCGCATGAGTCTTGGCTATCAGCCGCAGCTGCAGAATTATCAAAATTCACGATGCAGCCCGAATTTGGAGAAAAATTAAAGTCAGCACCGACTACACCATCAATGGTTATAGTGACATTAGTTGAACCGAGTCCCTTGATTTTGTACACTCCCGGCGTCGCCGTGCCATTTACACAGCCCAAACCTGTTAAGGCACCAAAACTAGCCGCTGTTGCTGCGCCCGTATCTTGGTACTGCATGAGTGCACCTTCACCAGGTACTGTGGCATTCATTAAACATGTTCCACCAGCAGTAACAAACATATTGGCACCAAACGACAGCGCTTGTTTTTGGCTAAGTACAACATCTGGTAACGTTGTCACTGTGACGTTAAAGCTTTCAGAAGCGGCGTAAGACGCTCCTGAAGCGACAAATAATACAATGCTAGCTAGTCTGGCTGGACTAAGTTTTATTGGTTGCATAACAACCCTCCTCACTGTTTATCCAAATGATAAGTAGTTCTTAGCTTAGATGATAAAAAGAAGAAAGGGAGAAAGCATCCTTTGCTTATTAAATCTATCCTTCGCTCTCACCATATCGACTCATTGAAGTTTATCTTTAGAAAGAAGGTAGATCTTTTCGCAGTATGCGTTTTAGCCTTTTATTAATTTAATGCCATCATTGCTTTTCATATCAACAAATCCATCTAACACTGATGAAGGAATAAAACTTTGCGCTGTCCCAACCACGGCTTTGGAATTAATGCCGATAATACGCGCATTAACCAAATAACCCGTCTTTTGTCTAGTGAGAGTCCCAACAAGTACGTATTTAATCGGTATGCTGGTGCTCAACTCTAGGTAATCTCGAGTCAAAATAAAATCCCCTTTAGGGCTAACTCGAATATAACCTGTAGATTTAAAGTCAATTACTGGGATCCCAAATTTATGCACTTCATGAAGTAAACTCTCTGCCAACTGATTACCGATAATATTTGTCTCATCAAAGTCGCTGTCCGTAAAAACAAAACTCGTGATGGCCATCGGTGTGGTGCTATTTACATACTGAAGGTTCGACACCAAATCCTGCATAATTGCCTGGGAATAAAAATTGATATTTTCATTTTTGATTGGGCTCACGGAATAAGCATTGTGTTGCTGATATTTTTGCTTTTGATAATGTAAGTTTTCAGCACTTTCATACTCTTCAGCACCAGCAAGCACTTTGACTTGATATTTTTCATCATCAGAAGAACTACTCAAAAAAGAGCTGCAACCACCCAGAGCGAGTAAACCTGCCGTTAACAAGATAGATTTCATAAAACTCCCCTTTTTCAATATTCACTTCGATAAAGCATACCCGCTCGCTGCTTTATTTTTGTATCACTCCACAGCACTTCAATTGGCATTGATCGACTTGCTGCTGCGACGGCGATATTCGTTGATAAATCAATCAGTTTTGCATTTACGATAAAGTGTTTTTCACTGACCGTATATGTCCCTGATATTACGTAGTCTATTTTTTGACTCGCTTGCAATTTATTAGGGTCTGAGCTCAACATAATCGATTCATTTTTTTTCAACTGAATTGCTTCAGATCTTCTATGCTCGATAACATTGAAGCCCAATGTCGTCAGACCGACACTCAAACTTTCACTTATTTGTTGCCCTAACATGTACTCTTGTGGATTATTAGCATGCGCTGACATTGAATCCATTGCAATAAACGTCATTACAGCAATCGTTGAACCAACCCTAAAGTTAGCCATATCTTTTAACATAGCGTAATTAAGTTGATCGACCTCAGGTCGCAAGTTTGACTTAACATACTCTATTTGAATCTTTTGCTCGGAATCTGGAAGCACCTTAGGTGGTTCAGACGTAATTTGGCACCCAGCAATCAGTACGGGTATCAAAAAGCTTATTAAAATTCGGCTCATTGACGTCACCAGTAGAAAATAATTATCTTTATAAAGCAAAAAAGGTGCCAGTTGGCACCTTTTTATGAGTCTTTACGATTAAAGTAAGGTCTTTATATACGCAGCTAACTCATCCTTCAAATCATCTCTGCGCAAAGCGTACGCAACATTTGCTTTCATATAACCTAACTTACTACCACAATCGTGACTGCTTCCTTTCATATAATAGGCTTCTACAGTATCCGTTTCCATTAACATGGCAATCGCGTCAGTAAGTTGAATTTCATCACCGGCTCCTGGCGGTGTTCGTTTCAGTAATGCCCATATTTTTTCGCTTAACACATAACGTCCAACTACCGCTAAGTTAGATGGTGCCTCATCAACCGGCGGTTTTTCTACCATAGCGGCAATCTTTGCCGACTCTCCGGCACTTAGGTTAACACCTTGAATATCGACAACACCAAATTTATCGACGTCTTGGTGAGGAACTTCCTCAACCATTATTTGGCTCACTGACGACTGATTATATTTAACAATCATATCCGCCAAGTTATCTTGTTTTAAGTCGCTGCTCGCTTCATCTAGTATCACATCAGGCAGAATAACAGCAAATGGATGCTCACCAATAATTGGTGCAGCACAAGCTATTGCATGGCCTAACCCTTTGGCTTCACCTTGGCGAACATGAATAATCGTGACATCTTTTGGACAAATCGCTTTAACTTCGTCGAGTAATTGACGCTTCACTCGTTTTTCAAGGGTCGCTTCAAGTTCAAAACTGGTATCAAAATGATTTTCGATTGAATTTTTACTCGCATGAGTGACTAAGACGATTTCTTTAATACCGGCAGCAATCGCCTCCGCAACCACATATTGGATCAATGGCTTATCGACTATCGGAAGCATTTCCTTAGGAATTGCTTTTGTAGCAGGTAGCATTCTCGTGCCTAAGCCTGCTACGGGGATCACTGCTTTTTGAATTTTTTTCATCATGTAACAACCTTGTTTATCACTAATGTTATATCGCTACTGGCGCTTTAATATGGGGGTGTGCTTGATAATTCACTAACTCAAAGTCGTCATATTTAAACGCAAATATATCTTTCACTGCTGGGTTTATTTTCATCGTCGGTTTAGGAAATGGTGTGCGTGAAAGCTGCTCATCAACCTGCTCTAGATGATTTAAATATAAATGTGCATCACCAAAAGTATGAACAAAATCGCCCACCTCTAAATCACACACTTGAGCGATCATCATCGTTAACAATGCGTAGCTTGCAATATTAAATGGCACTCCCAATAAAATATCAGCGCTTCGCTGATACAACTGACATGACAACTTGCCATCTAACACATAAAACTGGAAGAGGGTGTGGCAAGGCGGTAAAGCTTGCTTGCCGTTTGCAGCATTTTCGCTCGGCGAAAATTGTGTATCGGGTAACACAGCCGGATTCCAAGCGCTGACAATCAAACGACGCGAGTCTGGATTGGTTTTAATCTGCTCAATGAGTTCAGCGATTTGATCTATTACTTGACCATCTTGTCCTTGCCAAGAACGCCACTGAGCACCATACACAGGGCCTAACTCGCCATTTTCTGTGGCCCAACCATCCCAAATTTTCACGCCATTATCCGTCAAATATTTGATATTGGTATCACCGGCTAAAAACCAAAGCAGCTCATGGATAATTGACTTTAAGTGGCATTTTTTAGTGGTGACTAATGGAAAGCCTTCACTTAAATCAAAACGCATCTGATAACCGAAAACACTAATGGTACCCGTTCCAGTTCTATCTTCTTTTTTCACGCCTTGCTCTTTAACATGACGCATTAACGCTAAATACTGTTTCATTTTCTTACTTCTAAATTAATTTAATACTGTTTTATGCTGAGTGCGATAAGCCCAAACTAAAAAGCCGATACCTGCAAAAATCATGGGGGTGGATAAAATTTGCCCCATAGAGATCATGCCTGCAAACAAACCTAAATGTGCATCAGGCTCTCTAAAGTATTCAACAAAAAAGCGGAAGCTGCCGTAACCTAATAAAAACACACCAGCCACACTTCCCGCAGGACGAGGCTTTTTGATAAACCATTGCAAAATTAAAAACAACACCAACCCTTCTAAAAATGCTTCATATAATTGCGACGGGTGACGAGCCAATGCGCCAGCTCCTGGAAACACAACTCCCCATGACACATCGGTAGTGCGGCCCCATAATTCGCCATTGATGAAATTCCCTATGCGTCCTGCCAGTAAACCAAGAGGCACTAATGGAGCCACAAAGTCACCCACTTCAAGCAAGCGTTTTTGCCTCGTTTTGGCAAACCACACTACCGCCAGCACAACTCCAATCACACCACCATGAAATGACATACCACCTTGATCAATTCGGAATAAATAAAATGGATTTTCTAAGAAATAGCTAAATTGATAAAACAACACATAACCAAATCGACCACCTAAAATAACCCCTAACATGCCATAAAAAAGTAGATCGCTTACGTGATCTTTCGTCCATTGCCCGTCACTTTTTACCGCTTGTCGGTTAGCCAGCCACATCGCACAGGCAAAACCAATTAAATACATCATGCCGTACCAACGGACACTCAGGGGGCCGATTGAAAATATAATCGGATCAATTTCAGGAAACGCTAACGCCATTTAATATATGCCTTTAAGAAAATAACATTCGAATTGCTACAATAACCAACAAGATAGCAAAGATTTTTTTTATTATACCCACAGGTAAAAACTGAGTGGCTTTTGCCCCTAGCTGAGCAAATACCGCAGACGTCACTACTATACCAAACAATGCCGGCAAATAAACAAACCCAGCAAACCCATCAGCTAAATTAGTCGTACTTAGCCCTGAAAAGACATAGCCAACCGTCCCAAATACAGCAATAACAATCCCGCTGGCCGCTGAGCAGCCTATCGCCTTTTTCATATTCACAGAGAAAAAAGTTAGAAAGGGAACCAATAACGCCCCGCCACCAATTCCTATTAAGCCAGATACGCCGCCCAATAATGCGGTCAAACTAGCCAATATTGGCGTACTGGGTAGTTTCCGCTCTTTGATTTGTGGTTTGGCCAGCATCATTCGTAAGGCAATAAACACCACACTAATAGCAAAAACAGTTTTCAAAAATGAAACCGGAATAAAGCTGGCTAAAAACCCACTGATAAGGGCTCCAATCGCTACCCCCACTAACACTGCAGGTGCAATCTCCCAAGGGATATTGTTATTCTTATGATGTGCGAAAGCGGAGGACGTAGAGGTAAATATAATAGAAGCTAGCGATGTCGCAATCGCAACAACAAACACACGCTCAGTGTCTAGTACATGAAATGTCACCAGTAAGTAGCTAAGTGCAGGGACGATGATCAATCCTCCCCCTATGCCCAATAATCCAGCCAAAAACCCCACCGCACATCCCAACATAGCGCAATAGGTGATGATAGACATTAAATCATTCATGGCTTCCAATCTGAAATTAGTTATATGCTTATATTTTTTTATTATACTGATTATGTGTCAATTAAACAGATTTAATCGGGTCATTCAAACCATGGCAGGTATAAAGCAATTGGCTCAAACCATGCTCAACAATAAAGTTGCGTACCAAGCGTTGCACTAAAATGGCACTGGGTTGCATTAAACACTCAGCCAATAAATCCTCCATAAAGCGAACCTCTAAACGACGAAGTGCCCACTTGACTTGATTTATTGAGCCAGAATTCATACTTAAACCGCGATAACCCATTGCAACAAGTAGAATGGCCCCTTCAGGATCGGCTGCTAGCTCACCACATAAACTAAATGGCAATTCAAATTGCTGACATTGCGCAGCAATCGTATTTAAAACTCGTAGCACGGCAGGATGATAAGGATTAAACAGCTCTGCAACTCGTGCATTCGTCCGATCGACCGCCAATAAGTATTGGGTTAAATCATTACTACCAACCGAGCAAAAATCGACTTTTTCGGCCCATTCCGGTATCAAGAAAACACTCGAAGGTACTTCAAGCATCACCCCGACCTCTGGCATTTCGATGGTATAAAATTCATCAGACCATTCATCTTCAAGCTCATAATAAGCCCGCTCTAATAAGCGCTTAGCTTGTGAGACTTCACTGACATCTGTCACCATCGGAAATAAAATTTTTAAATTGCCTAAACCTGCGTTAGCTTTGAGCATCGCTTTGAGCTGATCTAAAAATAACTCAGGGTGATCCAAACTAACCCGCACGCCACGCCAACCTAAAAATGGGTTTTCTTCTTTAACATCGAAATAGCTCAGCATTTTATCGCCACCAATATCAAGCGTTCGCATCACAACCGGTGAAGGATAATACGCGCTCAACACTTGGCGATACCAATTTTCTTGCTCAGCTTGGGTTGGAAACGCATTTTTTTGCATAAACCAAGCTTCGGTTCGATATAATCCAACCCCGTCCATAAAATTAGCACTAGCCAAATCTGATGACAATTCAAGTCCAGCATTTACCAGTAATTTAACATGTTCGCCATCTAAGGTTTCAGCTGCTAAGTGATGCTCAGATTCAAATTGATCATGCAGTAAGCCTTCTTGCTTTTTAATTTGCGTATATTCACGTAACAACATGCTCGATGGCGAAATATATAAACGCCCTGCATATGCATCTAAAATAACTTCTTTGCCGTCGACTTGGAGTAAAGGCAGTTCAGACACCCCCCAAATCGCGGGGATCCCAAGGGCGCGAGTTAAAATAGACGCATGAGAGTTGGCTGCACCACTGACGCTAATTACACCAGCAATTTTTTCTCTAGGGACTTCAGCCAGCATGGTGGGCGTTAAGACATCAGCAACCAATATCGTATTTTCTGGGTAGGTTTTGTGGGCTTGTTCTGTATCATGCAAATGATGTAAAACTCGCAGCCCAATATCTTTAATATCGATTGCGCGTTCACGCAAATATTCATCTTGCATGGCTAAAAACTGGTTCGCTAAATTTTCAATAACGATTTTCAAGGCACTTTTCGCGCACCAGCCTTCATTAATTTCCCGCTCAACACTATTCCCTAAGCTCTTAGCATCAAGCAAGTTCTGATACACTTGAAATACAGCTCGCGTTTCAGACGAGACATTATCCGACAACTGCACTGACATATGATTAAAATCTTGTCGTGTCGCACTCACTGCTTGTTTAAACAAAGCTATCTCAGCACTCACTGACTGACATTTTTGCGACTCAAAACTGGCAAAATCCAGCTTAGGCATCACCACAAATGCATGCCCAATGGCAATTCCAGGTGCGCCAGATAACCCTTTTAAACATGATGTTTGATGAGTGATTTCATCTTGTTTCAATAACTCTTTAATTTCAACCAACGCCAATTGCGATGCTAATTGCGCTGAAAGCGTCACTAAAAGAGATTCTTCATCTTGAGTAAAAACTCGCGCTATTTTTTGTTGAACAACAATCACACCCATCACTTTTTTCTGATGCACAATGGGCACAGCTAAAAAAGCGTTATAGTTATCTTCTTTTACCTCAGGAGCCAGCATAAATCGAGGGTGAGTTTGCGCAAAAGCCAGATTGATAGGCTCTTCTCTTTGTGCGACAAGGCCAACTAAACCTTCAGTGAATCCGATTCTGAAATTGCCCACTGCAGATGGGTTTAACCCCTCTGTCGCCATCAAAACAAAATCGTCTTGCGAGTAATCGGCAAAATACACAGAGCAGCATTCGGTGTTGATTGCATGTCTCACAGAAGAGACAAAACATTTTAAGGAACTAGTTAAATCAGGCTGTTGGGACACAGCCTCAGCGATTTGGCGTAAGACGGCAAGCATTGTTAGCACCTAATCGAGGCAAAGGATCGAATTGTCGGATTAAGTGCCATGTACTTTCCTTAATTTCGTGAACGCCATCCGTCACGCGGTTGTTCTTTTTTATAAAATGGCATCGCTATTGGCGCAAATTCTTTCATCACTCTACGATATACATCGCGTTTAAACGAAACCACTTGCCTCACAGGATACCAATAACTCACCCATCGCCACCCATCAAATTCAGGATGATGAGTTTTAAGTAAGTTTACATCCTCATCTTTACATTTTAACTTTAATAAAAACCATTTTTGTTTTTGACCAACACACACAGGGCTTGAATCCCTTCTGATCAACCTTTTTGGTAATTTATAACGTAGCCAATGTTTTGAACTCGCCAGAATTTCAACATCTTCTGGTCTTAAGCCCACTTCTTCATGTAATTCTCGGTACATTGTTTCTTCTGCTGTCTCACCATCATCAACACCCCCTTGTGGAAATTGCCACGAATGCTGACCATAACGTTTAGCCCAAAAAACCTGCCCCTGATTATTACAAATCACAATCCCGACATTGGCTCGAAATCCTTCGGCATCAATCACCTGTAGAGCCTCGTAATCTGTCGACTTTTCCTGATTGTTCCATAATACGTGTGTGACGGCAAATATAAAAAGCGCTTTTACTCACCTTATTCACACCTTATCAAAAGCCTTGGATAAACCTGAGTAATTAACAAACAAATTCACAATGAACTCACTTAAAAATACTTTTCTCCACAGTTTCTGTGGATAAGTGTGTTCATATTCATGTATTTAAGCGGCAAAACTCTGTAAAGTTACACATCCAAACAGAATAAAAATTAAAAATACCATTATATAACAATGAACTAGAGCAAATAAGGCCACCTTTTTGGCGCTCATTTTCCGACCACTACTGACAAGGTCAAAAATCCACCACCATGAAAGTTATGCACTTTAAAGCAGCAATATCTGTTAAAAAAGTGCACAAAACACCAAAATTAATGAATAAGTTATCGATGATGGCAATACAATTAACAATATTTGAGAGATCATTAAAGATCAGTGAATAACTTATCGGTCAATCATAATCTGTAAAGTGTATCAACCTCGAAAAATGAGCGTACAGGTTTCGATGTGCTTTATCTCTGCTATGCATCCCAGTAAACTAGCTTTTTATGTAGATAATTCACCACACAACTATGAACACAGCGAATTTACCAAGTAAACCGACTCCGCCTAGAAGCATTGATGAACTAATGGGAAGAGTTCAAGCAATTGCAGGCCTGACACTCGGTGAACTCGCGTTTCAGCATAGCTTTAAAACTCCTCAAGATTTATTGCGGGATAAAGGCTGGATAGGTCAATTAATCGAATGGGTGTTAGGTGCATCTGCAGGATCTCGACCTGAACCTGATTTTCCTGAGCTGGGTATTGAGCTTAAAACAATCCCAATTTCTTATTCAGGCAAGCCACTTGAAACCACCTATGTATCAGTGACTCCGTTACTCAATCTACAACATTCAACTTGGCAACACAGTGTGGTGAAAAAAAAGCTCACTCATGTACTGTGGCTGCCTATTTTATCTGAACGAGACATCGCCCCAGTTGATCGGATAATTGGGAGTGGTTTTTTATGGCAACCCAATCCAGCGCAGGAAGCGTTACTCAAACAAGATTGGGAAGAACTGACCGAAATGATTGCACTTGGCCAGATCGAAAAAGTGAATGCTAAATTTGGTCAAGTCATGCAGATTAGACCAAAAGCCGCAAACTCAAAAGCACTCACCGATGCAATTGGTCCAAATGGCACCGTAATCAAAACCCTACCGCGGGGCTATTATTTACAAACACATTTCACCCAACAGATATTAATGGCGCAATTTGGACAATAAACCATTCAATCAGAAAATTTATATTTTCTAGTTACTAAAATGCCGTTCTGGCACAAAAAAACCGCCCGTAGGCGGTTTTTTAAGTCAGTAAATAATTACTGACCTTTGATTTCGCTACGGCCGTTATATTTCGCCGCCGCACCTAACTTTTCTTCAATACGAAGTAATTGATTATACTTAGCAACGCGATCAGAACGGCTCAATGAACCCGTTTTAATTTGACCGGCAGCAGTACCAACTGCTAAATCAGCAATGGTTGCATCTTCAGTTTCACCAGAGCGATGAGAAATCACCACGGTAAAGCCAGCATCTTTCGCCATTTTGATTGCCGCTAACGTTTCTGTTAGTGAACCAATTTGGTTAAATTTAATTAAAATAGAGTTAGCAATGCCGTTATCAATACCGCGTTTTAAAATCTTAGTATTGGTCACAAATAAATCATCACCTACTAATTGAACTTTGTCGCCCATCAGTTTAGTTTGGTGTGCAAAGCCATCCCAATCAGATTCATCTAAGCCATCTTCAATTGAAACAATTGGGTATTGCTCAGTTAAACCTTTTAAGAAATGGTTGAACTCTTCAGATGTGAACTGCTTTCCTTCACCTTTAAGGTCATAAATGTTTGCTTCTTTGTTATAAAACTCAGATGCAGCACAATCAAGCGCTAAGGTAATGTCTTTACCTAATTCATAACCCGCATTGGCAACAGCTTGTTTAATTGCTGAAAGGGCTGCTTCGTTTGAGGCTAGATCTGGTGCAAAACCACCTTCATCGCCTACTGCAGTTGAAAGACCATCCGCTTTAAGCACTTTGGCTAGGCTATGGAATATTTCTGCACCCATACGTAATGCTTCACGGAAGTTTTCTGCACCAACTGGTTGAATCATGAACTCTTGAATATCAACGTTGTTATCTGCATGCTCACCGCCGTTGATGATGTTCATCATTGGTAGTGGCATAGAATAAACACCTGGTGTGCCATTTAAGTCAGCAATGTGCTCGTATAACTCAACACCTTTTTCTTGGGCTGCGGCTTTAGCGACTGCAAGCGATACTGCTAAAATTGCATTTGCACCAAATTTTTCTTTATTTTCAGTGCCATCTAATTCAATCATGATACCGTCAATGTGTGCTTGCTCAAGCGCATTTTGACCTATGATCCCATTTGCAATATCTGTGTTGACAAAGTTTACAGCGGTTAAAACGCCTTTGCCTAAATAACGTGATTTATCACCGTCACGTAATTCCAGTGCTTCACGAGTACCGGTAGATGCCCCTGATGGCGCGCACGCACGACCCCAAGCACCTGAAGCTAGATGAACATCCGCTTCAACTGTAGGGTTACCACGTGAATCCATAATTTCACGACCAATCACTTTAACTATTTCTGACATCTTTTTTCCTCTTTCCCATACTATGGTTGCTAAAAACAAATAGGCCGTGAACAATCACGGCCTATTTTAAATTTGATTATGATGACGCTTTTTGAAACTCACGAGCGGCAGCAACAAACCCTTCAAACAGAGGGTGACCATCACGTGGTGTCGACGTGAACTCAGGATGGAACTGAGCCGCGATAAACCAAGGGTGATCTTTATTTTCTATAATTTCAACTAACTTTTTATCTTCCGATAAACCAGTAAATGCTAAGCCTGCTTGTTCTAAACGCTCAACATAGTTATTGTTAACTTCATAACGATGACGATGACGCTCCATAATTTCTGCAGAGCCATATACTTGATGAACTTTTGATCCTTCAGTTAAATGACATAACTGAGAGCCTAAACGCATCGTGCCACCTAAATCAGACTCTTCATCACGTTGCTCAACATTTCCTTCAGCATCTAACCATTCTGTAATTAAACCAACAACAGGATGAGGACTGGCTGCATCAAATTCAGTTGAGTTTGCACCTTCAAGGCCAGCAACATTTCGTGCGTACTCAATTAACGCAACTTGCATACCTAAACAGATACCTAAATATGGTACTTTGTTTTCACGTGCGTATTTAGCTGCAGCAATTTTACCTTCTACACCACGGTGACCGAAACCACCAGGTACTAAAATTGCGTCTAAACCAGCAAGGATTTCAACTCCCTTGCTTTCAACATCTTGAGAATCAACATATTGAATATTCACCGTAACACGGTTTTTTAGCCCAGCATGCTTAAGTGCTTCATTGACAGATTTATAAGCGTCAGGCAGCTCGATGTATTTACCGACCATACCAATGGTCACTTCACCTGTTGGGTTAGACTCTTGATACAATACTTGTTCCCACTCAGCCAAATCGGCTTCAGGGCAATCCAAGTAGAAACGACGACAAACTAGATCATCCAAACCTTGAGTTTTTAAAATAGCTGGGATTTGGTAAATACTGCCCACATCTTTTAATGAAATAACCGCTTTTTCTTCTACGTTAGTAAATAACGCAATCTTTGCGCGCTCGTTGGCTGGGATAGCACGATCTGAACGACAAATAAGAATATCAGGCTGAATACCAATTGAACGTAGCTCTTTCACTGAATGTTGAGTTGGCTTAGTTTTTAGCTCGCCCGCTGCACCTAAGTGCGGCACTAACGTCAAGTGCATGTAAAGAGCAGCTTCGCGACCTAATTCTGTGCCTAATTGACGAATCGCTTCAAGGAATGGTTGTGATTCAATATCACCTACTGTGCCACCGATTTCAACGATAGCAACATCACAACCTTCAGCTCCTTCTAACACACGACGCTTGATGTCATTTGTGATATGAGGAATAACCTGAATCGTCGCGCCTAAAAACTCACCGCGACGCTCGCGACGAAGCACGTCTTCAAATACACGACCTTGTGTAAAGTTGTTTTTCTTGGTCATTTTGGTGCGAATAAAACGCTCATAGTGACCTAAATCCAGATCTGTTTCTGCACCGTCTTCTGTGACGAATACTTCACCGTGTTGGATTGGGCTCATCGTGCCTGGGTCGACATTTATATATGGATCCAGCTTCAGCATGGTTACTTTTAAACCACGTGCCTCTAAGATAGCGGCTAATGAAGCTGCGGCAATACCTTTACCCAAGGAGGATACAACACCACCCGTTACGAAGATAAATTTTGTACTCATGCGAACCCTAAGATGTCAGGAATTAAAAAGGAATATATAAGAAACAAGACGGGAGAGAATTATACGCAAAACTAGCCATACACTCAAATAAAATAGTCAATTCAGCAAAACTATTTTATTTGAGATGGTTGTTTTTTTAGACGCTACAAACGATAAAAAGTTAAGTTTTTGTTACTTCCTGACGTTTCACTTGCTCCCATGCACTATCCATTTGCTCAAGGCTTGCTTGTTCAATTGCAAGCCCTTGTTCGAGCAAATAGTGTTCAACTTTTTCAAATCGCTGACTAAATTTAAGATTGGCTTGGCGAAGTAATTGCTCAGGATCGCGCTTGCAATGCCGGGCAACATTGACGACCGCAAACAATAAGTCGCCAATTTCTTCTGCTGTTTTATCTGAAAAAGGATCGGCAGCCAACTCGTCTTCAACTTCGAGCACTTCTTCTTTCACTTTTTCAAGCGCACCTGAAACTTCAGGCCAATCAAAGCCCAAGGTTGAGACTTTCTTTTGAATTTTATCAGCTCGAGTGAGCGCTGGCAGTGCGATTGGGATGGCCGAAAATAACGTCTCAGGTTGTTTACCTTGAGATGCGCGTTCTTGCTCTTTGATTGCTTGCCATTGCACCTTAAGCTCTGCGTGTGTACCCGCTTTACTCTCAGCAAACACATGCGGGTGTCGGCGCACAAGCTTTTCGTTAAGCGTGTGCATCACCTGCTCGAAATCAAACCAGTCAGCTTCTTTAGCCAATTGCGCATAAAACACCACCTGAAAGAGCAAATCACCTAATTCACTTTTTAAATTTTGCCAATCACCTTGTTCAATCGCTTCTGCCACTTCGTAGGCTTCTTCTAAGGTGTGAGGCACAATACTGGCAAAGTCCTGCTCAAGATCCCATGGGCAGCCTGTTTCAGGATCCCGTAATTGCTTCATTATACTGAGCAGTTCGCTCAATGCTGGATGTTCAAGGGTATTTAAGTTCAATTAGTGAGACCTCTGGGCTTCATAAACGCCTTCAATTTGCGCAACCTTTCCAAGTACTCGATTCATACTTGAAATGTCGGCCACTTCGAGTTTCATTTCAAAAATCGCTAACTGCTGATCATCCACTGTTCTTACATTCATGTTTTGCACATTGATGCGTTCATTGGCAAGTACATTACTGATATCACGAATAAGCCCTGGACGATCATTTGCTTCGATATGAACCGTCAAGGTGAATACATTGGCTATTTCTTTCGCCCAGCTCACCGCAATCACTCGCTCCGGATGTCTGCGTTTTAAATTTTCATACTGCTCACAATCAGCGCGATGCACCGCAATACCACGCCCTTGAGTTATATATCCTGTAATCAGCTCACCCGGGACAGGCTGGCAACATTTAGCCATGTGACTCATTAAGCTACCCACGCCATCCACAACGACGCCATTTGGGTCGCCCTTTTTGTTTTGTGGACGGCTATGTCGACGAAATTTAGGCTCTTCATCTTCGCTGTTTTGACCACTTTGCAAAAAGTTAAGTAATTGATTGAGCCGAATGTCACCAGCCCCAATCGCAACTAACAAATCATCAATGTGATTGAGGTTATATCGCGTAACTGCATCATCAAGATCTTTATTACTAAGGCCGAGTTTACCCAATTGTGAATCAATAATATCTTTGCCGGCTGCGAGATTTTTATCTCGGTCTTGCAATTTAAACCAATGATGGATCTTCGCACGTGCCCGCGATGACTTGACGTAACCTAATGAAGGGTTGAGCCAATCTCGACTAGGGTTTGGCTGTTTTTGTGTCAGTATTTCAACTTGATCGCCGGTACTTAACTGATGTGTAAACGGGACAATTTTGCCAAATACTTTTGCACCGATACAACGATGGCCCACATTAGAGTGGATATAATATGCAAAATCTAATGGGGTCGAGCCTAACGGTAAATCGATAATATCCCCTTGCGGAGTGAAGACATAAACACGATCTTCTACGACCTGTGTTTTTAACTCATCAGCAATCTCGGTTCCGTCTGTGACTTCCTCTTGCCATTGCAAGATTTTACGTAACCAATTAATTTTTTGCTCGTAGCCGGAGTCTTTTCCTGGAAGCGCCCCTTCTTTGTAAAGCCAGTGAGCAGCCACACCAAGCTCTGCATCTTGGTGCATAGCGTCGGTACGAATTTGGATTTCAACCGTTTTTCCTTCAGGGCCCACCACTACGGTATGAATAGATTGGTAACCATTTGATTTTGGTGTGGCGATGTAATCATCAAACTCTTTATTGAGATGACGCCAATTTGTATGAACAATACCTAATGCTGCGTAACAATCTTGAATACGATCGACCACAATGCGCATTGCTCGGATATCAAAAAGTTGGTCGAATTCATAATTCTTTTTATACATCTTTTTGTAAATACTAAAGATATGCTTAGGACGACCATACACTTGCGCCGCAATGCCAGCCTCTGCCAATTTAGCATTCACTAATTCAACCATATTGGTCATATAAGATTCACGGTCAAGGCGCTTATCTTCTAACAATTTTGCGATTTTTTTGTAGGTATCAGGATGCAAATAACGAAATGATAAGTCTTCAAGCTCCCACTTGAGTTGTCCAATTCCTAAACGATTGGCTAAAGGAGCAAAAATGTTGGCGGTTTCTTTGGCTGTGATCACCCGCTCTTCTTCAGATGCATTTTTAACTGAACGTAAATGGCATACCTGCTGCGCAAGTTTAATCACTACGGCACGGACATCTTCGACCATAGCAAGTAACATTCGACGAATATTGTCGATTTGCACGGACTCTTTATCTTGATAAGCCAACATACTGATTGTAGCCATTTGTGAAACACCATTGAGCAAGATAGCAATCGGTTTGGCTATCTTCTTTTCAACCACATCAAGCTCGACTTGGTTAGCAAGGTAAAATGGCGTCAAATATGCAGTCGCAAGACTCTCATCATCAAGGTTAAGCTCAGCTAAAATTTCAACCATTTCACGGGCGGTTATGTGTAAAGCTTCCTCTTCAAAAGCATTACAAAAAACCATGGCTTGCTGCAAAAGCTGACTTTTTTCTGATTCTAAATGTAAATGTGCCAACCACGCTTGTTCATTGCTATGAATATCGTTTAGATGGGACTTTCTAATTGAAACCATTTAGTTTACCTCTTTACATACAGTGCCATCGTTTCAATATGCCCAGTATGGGGAAACATATTCATTAAGGCGATTTTCTGCTGCTCAAACCCTGCAGCACTAATCAACTGACTATCACGTGCCAACGTAACAGGATCACACGAAACATATAAAATGCGCTTAAAGCGTTTAAGTTTGAGCTGCTGTAAAATGTCAAAAGCTCCACCTCGAGACGGATCAAGCACCAACACATCAAACGGTTGCTTAAACCACTCGTTACTTCGCATATCTAGGCTTAAATCTTGGCAAATAAATTGCGCATTGCTAATTTGATTTAATTCGGCGTTATGTTCAGCCATTGTCACAGAAGAGTGCACCCCTTCAATCCCAACAACCGATTGTGCATGGCGCGCCATTGCTAAACTGAAGTTACCGATCCCACAAAATAAGTCCAGTACTTTTTCGTGTTTTTCTAGTGCTAACCAATTGATTGCTTGGGATAACATTTTTTGATTCACGACATCATTAACCTGAACAAAGTTATCCAAGTTAAACTCTAAGGTTAAATCCAGCTCAGACAAGTGATAAGCCGGCTGTGTTAATTCACCAAGCAAATATTGTCCTGATTCAGCTTGCAACATCAGTGACCAATCATGTTGCTGGCAAAGCGCTTTCAACGCATCAATATCTTTTTCTGGAAGGGCTTTGATATGACGAACCACTAAATAGGCATGATTAGCTGCACACAGTTGCAGATGCGTAATTGCAGACCCTTGTTTCAAAGTAGGAAGCAAAGCACGAAATTCAGTAAAGATTGATGAGAAGCGCTCATCTAAAATGGGGCAAGTCTTAATATCTACAACTTTTTTAGATCCTTTGCGTCGAAACCCTATGTTAAACGTGCGAGTGTGTTTGTCATAAAAAACCGCTACCCGTGCACTGCGGCGATAATGCAATGGCTGTGATGATAGAGGCTCCTGCCAATTTAATTGCTCAATTTTGGCAAACTTTGCAAAAAGTTGACTCACCGCATGTTGTTTTTCAATCAATTGCTGACTCAGCTGTAAATGCTGCAGCTGACAGCCACCACACACACCATAATGATCGCAAAATGGTGCTTCACGATATGGGCTTGGGGTCAGTACTTTGCTAGTCACTAAACGTTCAAATTTTGCTTTAGACTGAAGGGGTTTAGCCAGTACGGTTTCGCCAGTTAATGCACCTTCCACAAAACAGACTTTGTTTTTATCGCGGGTTACCCCTACACCTTCATGATCAAGGGAACTAATTGTTAATCGACGCTGCGCCTGTGTTTGGGTCGCTTTTTGTGGTTTAAAAAACTGCGCCATAAATATCGAGCCTTTCTTATTGATAAAGCATGTATTTAGCTTTACTCTTCAAATTATTAATTAAATGTAACCAAACACGTTTTATGACCAAATTAGGGTTAAGAGATTGGATTTTAGTATTAACATTAGTACCAACCTTGATCATCGGGTTACTGCTAAGTGGCTATTTTACACTAAATCGTTATTTGGATCTGAATGATTTATTGATTGAGCAAGGCACCAACATCATCGAGCCTCTCGCCATCGCTACAGAGTATCCCTTATTCACACAAAATAAACCGCAACTGAGTCGCTTAGTAAGCCAAAGCCATAATAAACATACCCCCCTGATTAAAAGCATTGCGGTTTTCAATCACCACAAAGAACTCATTGTAACCAGTAACTATCATAAACAATTCGATTTACTGATCCCTAGTATTGAACAAACAACTCACCAGACACTCAGTCAAAAAATTACCGACGACTACATTATTTTTACTCTCCCAATCTTTGACACTGCCCGTGATAATGATCCGTTTCAGTTTAATGACTCAGCAGCACTGAAAGGTTACTTAATCATTCAAATGAATAAAGATTTTGCTGTGATAGGCCAACAAAAAGCGCTGTTAGTCAGCCTAGCGATTATTATTTTAGCGTTATTTATTAGCTTTTATTTGGCGATTCGATTTAGCCGCATCTTCTTAAACCCAATTGGTAAGTTAGTCTTCGCTATCGACAAATTAAAAGAAGGTGAACAAGATACCTCTTTACACGAGCCAATGAAGGGTGAGTTTGAGTTACTTCGCCGCGGCCTCAACAGCATCGCTCATAATATGGTGCTGCAAAAAGATGAAATGCAAAAACACATTGATCAAGCAATTAGTGATTACCGCGAAACACTTGAGCAATACGAAACGCAAAACATCCAACTCAACATCGCTAAAAAAGAAGCGCAAGATGCAAACCGGGTCAAATCAGACTTCCTAGCTAAAATGAGTCATGAACTACGAACGCCATTAAACGGTGTCGTGGGCTTCACTCGTCAGCTCTACAAAACACCTTTAAACAAACACCAAAAAGATTACCTAGATACGATAGAGCTTTCGGCAAATAGTTTGTTGGCCATTATTAGCGACATCCTCGACTTTTCAAAACTAGAAGCGGGTGCGATGGATCTTGAAAATATCCATTTCCAACTTCGTGACACTATAAATGAAGTCCTCACATTATTGGCTCCTTCAGCCCATGATAAAAATTTAGAATTGTCGATTAATATCGCCGAGCAAGTGCCCGATAACTTAGTCGGTGATCCGACCCGTTTCAAACAAGTCATGATTAACCTAATCAGTAACGCGATTAAATTTACCGAGTCAGGGCATGTATTAATCGATATTGATTGCCGTCAGCTTGCCGTCAACCAAGTCTCTGTATTTGTAGCTATTAATGATAGCGGTATCGGGATCAGTGCAGATAAGCAAGACGCCTTATTTTCAGCTTTTGGACAAGCAGATTCCAGTATCACTCGCAAATTTGGTGGAACAGGGCTTGGATTAATTATTACCAAGCACTTAGTCGAAGCGATGGGGGGAAAAATATCGCTCAACTCTGCTGTAGGAAAAGGCAGCTGTTTTACCTTTAATGCAATTTTAAGCTTACCTAAACGAACATATAGCGATAACCTGCCCTATCACTCCCTAGAACAAAAACGAATTCTCTATTTTGAAACCCATCGCCATACCCATGAAGCCACCGCAGCTCTGCTTGAACAGTGGAACATGGCCGTCACGTCCTGCTTAAGTTTAGCCGACTTAGAGCAAGCATTAGACAGCGATTTTAGTTTCGACATCGCAATACTCGGTCATGCTGCATCCTTAGATAACATGAATGAAATCAAATCATTGGTTACTCGTGTCAGACCACATTGTGATTATTTATATCTAATGGTTAATACCGTTTCACATAATATGCGAGAAGCATTTATTGGCACGGGTGCCGATGCATGTTTAAGTAAACCGTTAAATCATCGTAAACTATGCGAGAGCCTCGCTGCCCCTTACCGGCTTGATCATCCTAGTATTCATATTCCAGAGCAAACACAAAAAGTACTGCCAATTAAAGCCTTAGTTGTCGATGATAATGATGCAAACTTAAAGCTAATGTGCACATTACTCGAAGAACAAATCGAATTTATTGATACTGCTCATAATGGCGCACAAGCACTGAGTCTCGCCAAAACCCATAAATACGACTTAATTTTCCTAGATATTCAAATGCCCATCATGGATGGAGTAACGGCATGCAAGTTAATTATTGAAAGTAGTATTAATGAATCGACTCCTATTATCGCTGTGACAGCCCATGCGCTCGCTGGCGAAAAAGAGCAATTACTAAAAGTTGGGTTTAAAAATTATCTTACCAAGCCCTTAGATGAAGAAATGCTGCGTCAAACAATCCATGAATATAGCCCAGATTCCACGCCAAATAACAAAAGCAGGACAGAGCCAAAACAAACATCAGAATCTAAACCCCCATTTTCGAGTAAACGCATCGATTGGGCGCTTGCTCTGCAGCGTGCTGGCGGCAAAATAGATTTAGCTCATGAGATGCTTAATATGTTGCTCTTAAGTGTGCCTGAAACGCTCAATGAGCTACGCTGTGCAAATGAAAAAATGGATCAACAACAGGTGCTCAATGTTGTTCATAAATTCCATGGAGCATGCTGCTACACTGGCGTACCAAAACTGAAGCATTTAGCTGAAACGATCGAAACTGCCCTCAAAGAAGGTCAAGATCTGAGTTATATAGAACCTGAGTTATTTGAACTAGAAGATGAACTGGTGAATTTACTCGCCGATGCGCAAAAAGAAGAAATAAGTCCGTTATAAATTTAAGTATTTCACTTAAATACAGTGTTCATAAAAAAGGTTTCAACAGAAACCTTTTTTATGAACACTGTATTATTAAGCAAAGCTGTTGCTACAAACGTGCTTCAATCATTAGGCGCTTCATATCTCTAACGGCTTTGTCTAAACCATCAATTGCCGCTCGGGCAACAATCGCATGGCCGATGTTTAGCTCGTAAAGCTCTTCAATGGCCGCTATTGGTTTCACGTTGTGGTAATTCAAGCCATGCCCAGCATTGACAATCAAGCCAAGTTCGACGGCTAATTTTACCCCAGCTTTAATCCGCTCAAGCTCTTCAAGTTGCAGCTCATCGGTCTGTGCATCGGCATACGCACCAGTATGGATTTCAATATATGGCGCATGTACAGCAGCACAAGCTTTTAACTGGATCGGATCAGCATCAACAAACAACGACACTTTAATGCCTGCTCCAGCCAAGCGGCTCACAGCATCAGCGATTTTAGCTTGATTACCCGCGACATCTAATCCGCCTTCGGTGGTTAACTCTTCACGTTTTTCAGGCACTAAACACACATATGCAGGTTTGACTTCCAGCGCTAAGTTAATCATTTCTTCAGTCACGGCAATTTCAAGATTCATTCGTGTTTGAATCGTCTTGCTCATGACATGCACGTCACGATCTTGGATATGGCGGCGATCTTCTCTTAAGTGAATGGTAATTCCATCCGCTCCAGCGTGTTCCGCAACGCTTGCTGCATGAGCAGGATCTGGAAATGTCGTGCCGCGTGCTTGACGTAATGTCGCAATGTGGTCGACGTTCACACCCAATAAAATATCTTTCATTTGATCACCTTGGTAAAAATAACTCTCGGCTTTTTAATTCACGCTCGCCTAAGAGTGGCTTTAATAAATAACGAGCAAATTGTTTTGCTAATAATCGTGTCTGCGGCTCTGTAAAGTCCAACTGACTAAACGCCATTAACTGCTCACCACGGAACCCACTATGAGAGGTTGTTTGCTTACACCAGCCTTGCTCATCCACATACAAATACAGTGCATCACAGTCAATTGGTTCACCTTGTGCATCATAATTAAAATCAACCCCATATCCTAGCAGTTCAAGTAATTGATATTCGTAAGAACGAAGAGTTGGCTCATAATGATCTGATTGGCAGAGCAATCTTAAATGCTGCTGATAGAGCTCAAAAACGAGATCTATCGGTTCATTAATTGGAATAATACGATTGGAGAGCTCATTGAGGTAAAACCCACAATAAAGCGCTTTACCTTTGAGTGCGGTTGGCTGCGTCGCTAACTCAAATTGATTGAGATACTTCAAATCACCCTGACCTGAAAAACTAATTAACAGCGCTTGAAAGGGTTGTAGTTGAGCACTGTGTTTAATCGATTGCTTGCCTTTGAGGCGAGCCAATAGCCGAATTTGTCCAACATTTTCTACCAGCATATCTAGCATCACTTGAGAATCGCTATAAGGGCGGCGATGCATCAAATACGCATGGTAGAAAGTGTGATTCACATTAATCGTCGCCATATCCTAGACTGCGTAATGCGCGGTCATCGTCAGCCCAGCCAGATTTAACTTTCACCCACAGCTCTAAAAACACTTTATTATCGAGCATTAGCTCCATATCTTTTCGTGCTTCACGGCCAATCACTTTTAGTTTTTCACCTTTGTTACCAATGACCATGCGCTTTTGTGTCTCGCGCTCAACTAATATCAGCCCGTTAATGTGCCATACCCCGTTTTCTTGCCATTTAAATTGTTCAATTTCAACGGTGACTGAGTATGGCAGCTCATCTCCCATAAAACGCATCAGCTTTTCACGGATAATTTCCGCCGCTAAAAAGCGGGTAGAACGGTCGGTGACATAATCTTCAGGGAAATAAAATTCACACGGTGGTAAACATTCACGGACATATTTTTTAATCAGATCGACATTTTTACCTTTGGTGGCCGAAACAGGCAAAATATCAACAAAATCACCTTGTTCGCCTAACCACTGTAAATGCGGCAGTAAAATTTCTTTATCTTTTACCTGATCAATCTTATTGATGACTAATAAAACCGGCTTTCCAGTCTGTTTGACTTTGTTAAGTACCATTTCATCATCAGGTGTCCAATGTGTGCCTTCGACTAAAAACACTATCATTTCAACATCACTGATCGAGCTTGTAGCTGCACGATTCATTAAACGGTTAATCGCGCGTTTTTCATCAATATGAAGACCTGGAGTATCAACATACACAGCTTGATAATTACCTTCAGTATGAATCCCCATAATACGATGACGTGTTGTCTGAGGTTTACGTGAAGTAATACTTACTTTTTGTTCAATGATTTCATTTAATAAGGTGGATTTGCCTACGTTCGGACGACCGACAATGGCAATCATGCCGCAATGTGTTTCAGGATTCATTTTTAATAATCTTTAATGCTTTTTCAGCCGCTTTCTGTTCGGCTTTACGGCGTGAACTTCCGACAGAAACAATATTGTTCATGCCCTCTACGACACATTCGACGGTAAAAGTCTGATTGTGCGCCTGTCCTTTGGTATCAATAACAGTATAGTTTGGCAAAGGTAACTTACGCGCCTGTAAATACTCTTGTAATAACGTTTTAGGATCTTTTTGATTAAGACCTGGAGAGATATCATCTAAACGGGCTTGGTACCAATTCAAGATCAAATTACTGCAGGTGTCTATATCTGAATCTAAAAAGACAGCTCCAATAATTGCCTCTACCGCATCAGCCAAAGTCGATTCGCGGCGATATCCGCCACTTTTAAGCTCGCCTGGCCCTAAACGCAAATAGTCTCCTAAATTAAACTCGACACCAAACTCAGCAAGCGTCTGACCGCGTACTAACGTTGAGCGCATCCGGCTTAAATCACCTTCGCGGCTTTTAGGGAAACGTTTATATAATTCATTGGCAATCACAAAACTCAAAATCGAGTCACCTAAAAACTCTAAGCGTTCATTGTGTTGACCTTTATGGCTACGATGCGTCATCGCTTGCTCTAATAACGCGACATTATTGAAGCTGTAGCCAATCTTTTTATTTAATTCTGTTACATTTTTGTTCATTAGTTATTGAATACTTCCTAGGCGCTCAAAGCGAACCCCTGTTGGAACCCAGCTTGGTAAAATACTGTCTGGATCTTGTTCAAACTCAAAGCTCATCCAAATAAATACAGCTTTACCGACTAAGTCTTTTTTATCGACAAATCCCCAAAAACGCCCATCCTTACTGTTGTCACGGTTATCACCCATTACAAAGTAATTATCCGTCGGTACAATCCATTCATCTATACGGGTACTCGGTTGCTGGTAGTACCCCATTTTTTGCTCAGGACGTGCAGGATTAATAAGAATATCGTGCGTTACATTACCCAGATTTTCAGTCAAACGTGCCTGACCAATACCATCAGCATAAAATTCATCTTGGTTCTGTAACTGCATATCGATTTTATTAAACTCACCACAATTCAACCCTTGAGCAGTACTTTGTCCCTCAGCACATTGTGGTTTAATATAAAGTTGCTTATTTCGATAAACAACCGTGTCGCCTGGCAAGCCAATAACGCGTTTAATAAAATCAATTTTTTTATCTAGCGGATATTTAAACACCACTGAATCACCTCGTTCAGGTTCAGCAACATCCATTAATTGCGAACGCCAAACGGGGTCTTTCACACCATATGCAAACTTTTCGACCAAAATAAAGTCGCCAACCAGCAAGGTTGGCATCATAGATCCTGACGGAATTTGAAACGGTTCATACAAAAACGAGCGGAAAATAGTAATCGCAGCTATCATCGGGAAAATAGATTGTGCGGTTTCAGCAATGGCTGGCTGCGGTGCAATTTGTGCGATGGTTTCTTCATCCAGCTCAGCCCCCGTTGCACCTTGTGCTAAAGCAATACGAGCTTGACGTTTAGGTGCATAAACAAGGTGATCGATTAACCAAATCAATCCCGAACCCAGTGTTAATAACACTAAAAAAATTGAAAAATACCCAGCCATTGTAACTGTTTTCCTTATTTACCTACTTTGAGGATTGCTAAAAAGGCTTCTTGCGGCACTTCAACATTACCAACTTGTTTCATGCGCTTTTTACCTTCTTTTTGTTTTTGTAAAAGTTTCTTCTTACGACTCACATCACCACCGTAACATTTTGCAATTACGTTCTTACGCAACTGTTTTATCGTAGTACGAGCAATAACATGTGCACCGATAGCAGCTTGAATAGCGATATCAAATTGCTGACGAGGGATCAGTTCTTTTAACGCTTCAGCTAATTGACGGCCTCGCGATTGCGCACTTTCATGGTGACAAATAATGGCCAACGCATCGACTCTTTCACCATTAATCAATATATCCACGCGTTCCATTTTTGATGGTGTGAAGTGAATAAAGTTGTAATCGAGTGACGCAAAACCACGACTGGTTGATTTTAAGCGGTCAAAGAAATCCATCACCACTTCTGCCATTGGAAGGTGATACGTTAACGCAACCTGCTTACCGTGATAAGCCATTTTGGTCTGCATACCACGTTTCTCAACACATAACGTAATAACATTACCCAAATATTCTTGTGGAACAAGGATATTTGCTTCAACGATAGGCTCACGGATTTCAGCAATATTACTAATTGACGGTAAGTTAGACGGACTATCAATTTGAATAACATCACCGTTTTTAAGCTCAATCTCATACACTACAGTCGGTGCTGTCGTGATCAGATCCATGTCGTATTCGCGCTCAAGACGTTCTTGGATGATTTCCATGTGCAACATACCAAGGAAACCACAGCGGAAACCAAATCCTAACGCTGTTGAGCTTTCTGGCTCGTAAAATAATGATGCGTCATTGAGGCTTAATTTTGATAATGCATCACGGAAGTTTTCATAGTCGTCTGATGAAATTGGATACACACCCGCATAAACCTGTGGTTGTACCTTTTTAAATCCTGGTAACGCACTTTCAGCGCCATTACGCGCAACCGTGATAGTATCACCCACTGGTGCACCATGGATTTCTTTAATGCCCGCAATAATAAAGCCAACTTCACCGGTACGTAAAATTTTGGTCTCTTTTTGCTTTGGTGTGAAAATTCCCACTTTATCAGCATTATGGACTTGACCATTAGACATGATCTTGATTTTTTCGCCTGTACGCAGCTCACCGTGCTTAATACGCACTAATGATACAACCCCTTGGTATGGGTCAAACCATGAATCAATAATTAGTGCTTGAAGTGGCTTTTCAGCTTCACCAACCGGAGGAGGCACTTGCGCGACGATAGTCTCAAGTACATCTTGAATACCAACGCCCGTTTTTGCAGAACACTGTACTGCATCCATCGCATCGATGCCGACAATTTCTTCAATCTCTTCTGCAACACGCTCAGGCTCAGCCTGTGGTAAATCGATTTTATTCAAAACAGGGATTACTTCAAGATCCATCTCAATCGCGGTATAACAGTTTGCAACAGTTTGTGCTTCTACACCTTGTCCAGCATCAACAACCAGTAACGCCCCTTCACATGCAGCAAGAGAACGAGAAACTTCATAAGAAAAGTCAACATGTCCAGGCGTGTCGATAAAGTTTAATTGGTACGTTTCACCATCATTCGCTTTGTAGTCTAAAGTGACCGATTGGGCTTTGATTGTGATACCACGTTCGCGCTCAATGTCCATTGAGTCTAGAACCTGAGCTTGCATTTCTCGGTCTGTTAAACCACCACAGAACTGTATCAAACGATCTGACAGGGTTGATTTCCCGTGATCGATGTGGGCAATAATTGAAAAGTTACGGATATGCTTCATAAACTGGATTCAAGACTTCTTTAATTTAGTGAACAATTAACGGAAAAAAAGAATTTTACAATTAATTGCCACTAATCACCATCTATTTGCGTCACAGGTAAGCTATTTGGGTAAATTTTTACAACTTCAATATGATGTTTAACTGATCTCAAATGGGATTTGGCTATCAAATAACCAACAAAGCCACCGAGCGCAGCAAGTAATATTTGATAAAACTCGACCCACTGCATAACTTCAGCAGCAAAAATAGCGCTACTAATCGCAAATAAAAGTGGCAATAAATAAATCATAAGCGATGTTTTGACTAAATGGCGCTCATCTAATGCAAGCACCACCTTCTGACCGACAGATAATGGGACATCGAATTTATATTCAAAATCAGCTTTTTTGGTATCAAATAACTTCGCAAAAACTTGCGAACCACATTTACCATTGCAGCCTTCACAGGCTTTCTTTTCTTCAGGAAGTAAGAAAGCCACCAAACCATTGGTGGCTTTTACTGTCAGTGTTTCTTCTATCATGGGCTTGGTCTTTGTACTGACTCAGCAATGCTTTTTGCGGTACTGATGGGAATATTACCAACAACTGATACATCAAAGCCTTGCGCATTATGGACAAAAACTGTCGTGGCTCCCGATGTTAATGCTGTACTGCGCCGATTATTAGATAAAGGACGCTGAATAAAGACCGACACCTCTACTAACCCATCACTAAATAAATAATAATCAGCTAATTCATTGTTTAAATTTAAATTATGACGATCTGATTTAACTAAATTAAACCCTGCTGGCACCCAGCCTATTTGCCAATTGCCTAAATCTGTCGAAGCCTCAGGTTGAGGTAAGGGAGTTGGAAACTCCTTCTGACTCATTTCAATCAACTCTAATGCAGGTTGCTCTGAAAACGTTACATTGGTTAATTGTAGTTGTTCCACAATCTCACCTTGTTGATTCACATAAGCCGCTTTTAAAACTAAAGAAGACTGCGAATCAAGCCAAATCCAATAGTTGTACTTACTATTATCTTTAGATTCAATTCGAATCAACTGTGCAGAGCGACCAGCTATTCGGCCTTTACCACCAAGGATAAAATTATAATTTCCCTCTAACGAATTGATATTATGGAACAGAACATCAGGAATGGGGCCTGCTATTGAGCGTGCATTAATAGAATAAGCGGGTGTTTGAGGCTCAAAGTAAGTCACCTTATCATTGATACGGATAATTTCTAATCCAGCACCATTGAGTAAGCTTAAATGTTCTAATTCAGTGCCTTGATGTTGGCCATGACGCCAACGATAAGGTTCCATTGCATTGCCTTTTACTACGACAAACGAAGCATCAAAGTTACTTTGATGGACCGTATGCGCCATATTCTCTAATAGAGTTTTGGCGCTTTCATCTTCAATGGCATAAACAGGTGTGACAACAAATAATAGCGATAAAAATAAGGCGATGGTTCTCATCTAATTAATTTGAATCCTTGGCGCTCTGAGTATCTTCATTATCAACAACTTGTGCTTGAGTTGCAATGCGTGCTTGACGCTGGTGTTCTAACACTAATGCACCAATTCGCTGTTGTTGTAACTCTCTTAAACCTTGTTTGGCATTTTCAAGCGCAGGCTCGGTTGAATAACTAACCGGAGAAGCAAAGCCACCACCGACAGGTGTGGTTTGAAACATTGGCACCGCTTCACCTTGCGTAGATTCGTTTGAGCCAGGTAAAGTTTGAAGGCCGACAATGGCAAACATCGCAACACTGGCTGCGATCGCAATTTGTCCAAGGGGCTTTTTCCAATTGATTGACACAACGTTCGAGTCACCTGTCTTATTTGATGTATCAACAGAATTTTGCTGAGTTTTGTTCGCTGAAAAGTCACCATAGACAGGCTCTGACTCTAATTGCGCTGCAACTTTATCTGCGATATCAATAAATATGTCCTGCTCGGGCTTAGCTCGAACAACGTCGCCCAATAGCGCATAACGTTCAAATGTTTCACGCTCGTGCTCTGTGAATTTCAAGTCATTTAATTGCGCTTCGCCATCAAACAAAGCCGATAAATGCTCTTTTTCTGTAGAGTGTGCTTTGGTCATACTCTGATTCACCTATGCATTATTAATTAGTGGGTTTAATTTTAAATCGACTGCTTCTCGCGCTCTAAAAATCCTCGAACGCACAGTACCAACCGGACAATCCATAACAACAGCTATATCTTCATAGCTCATCCCCTCTAATTCCCGCAAGGTAATCGCGGTTTTTAAATCTTCAGGTAAATTATTGATTGCATCGTAAATTACGTTTTTTACTTCATCACTCAGTAACAAATTCTCAGGCGTTGCATTTGAACGCATTGCTGAGCCGCTATCATAAAGTTCCGCCTCTTCGGCATCGACATCATTCGCAGGCGGTTTGCGACCTTGAGCAACAAGATAATTTTTAGCGCAGTTCACAGCTATTCTATATAACCATGTGTAAAACGCACTTTCTCCTCTAAAGCCGGGTAATGCACGGTACGCTTTAATAAACGCTTCTTGTGCTACATCTGCCACATCGCTTTGGTTTGATACATATCGAGAAATCAAACTGGCTACTTTGTTTTGATATTTCCTGACTAGCAAGTTAAAGGCGTTTTTATCACCCTGCTGCACTCTTTGCACAAGTGCTAAGTCTAATTCCTGCTCGCTCATTCGAGCCGGCACTCCTATAAATTGCTTATTACTCTTTAGTTTTTTGTTTTAATAACGAAGGATAAGACCCACTAAAAAATAAAAAGTTCTGTTATGACCAAATTTTTTTTAAAATAAATACCAATTGCTAGATGAACATTGGCTTAAAACGAGCGCCAAAGGTAAATTAGCTAGCATTTTTTATGACAAGTAATTATTGTAAAGCTCGTTAATTTACCATTGTAACCTTAAGTATCACTGACATGAACCAAAAAAAAAACCACTCTACTGATGTCGCAATTATTGGCAGCGGCGCTGCTGGGCTAACTTTAGCACTTACCTTAGCGAATCATTGTAATGTCACTGTGATCAGTAAAGGCCCATTAACTGAAGGCTCGACGCTATATGCTCAAGGCGGAATTGCCGCGGTGTTTGACAAAGATGACAGTGTGGAATCACATGTAGAGGATACTCTTGATGCAGGTGCCGGCTTATGTGACCGAGAGGCTGTGCATTATACGGCGAGCAATGCAAAACGCTGTATGCAATGGTTAATTGACCAAGGTGTCCCCTTCGATATGGAGCACGATAAACAAGGTAAAGAGCGTTATCACTTGACCCGAGAAGGCGGCCATAGCCATCGACGTATTTTGCATGCAGCAGATGCTACTGGCAAAGCGGTGCAAACCACCCTTATTGATCGCGTTAAAGAACATAGCAACATCACCTTGCTCGAAAAGTACAACGCCATCGATTTAGTGACCGATGCAAAATTAAATCAATCTGGCCAACGTTGCCATGGTGTGTATGTGTGGAATCGCCAAGCTGAGCAAGTTGAAACATTAAATGCCAAATTTGTCGCTTTAGCGACTGGCGGGGCAAGTAAAGTGTATTTATACACATCAAACCCAGATGTGGCTTCTGGCGATGGCATCGCGATGGCTTGGCGCGCAGGATGTAGTGTTGCCAATATGGAATTTAACCAATTTCACCCTACCAGTTTATATCATCCTGAATTACAAAATTTTTTGATTACCGAAGCAATGCGAGGTGAAGGTGCGTATTTACTGAGACCTGACGGCTCACGTTTTATGCCTGACTTTGATAAACGCGCAGAGTTGGCACCTCGTGATATTGTAGCCCGCGCCATCGACTTTGAAATGAAACGACTCGGTGCTAATTGTGTTTATTTAGATATTTCTCATAAAGACAATGACTTTATTATCGAACACTTCCCGACAATCTATGCAAAATGCCTCAGTGTTGGTTTAGACATTACAAAAGAGCCCATTCCTGTTGTTCCTGCGGCACATTATACCTGCGGAGGGGTGGTTACCGACTTTAATGGTAAAACCGACCTAGAGAATCTATATGCAATTGGCGAAGTGGCCTACACCGGATTACATGGCGCTAATCGCATGGCGAGTAACTCGCTGCTAGAATGCATCGTATTTGCTCAAGCCGCCGCTGAAGACATCATCACAAAATTGGCCACAAGCCCAGAAGTCAGTTCCTTACCTGAATGGGATGAAAGCCGCGTTGCTAACTCAGATGAAGAAGTTGTGATCACACACAATTGGCACGAACTTCGACTGTTTATGTGGGATTATGTAGGCATTGTCCGTACCACCAAGCGACTGGAGCGGGCGCAACGTCGAATCGAGTTATTACAACAAGAAATTGAAGAATATTATACGCACTTCAGAGTCAGCAATAACTTATTAGAGCTTCGTAACCTAGCGCAAGTTGCTGAGTTAATTATTCGCTGTGCACTGGCCCGAAAAGAGAGTCGAGGATTGCATTACACACTTGATTACCCTCAATTAGCGCCAAACCCTAAGCCTACAGTCTTAAAACCTTAATGTTTAAGTTGCTCAATCACATGTCGGCGCAGTCGAGCATTATCGACTGCGCTTAAGCTGCTCGAATACATTACCAACCAAGCACACTCAAAGCCTGTTAATTTTAACAACATCACGCCAGCAAACACCTGACTGTGCTTGTGCAGTTGGCACTGCCAATATTCGCCAGCAATGCAAATTTCAATATCGCCATTGTCATACAAAAGTAAAATGCCTGCATCAATAGAAGCCGCCTCCACCTCGCGCCATGTATGATAAAACAATACAAACATCAGCAACAAACATGCAATGCCGACCCATAGATCACGAGTGGTAATCAATAAAAGTGTGGCAATAAAGACAAAAAAACCTACGAGAAAGGTAGGTTTTTTTTGATTATCACTGAAAGCGATCCTATACACGAACTCGGTTTAAAATAAGTTTAACCATATAATCTAACTCTGAATCACTCGACGTTTCATGGCCCATAAACCACGCAAATAATTCAGGGTCTTCCTGACTCAATAAGCGCTGAAAAATATACTTATCAGCTTCAGTTAACGCATCATAGCCTTGTTCAACAAATGGCATTAATAGCACATCAAGTTCTAACATGCCTCGGCGACAAGCCCAACGCAATCGCGCTTTATTATCTAACTGTATCATTTGCTACCTCATTGTCGTGAGCTCACGATTCTAACAAAAACAAATCGAATATATAATAGCTAAACACTATCTCACTGATTTAATCATCAATCTATTAAATATCGCTCGCAGATACGTTATTATGACAACTCTTCAATCTTATGGTTAATTCATTTATGTCTCAAATTTATGCATGCCAACTCAGTGATAAACTCATCGAATTGACTGGCGCCGATAAAAAATCGTATCTGCACGGACAAATAACCCAAGATATCAATTTACTTAAAGAAGATAACTTTCTTTGGGCTGGGCACTGTAGCGGAAAGGGAAAACTTTGGGCTGTTTCAAAGTTATTTAGTTTTGAAGACAGCTACTTAAATATACTTTCTTCTGATGAGCTATCAGCCAGCTTACCGGAATTAAAAAAGTACGCCGTATTTGCAAAAGTCACCATCGCAGAAACAACTGAATATCAACTTATTGGCTTGTATGGCGATGACTTACAACCTGTACTTGACCAAATGGGTATTGAGTTTGTTGGTAACGCCGCGACATTCTCTTATGGCAAAGCGCTTAAGCTCAGTGAGCAACGAGTGATTTTATGCCTCAGCAAAACCCTACCGGAATCACTTACAAGTCTGTTTACGTGGCGTGAGGATGACAGCGAATGGCAAAGCTTATCCATTAAAGATGGCGAGCCTAGATTAAACCATACAGCTGTTGGTGAATACGTGCCACAAATGGTTAACTTACAAGCTATTGGTGGGATCAGCTTTACAAAAGGTTGTTACACAGGACAAGAAACTGTCGCCCGAATGAAATATCTGGGTAAAAACAAACGTGCGATGTTCGTGTTAAGCGCACCAGGCCAAACAGCCAGTTTGGCAGAAGAAATTGAACAACAAGTATCCGAAAACTGGCGCAGAGCTGGCAAAGTTATCGCTTCAGCCTACCACGCACCATCAGATACCAGCTATTTATTGGCGGTTATGCCAAACGATATTGAACAAGACGCAGCATTGAGATCCAAACAAGAATCTCCTGAGCGCGTAACAATCGAACCCCTACCCTACACACTCAGCGACAATTAAAACGGGAACCTTATGAAAATCGCACAAAACTCAGTAGTAAAAATGCATTATTCAGTCATCGACAAAGAAGGCACAGCAATCGATAGTTCATTTGACGATGAGCCACTGGAACTCATTATTGGTTCTGGGTTTCTGATCCCTGGCCTTGAAAATGCCTTAATCGATAAAGAAGTAGGCAATACTTTCACGGTTACCGTTCCTCCTTCTGAAGGGTATGGAGAGCGTCAAGATGGCTTGATGCAAGCTGTACCTAAATCAATGTTTGAAGGTATTGAACTTGAAGTGGGAATGCAATTTAGAGCAACAACAGATGACGGCGAAGAAACTGTTATTGTGCTTGAAATTCAAGGTGATGATGTACTGGTAGATGGCAATCACCCACTATCTGGCATCGAATTAACGTTTGATGTTGAAATTCTTGAAGTAAGAGAAGCCACAGCAGATGAACTAGCTCATGGTCATGTGCACAGTGCTGGCGGATGTGGTCATAGCCACTAAGCGCTTTTAGCTGCATAAAACCAAAAAAGCGCCAAGGCGCTTTTTTGGTTCGTTCAGTTATTTTTATTTTTCGTCACTTTGCACACTGCTTGTCTGCGGCAAAAACTGCATGAGCACACTGAGTAACCGCGCTTGATCATTGGTGCCAATTCTAATTTGTGTGCCGTCTTTGAGCACCAATGCTATTGCTGAAAAACCAGAGACACCATACACCCAGCCATCATGGGTAATCTTAATTCCCAAGCCATGCTGCCACGAATTAGTAACGCTATGCACCGACTCAATCTCAGTAAATGCTATATCTTTCCCAAAAACCCCTAAACCAAAGCCCCATTTGACAGATGTATCGGTTACAACAATGGTGAGCTTATGAAATAAAAACGCCACCAGCACAACAGCACCTGCAAATAAATACACAGGTACTGATGGCCCTAAAATATAAAGTGCTAATAAAACAAACGATAAAATCCAGCTCAATAGCGCCAAAATTGGCCAGCCGAACTGGGTGTGTTGATATGGCATACTGCCCTCAATTAAAATAATAAACTAAGGAGGCACTTGTTTCAGCATCGTAGCTTAGCTTGCCTTCTTCTGGTTGCGAGTTATAGCGGTATAAATAAGAAAACTTAACCGACAATGCCTCGCTCATACGACTAATCAATGCCGTTTCAGATTTTAGCCTTGAACTTAACCCCGACAGTGACTGCTCGTAACTTATATCTTGGTTAAAACGAGTAGACTTGGAAACAACTCTTTCCCATTGTAACGCCAAGCGCAGTAGATAGCCTGTTTGCGCGCTACCATCTAAGTTTTTCTGCGCACTCAAGCCAGGTCCGATATCGAAATCAACTTTGTCTTTTTTGAGGCTGAGGAGGCGATTACCATAGCCAGAAGCAATGGTGTATTTATATGAAAAACCATTAAAACGGTCATTTTCATAATCACCGTACACAAAAAATGATTCTTCTTGATTACCTAGCTTGTAATTGCCTTGCAAGGATCCAAAAACACGGGATGCCGTGGTTTTGGCTTCTTGTGTTGGTTCATCAACATCGCGTTTGAATAAACTGTCAAACTTGAACTGATTGCGCCAAAATTCTAAATCTTGATAAATATTAGCTTTTAATTTTGCCGTAGTAGAATCAGTGTTTCCACTGGTCAGAATAAACCCAAATTCAGTATCACCGTAAAACAAATCCCCTTGGTGTTTAGTATGAATATCAGATTCATCAAACTTGCCATATTCAGAAAAATCTTCAAATGGGTCTTTTGCATACGCAGATGCACTCAAACAAAAAATAAAAACCAACCAGTACTTCATCATTCCTCCAGCAGAAACCTCATTTTATTGTGTAAAAATCAAAAATAAAGCCTTTGCGGTAGAATCAATTAGATTTCCTATTTTAGAGTCACTTTTTCCAAATAATATGGCAAAACGGCGCGTCTTTTTCCAAACTGATTAACATCCGCGCATACTCGATATCATTGTCTTCAAATTCCAGACCAATGATCACCTGCAAATAAAGCTCAGGTTCAATTTCAAATTCAACAAACTCAGACCACGACTCATCAGGGTTATTGTCTTCAGCAAATCCTGCAGCTTCACGATGCATATTAAAGTAAATAATATCTTCTTCAGATAAGTTATCCGGTGCTAATTCCAAAAACACTTCATAAGCGTTATCGGTCGCTTGCTCTACGGTCCATAAATGCGCTGGGTAAGTCATTTTATTTACTCTTTTACGTTCACTTGCTGGCTTTATACCAAATCAAAAAAAAAAGCCAAGATAAACTTGGCTTAGATAGATGATTTTTCTGTTTACTCTACAGGCGCATCACCTTTAACTTTTTCGCGCATTGCTTGGATCAAGCGATAAAATATTGGGATCAACAAGGTACCAAAAATTGTCGCTGCAAGCATACCAGCCAGCACAGTGATACCTAATGAGACACGACTGCCAGCCCCCGCACCTGATGCAAAGACCAAAGGTAACACCCCTAAAACAAAAGAAAGGGCGGTCATTAAAACTGCTCGAAAACGAAGTGTTGCAGCTTGTAGCGCAGCATCAAAAATACTGGCACCTGCGGCTCTCTGTTCCATTGCAAATTCCACAATCAAAATCGCTGTTTTAGTCGAAAGGCCAATTAAAAGCACCAACCCTACTTGGGCATAAATGTTATTCGCCATACCTACCAGGTAAAGTGCTAACATCGCGCCAAATATAGCAAGAGGTACCGCAGCAATTACTGAAAAGGGAATCGTCCAACTTTCGTATTGCGCGACTAAAAATAAGTAAACAAATACAACGGCTAACCCAAATAACACTGGCGCTAAATCACCGGCTTCTAATTCTTGTTTAGACTGACCAGCCCACTCATAAATATACCCAGCAGGTAAATTATCAGCTAGCTCCTGCATAACTTGAATGGCTTCACCACTTGCATGCCCTTCAGATGCCTGACCGGTTATGCTGGCACTTCGGTATAAGTTAAAGTGATTCACACTGGTGGGCCCTAAAATAGGCTTCAGGGTTGCCAACGTCGTTAATGGCACCATTTCACCATCAACATTACGAACATAATAATGACGTAAATCAGTGGGCTCTTTTCTAAACTCCGTCTCAGCTTGAATGACCACACGGTAAGTCCGGCCAAACTGATTAAAGTCATTAATATATAACGAGCCTAATTGTGCTTGTAAAGTGGTGAAAATATCACTTAATGCAACACCTTGTGCTTTAACTTTGTTGCGATCAACTTCTAGAAAGTACTGAGGAACACTCGCGCGATAAGTACTGAACACTTGTTTCAATTCAGGGCGCTGATTTGCCTCATAAATCAAACCATTCATCACTTGTGCAAGCTCTGCAGGCTCTCGTCCTTCACTGTCTTGTAAACGAAACTCAAAACCAGAACTATTTCCCAGTCCTGGTATAGGAGGAGGATTAAAGACCATCACCTGCGCATCAGGCATTGTCCATAATTGCCCCATTAACCGAGGGATCAATTGACGCAGCCCAAGTTCAGGTGCCACTCGCTCTTCCCAGTCTTTTAAAATAATAATTCCCAGTCCATTGTTCGAGCCCGCTCCACCCAGTAAGGACGTGCCAGATACCGCAATAAAGTCAGTCACGGCCGGATCTTTCATTATGATGTCACCAACTTTGTGCATCACATCTTCGGTACGTCCGGTTGCTGCTGCATCCGGTAGCTGCACATCAACAAATAAAAAGCCTTGATCTTCGCCTGGCACAAATGCCGTCGGGACTTCTTTAGCTAACCAACCTGTTGCAGCAAAAATAAGTAACGCAAAAATCCCCACTCGCGCTGAGCGTTTCAGTAAAAACTCAACAATATTGGTATATTTTCCTGTTACACGATGAATTGCACGCTCAAATGGCGCTAACAACTTGATTGGCTGCATGGCTTTTTCACTCAATAAAAGCACACATAAAGCAGGACTTAAGGTCAATGCATTGACAGAGGAAATTATCACCGCAAACGAGATAGTCACTGAGAATTGCTTATATAATTCACCGGTTATGCCTGGCATAAAACCAACAGGCACAAACACAGCTAGCAGCACTAAAGTAGTCGCGACAATCGGCCCTGACACTTGCTCCATGGCTTTGGTCACGGCTTCTTTAATCGGCAATTTCTCTTCTTTTAGCAAACGCTCAACGTTTTCAATAACAATGATCGCATCATCAACAACAATACCAATCGCCAATACCAGACCAAATAGAGTAATGGTATTAATTGAGTACCCCATCAGCATCATGAAAGCAAAAGTACCAATTAAAGATACAGGGATCGCCACACAAGGGATAAGCGTTGCACGCCAGTTTTGTAAGAATAAAAACACCACCAAAATGACCAACACCACAGCTTGAAATAAAGTAACAACAACTTCAGAAATCGAGCGTTCGATAAACTCAGTGGTATCAAATGGAATGCTGTACTCTAAGCCATCAGGAAAGCGCGATGATAGCTCTTCCATAGTCGCCTTGACTTGATTAGCTACATCCGTCGCATTGGCATCAGAGAGTTGATAAATCACTAAAAAGGCGGTGTCTTGATTGTTTAGTTTGGCGGAAAAACCATAATCTTGTGAACCAAGTTCAATACGCGCAATATCCGATAAACGAACAAAATTACCATTTTGTCGAGCCCGGATAATCGTATTGCCAAATTCTTGAGGTGACTGCAAGCGACCTTGCGCTTGAATCGAATATTCAAACTGCTGATTAGGTAAAGCCGGTGACGCACCTAATTTACCCGCAGCCACGATTAAGTTTTGCTCGCGTAATGCAGCTTGTACTTCAGCGATGGTGACATTCAAAGACGACATCTTGTCAGGGCGCAACCATATCCGCATCGAATAGGTTTTTTCACCCATCACTTGTGCAGCAGCGACGCCTTTTAAACGACCAAGCGGCTCAGTTAAATAATTGGTCGCATAGTTACTCAAAAAGATATCATCCAGCCCTTCTTGATTGGAATACAAGGTGATCCCCATCAACATACTGCTTGATTGCTTTTTAACACTCACCCCTTGGCGTTTTACTTCTTCGGGTAAGCCCGCTTCAGCCAGCGCCACACGGTTTTGCACATTGACCTGCGCCATATCACTGTCTGTGCCGACTTTAAAGTAAACTGTAATTGTCGCGGTGCCATTATTTGCTGCGGTTGACTCGATATACATCATGTCTTCCACCCCATTGATTTGCTCTTCAATGGGCCTGATCACCGACTCTTCAACCACCTGCGCGCTGGCACCAGGAAATACTGCCGTCACCTGAACTTGTGGGGGAGTAATCTCTGGGTACATGTTAACGGGCAACAACCCTAAGGCAATAAATCCAGCCAAAGAGATGAGCACAGAAATGACTAAGGCAAATTTGGGCCTATTAATAAACGTTTTACTGATCATTGTTCATCCTTATTGTGCCGAAGCATCCGTGACGACACCCGTCGTTGCATCCACCATTTTAGCGACTGGATTAACTTCGATGCCTGTGCGTACTTTTTGTAAGCCTTCAATGATCACTTGCTCATCCGCTTTAAGTCCAGACTCAACCACCCACATTGCATTCATTCGTCGACCTAAGGTGACATGACGACTAAGTACTTTATTGCTTTGATCAACCACTAATACAAATTTTCCTTGTTGATTTTCTTGAACAGCGGCTTGCGGGACTAACACCATTTCTTGCTTGTCCTGACTTTCAACGATTAAATTAACAAACATACCCGGCATGATGATTTTTTTCGGGTTACTGAACACAGCACGTAACTCTACAGTGCCTGTGCCCTGATCAATTTTGGTATCGGCAAAATCGAGTTTACCTTCTTGATCATATTGCGTGTTATTCGGTAAGCGTAAATGTAAATCAATTGGCACCTCTTCAGGCCCAGCTGCATTTTGATGTTTCTGTAAATAATTCAGATAAGCTGCTTCTTCAACTTGGAAATTAACATAGATAGGATCGATTGCCGTAAGCACTGCCAGCTCTGAGCTTTGTGGACCAACAATATTGCCCACGTCATAACTGACTTTACCGATTTGCCCTGAAAAAGGCGCTTTGATTTCAGTGTAACTCAGATTTAAACGTGCTTTTTCTAAAGCCGCTTCACCTGCTTTCACATTCGCAGCTGTTTGCGCAGCATTGGTGGTCAATTTATCGAGATCCGATTGCGATAAAAACCCTTTTTCTGCGACTTCTTTACCCCGTTTTAAGTCACGGCTCGCGCCATCGGCACCAGCCCGTTTACTTTTTAAATCAGCATCAGCTTGAGCGAGGCTTGCCTCATACTCAACCGGATCGATCTTTAATAGAAGTTGCCCTTCAGTGACAAAGCTTCCTTCATCAAAATGACGCTCTATCAACTCACCTTCAACTCGAGCTTTAATAGCGGCCTGCTGAAACGCTTGAGTTCGCGCCACAAACTCACGGTAATTACCGACATCATTGGTTTTCACTTGATAAACCGAGACAGCCGGTGCTGGCGCAGCTTTTATCTCTTGATTTTGCTGGCCACATCCAGTCAGCGCGACAGAAACTGACATTATCACTGCATAACTCAGGCGTTTATGAGGGGTGAAAAAGCTGTTAGATCGCTTTTCGTTGAAAGGTTTGAGCATGGTAATCTCCCTTTACTATCTTAGTAGTATTTCGAATCGGATATATGGTGTGTACCAATACTAATATGACTAGTGCGATAAGTAATCATTTCACACCACAAAATATCAATATTATTAATATAATAAACCAATTAGCGAACCAAAATCTGTTATCAAGCGTGACCAAGTGCCATATTTTAACTTTACATTTTATTGATTAAATTTTACGCTCAACAAAAACAAAAGGTCATACCAGTTGAAATTAGTTACCCTTACCATCGACAATCACATTGCACGCGTCACTCTCAATCGCCCAGATAAACTTAATGCGCTAAATTTAGCTATGTTCCAACAACTCGATGAGATTATTAACACCTTAGCCAAAGATCGCACCGTCAGAGCGGTCATTCTTGATGCCAATGGAGAAGATTTTTCGACGGGGCTAGATGTAAAAAGTGTCATGAAATCCGGTTTAAGTATTGTGAAATTGTTATGGAAGTGGTTACCCGGAAATCAAAATTTAGCTCAGCGGGTCGTGCTGGGGTGGCAAAGATTACCTATGCCAGTGATTGCAGTGATCAATGGTCGATGCTGGGGAGGCGGGACCCAAATAGTACTCGGAGCCGATTATCGCATTGCCCACCATGATGCCAGTTTTGCCATTATGGAAGCACGCTGGGGCTTAGCTCCGGACATGGGCGCAAGCCTGCCGATTAGTCACTTAATAGCGCGGGATCAAGCGCTGTTGTTATCAAGTCTGGCAGAACCATTTACCAGCTCTGATGCTTTAAAACTTGGATTAATTACACAATGCGATGCTAAACCTTTTAAAGCAGCCTATTCCCTCGCACAATCACTGATCATTCGCTCTCCTGATACACTTTCAGCAATTAAGCGCCTCTATCAGACAAGCTATGGTCAAGCGACACGTAAAACACTCGCGCGTGAAACATTTAATCAAGTGAGGCTATTGCTGAAAAAAAACACTCGCATTGCAATCAATAATCAGCTCAACTCTCAAGATTCCCCCTTCCATAAAGCTAAAAAATGGTAGCCTAAAAGCCAATATAAAAAGCTGATGCCAGCGAGTTATACTCAGCTTTTTTGATTGTTAGCATCACAGTATAAAAAGGCTGATCTAAAAACCATGTTAAAAAAGTATTTAATGAGCAGTATTATCATCTTGGGCTGCTTGATGCTCGGCAAGGGGTTCGCTTGGTTAGTGAATGATCACTTTCCAGCTGCTATTTTTGGCATGTTGGTCCTGCTTTCACTTTTGCTCAGCGGTAAAGTTGACTATGAACACGTTTTTCCTACAGCAAATTTTATTTTAAAATACATGCCCTTATTGTTCATTCCTTCTGGGGTTGCGCTTATTGAACACCTCAAACTTCTTGAAGATAATTATTGGCAAATTCCTTTAGTGGCCTTATTGAGCACTTTGTTTACCCTCGCCTTGGTTGGTCATTTAATGCAAAAGAATCTCAAATCATGATGCTGCTCATTGGCTTGCCTCTCACAATCGGGCTATTTTTCATGTTTAGATGGCTGCAGCAGCAACTTAAACTGACTTTACTCAATCCTATTTTATTGTCGATCATCACACTTATCGCTATTTTGTCGCAGTTATCTCTGCCTTATGCGGATTACAAAACCAGCACAACAGCTCTGACTTGGTTGCTCGAACCTGCCATTGTGGCCCTTGCATTACCTCTTTATAAAGAATACCTCACGGTGAAAGATAATTTACATCACATTGGAGCTATCAGTGTCGTGGCTGTTTGCATCTCGATGACGCTGTCGGTCTTAATTGCATTTGCATTGGAGCAATCCTTTTCGGTCCAAGCATCACTTGCGACAAATTCAGTGACGACTCCTATCGCACTCTCAGTTACCGAAAGTATCGCTGGGATCCCAGCACTTGCTGCCGTTGTCGTCATCTTAGTTGGTATTTTTGGCGCTGTTTTTGCCTTACCCTTTTTACGTTTAGTCGGTGTAAAAAACCCAAAAGCACAAGGTCTGGCAATGGGAGCAGCTTGCCATGCAATTGGTACAGCCAGAGCATTAGAGAGTCACCCAACTATGGGCGGATATGCTTCTTTGGCAATGGCATTGAGTGCAATTATGACCGCTATTTTAGTCCCGATCCTATTCCCTATTTTGCAAAAGCTATTAGATTATCTGTCAATATCAGCCTAAACGCTTTCTGATCCATTGTGATGCTTTGTTACAATTAATCTATCCGTTTAGCTTGCTTTTAAAAAGGGCCGACATATGCTCGAAGTAAGCTGCTTCGTGTGTTTGCACGTAGTCGAGCTTAAGGAAAATACTTCGATATGGATATCGATTGATGACTGACAAAATCCCAGCACTGCTGGGATTTTTTTACTGCTTCTCTAACTCACATTGTATACAATAGTCTTTTGTAAAATCGACAGGAACAGCCATGCGCTTATTTAACCTACCAATAAAAATTAAAATCAGTTTATTAAGCGCTTCAATTTTAGTCGCTGTGAGCGGCTGTAATCATGAAGCCAACGAATCAAACGCAAATCGGCAACCTACCGAAATTAGCCGCTTAGCAATCGATCGAAGTGTCAATCAATTTACTCAATCATTTATGCGCCAGCAGCCCGCCTTAGCCACATCATTGGGATTACCCACTGACATTGCAGGGCAATATCAAGATTCATGGCCAGACTATTCCCCAGCCGGCATGCAACAGCTTCAAACCAGCATGACTGACGCGTTTAAACAACTCTCTCAATTTGATCTTAATACTCTGAATGAACATGACCGTTTGCACCTAGGCGTTAACCAAGTCATTGCTCAATACTATATTGGCGATACTCAATTCAAAGGTGGGTATATAGATACATGGGGAGGACATTTACCTTATATCGTGAGCCAAATTGCAGGGCCCCTCATTGATATTCCAAAAGTATTGCAAGATCAGCATGTGATCGATAACGAAGTCGATGCTCGTAATTACCTACACCGTTTAAGTGCGTTTGCACGCTTAATAGCAGATGTAAAAACCAAGGTTCTGGCTGATGCCGAGCAAGGGATTATTCTACCCAAAGTGCTTTTCCCCAACACATTAGGCTATTTAGAAAAATTTATTGCCTTAGCACCTGCCGAACACCCTTTTATCAGCACCTTAGCGAGTAAACTGAGCAACACAACACTTTCAAGTACTCTGCAGGCTGATTTTACCCAGCAAGCGATTAAAATCGTCACCAAGGAAATTTATCCTGCTTTTGCTGATATTACTGCCACCATGCGAAGCTTACAAAACCAAGCGCCACTCGAAGAAGGAATATGGGCTCAGCCTAATGGTGAGCAATTTTATCAACATGAAATTTTATACCTCGCAGATTCAACACTCAGTGCAGAAGCGATTCATAATATTGGGCTTGAAGAAGTAAACCGGATCAGTGAAGAAATGGATCGTATTCTGAAGGCACAAGGCATGCTTAAAGGCTCTGTTGGTGAACGAATGGCGCAATTAGGTAATATGCCACAGTTTCTTTATGAAGATTCTGATGCAGGACGTACGCAGTTGCTGGCAGATTTAAACAAAGAGATCGAACGCGTAATGGAAAAAGCGCCCAGCTTATTTGCAACATTACCGAGTTATGACGTGACGGTGAAACGCATTCCTGTTGTATCACAAGATGGCGCGCCCGGAGGATTTTATAATCCACCCGCACTTGATGGATCTCGAGCGGGTGAATTTTCCATAAACCTCAAAGATATGAAAGCACAACCTAGCTTTAGTTTAAAAACCTTAACCTATCACGAGGCAGCACCAGGTCATCATTTTCAAATATCATTAAATATGGAACAAAAAGACATTGGCATTATGCGCCAAAATGGCCAATTCAATGCTTACGTTGAAGGATGGGCTTTGTATAGCGAATTAGTCGCTTATGAAATGGGCATGTACGACAATGATCCGTGGGGAAATTTAGGGCGCTTACAAGCAGAAGTATACCGTGCCGCGCGTTTAGTGGTCGATACAGGCTTACATCATAAACGCTGGCCTCGTCAAAAAGCGATAGACTATTTCCATCAAGCGACGGGCACAGCCATGAGTGACGTTGAAGCAGCTATTGACCGATATATTGCATGGCCCGGTCAAGCACTTGGCTATAAACTGGGCATGCTGAAAATTGTCGAATTAAGATCTCGTGCCCAACAAGCCTTGGGTGAGCGCTTTGATATTAAAAGCTTCCATGATTTAGTTTTACTGCCGGGCGCAAGACCATTGACCCTATTAGAAGAAGATGTCAACCGATGGATAAAACAGCTAAATAAACCACAATAAAAACCTAGGGAGCGCGCAGCTCCCTTATTTTATGGCTCTGGCGTCATCATCACAGGCACAAAAAATTGATGTGGATAAATCGGCATGCCAATTTTGTTAAACCAGTGCTCAGTAATAGCAACGATTTCTCCGTTAAGCATCATTTTATCAAATTCGCGATCCAGCAGCTGACAGATTTCTTGCGTTGCGCAGACAATTTTAGACCCAGAGTAAGTCAGAATATCAAGCGGGTAAAAGTCGACTTGCTGCAAATCATGCGCACTTAATCGTTGCGACCATAAAAACATCAGCCAATCCCCGACTTTCACATCAAATTTACCCGCGACAAATAAGCGGTTTGTGACTGCTTGTTCGGCATATTCAATATACGAATTGTCACGAATCATTTGTTCTTCAAACTGAGGGCCAAATACTTTAGAGGCATTAATAAACGATACGATGCGTAAATTCTTTAAATCACCCAGTTGCTTAATTGAAGCAGACTGCACAGTTTTATTCACAATCACCCGATTAACAAACTTCAACCGATAATTCGCTGTATAAAACCCTTCCGGCACAGGTCCACCCCAATTGATTGCGATGTCTGCTTTGCCTAATAATAAAGTCCGCTTGATACCATCATTGTTAAACGGCTTAATGATTACGTTTTGATAATCTAAATTACTCAACGCAGCCAACAGTAAGTCATTAAACAATCCCTTTGTAGTACTTTGATTATAAACAAAATAGGGTTCAAAATTTGCAGACGCAACAACCAGCTTTGACTGACCTCTTTCTTCCTCAGCCCAACAGGCCGATACGAGTAATAATTGTAAAGAAATAATGAGGTGCAGTAATTTCAAATTAAACTCCAATTTAGGTCAGCTCTAAGCTTAACTGTTTTTATCTGGAACTTTATTATTTTGAATATTAATTGTGCCATCAATATGAACATCCCGCTGTGGATAAGCAATCACAACTTGGTGCTGGTTGAAAAGCTCATATATTCGAAAACGAATATTACTGCGCATTTGACGGATATCAGCCTCAGAATTAGCACAAACCCAAAACACTGCATCGAAAATCAAAGCATTATCACCAAAATCTTCAAATAACACATTCGCGCTAGGGTGTTTTAAGATGCTTTTTTGTTCATCAAGTACTTGGCGAATTAACTTGGCGACCAGCTCCACATCACAGCCATATGCAACGCCCACTCGAACAAATGAACGCGCATTTTTATCAATTAGCGTCCAGTTTATTACTGTATTTTCAAGAAGCTGACTATTTGGCACCAACATATGCACACCATCACTGCGGCGTATCAAGGTCGAACGGGTATTAATGCTTTCGACCATCCCTTTTGTGTCACCTACTTCGAGAAAATCACCTATCCTGATGGGCCTCTCCCACATCAAAATCCAACCACTGATAAAGTTATTGATGATATTTTGAGCACCAAAACCAACACCAATCGCAACGGCACCTGAAACAAAAGCAAACGCAGTCAGAGGAATTTTAAGAATTTCTAAACTAGTAATCGCAAGGACAGCAATAGTAATCACCAAGTAGATACGTGAAAACAAATGCACAGCATCCGGAGTGACCTTTCTTGCAACTAACGCTTTGCGAATCAAAATTCCAACACGCGTTACAATAAACCAAGCCAACAATAAAGAAGCCGGTATTTGTAATACTTGAAATACCGTTATGGGAGTGCCGCCGTAACTAAACAACACATATGAAAGCGCAGCATCAATTGCTTGCCAGCTCATAATCAACCTTTTCTAACAAAACTAAATTAATATCAGTATAACAGTAATTTAAACTGTCATTAATATGTAATCACTTCATTAGATCCTCTATATCAAAGATTATTTTTCAGCTAATATAATCTCCTTTTAAAAATTAACTCATCCAATATGCCAGAACTTACCTTGTTACTTTTATTCATTCCGACAAGTTTCTTAGTGTCTATTTCTCCGGGGATGTGCATGACATTAGCGATGACTTTGGGCATGAGCATCGGGCTAAAAAAAACGTTTTACATGATGTGGGGCGAATTAGCTGGGGTGGCCACTGTGGCTATCTGTGCAGTGATAGGTGTCGCGGCGCTCATGCTCAAGTATCCTGAAATTTTCAGTATTCTAAAGTGGCTCGGCGGCGCATATTTAATTTACGTTGGTCTACAAATGTGGCAAAGCAAAGGAAGTTTAGCACTGAGCTTATCTGCCGATGCATCTACCTCGTCGGTGAGCCGGAAAAACTTATTTGCAAAAGGTTATTTTACAGCCGTTTCAAACCCAAAGGGCTGGGCGTTTACAGCGTCTTTACTACCACCATTTATCAATCAAAGTCATGCACTTGCTCCGCAATTAAGTGCGCTCGTGATTATTTTATTGATCACTGAATTCATTTGCATGGTGATTTATGCTTCGGGTGGGCATGGTCTGCGCAAACTCCTGAGTAGTCAAGGCAATGTCGTGCTGCTCAATCGCCTATCGGCTTGCTTAATGATGGTTGTTGGCGTGTGGTTAGCATTAGGTTAAAAACCTGAACTCGCAGAGGTCGACTAAGATTAATTCACTCAACAACTCGCGTTGCTGAGTGAATTAATTCTGTACGATTAGATTTTTTGAGACGCAACCCAACGCTTAATTTTTGCCTCTAAAATCGGCATCGGCAAAGAGCCATCAATCAAGATTTGAGTATGAAACTGCTTGACGTCAAAAGCATCACCTAACTCATTAGCACTGTACTCTCTGAGCTCTCTAATTTTAAACTGTCCAAGTTTATAAGACAGGGCTTGACCAGGAATTGCGATATAACGCTCAACTTCAGAGATAATGTCACTTTCTGCCATTGAAGAGTTCGCTTTCATAAACTCTATGCCTTGCTCACGTGTCCAGCCTTTTGCATGAAGCCCAGTATCTAGCACTAAACGCATTGCACGCAACTGCTCATCAACGAGTCTTCCATACCATTGATAAGGGTCGGTAAACAAGCCCATTTCTTTACCTAAGCTTTCAGCATACAGCGCCCACCCTTCGGCAAAAACTGTGTAGCCACCGAACTTTCGAATTCTTGGCAATCCTTCGACTTCTTGTTGTAGAGCAATTTGAAAGTGATGGCCAGGCGCCGCTTCATGAATTGACAAGGTTTCTAAAATAAACTTGGGCTGCGCTTTTAGATTGTGAGTGTTGATGTAAAAAATGCCCGGACGAGAGCCATCTGGCGCTGGTGACTGATAGGAAGCGCCAGCTGCAGATTCTGCACGAAAATCTTCAACCGCTTGGACGACATAATCAGCTTTTGGCGCAATATCAAATAATAAAGGTACTTTTGCATCTATCTTCGCTTTGACTGCTTCATATGCAGCAATTACTTCCTGTGGTGAAGAAAAATAGAACTCTTCATTTTCTCGTAAATGAGTGAAAAATGCAGGTAAATCACCTTCAAAACCCACCTGCTCTTTGACTTTGATCATTTCGCTTAAAATGCGCTTCACTTCACTCATGCCGAGTGCATGGATTTCCTCTGCACTGAGTGTCAGCGTTGTATTTTCTTTGATTTTATATTCATACCAAGCTTTTCCACCCGGCAGATCACTATAACCAACTGTTTCACGAGCATTGGGGATGTATTCTTTTTCTAAAAACAGACTCATTTGACGATAAGCTGGAACCAGCGTGTCAGTAATAAGCGTGCGGTATCGTTGCTCAATATGTTGTTTTTCAGATGCTGTAAAGGTGTCTGGCATATTCGCTATCGACATCCAAAAGACAGATTGCGTCACATCATCAACAATATGCGACTGAAATTGTGGAAGTAACTTTACAGCTAGCACTGTGGGTAAAACAACTTGCTGCGCGATTCCTTCTCTCATCGAGGCTTCAACACTTTGTAACCACACAACAAAGCCTTCGGCACGTTTAACAAAGTCACTGTAATCTTCAACGGTATTAAATGGTTGCGCACTTTGACCTGAACCTAGCCCAGCAAAGGTATTATGTTCACCCGACATCTGGTCAATCGGGATTAAATGGCTTGGAAATTTTTCCGCTTCTTGTGCAAGTTTCAGATCTCGTTTAAATATCTGATAAGTGAGCAGCGCTTGCCCTGAAAGCTCGCTTTCATCAATCTGCGCCATCTTCGACAAATATTTTTGCGTAAACGCACTCATTTTTGCACGGTTTTGTGCGGTTAATGGCAAAGAGTATTGATCATTGTATTGGTATTGCCCAACAAATGTTCCCGATAACGGTTGAAAAGCCAATGACTCATCAAAATACCCTTCAACAATGTTTTCTAATTGCTGCGTCATCGTTTGTGAAACAACAACTGAGGGGGCCGAACTTTGATTTTTACTGGTATCAACGCAGCCAAATAATGCGCCGCTGATGGCAAGAGCTAGTAATGCTTTTTTATTCATTGTCATTTGCTTAAAGTAAGAGGAAGAAGGAGCCATAAAACCTCTGGCTATGTCTTAATTGCAGTGTATATTCTGGCAATACAAAACAAAACCCTGAAGCTATGATATAAAGAGATAAACCATGGCTTTAATTAAAAAAACAGACATTTTATGATTGAAAATGAAATTAAACAGCTCGAAAAAGTCTACGACATATTAACTGAATACCTTGTAACCTATAGCTTCCAACTTGTAGCCGCTTTATTTATTCTGCTCATTGGCTTGTGGGCCGCAAAAAAACTATCAAAAGTAGTCTTTAACGTTTTAGCCAAAAACAATGTTGATGTCACTTTAAACAATTTTATAAGCAATGTGGTTAAAGTGCTGCTTATTATCACGTTTGTGATCGTAGCGCTTGGTAAAATAGGCATAAGCGTCACCCCATTTGTTGCGGCTATTGGTGCAGCTTCTCTTGGTGCTGGTCTTGCTCTGCAAGGCATGCTTTCAAACTATGGAGCCGGACTTGCCATTATTGCAACCCGACCTTTTGTGGTAGGCGATACCATTTTTGTAAATGGAGTATTTGGTCAAGTGAGCGCCATAGAATTGGGCGTCACCATTTTAACAAATGAAGATCGCGTCGAAATCACCATCCCAAACAAGCACATTATGGGCGAGATCATTCATAATTCATTTGCTTACTCATTAGTCGAAGGAGCAATCGGCATCGCTTATCATGAAGATCCCGAACACGCTATTACGATAATCAAACAAACCTTAAAAGCGCTGCCTTCGTTATCATCAACACAAGAAAGCCAAATTGGTATTAATGAATTTGCCGACAGCAGTATTGTTATTGGCTATCGTTATTGGGTCGCCACTGAAAAACTCATTGCGACAAAAATGGAAGCGAATTTAGCTGTCTTTAACGCATTAAAGCACGCCAAAATAACCATTCCTTTCCCACAACGTGAAATCACGATAAAACAAGGGTAACAATTTTAGACAATAAAAAAGCCGCTAATTTAGCGGCTTTTCTTTGCGATACAAACTTATTCGTTGCCCATCGGGTTTGATTTTTCAGCTTGAATTCGCATGTAGATTTCTTCACGATGTACAGAGACATCTTTAGGTGCATTAACACCAATACGTACTTGGTTACCTTTAACACCTAGTACCGTTACTGTAACTTCGTCCCCTATCATAAGGGTTTCTCCAACGCGACGAGTCAGAATTAGCATTCTTTGCTCCTAATGTTCCAAAAGATTAAAAGATTCCGTGTCTTTCTATTTTAATGAATTATTACTACGAAAGTAAGTAAAAACTCTAAAACTGGTTATTTTTCAACAAAAAAAGCACTGTGGAGCGCTCTTACACCTAATTCTAGATACTTTTCTTCAATTAGCACTGATATTTTAATTTCCGAAGTTGAAATAAGCAAAGCAGCTATATTTTCATCCGCTAATGCTTGGAACAAGGTCCCAGCAACTCCAGCATGAGATTTCATCCCCACACCTACCGCAGAAATTTTTGCCACATTACAATTTCCAACAACACTGATTGCACCGATCTCTAATTGCACTAACCCGAGTAATTCGAGCCCTTGTTCATAATCATTCCGATGCACCGTAAAAGCATAGTCGATTTTTGCATCTTTTTGATTTATTTGTGCAATCATATCTACTTCGATTGCATATTCAGCAAAAAGTTGCAGTATTTTTGCTAAATTTGTCGGAATATTTGGCACTCCAACAATACTCAAAAGCGCTTCATCTTTAGTGTGAGCAATTCCCGACACGACTTTATCTGTCATTTTCGGCTCCTCATAAGTAATCAATGTGCCTTGATCGGGTGCAAATGTCGAAAGTACACGCAGTGGAATATTATATCGCCCAGCCGCTTCTACAGAACGAATTTGCAATACTTTGGCTCCCAAACTCGCCAGTTCAAGCATTTCTTCAAACGTGACCGTCTCCATACGCTTAGCATTGGGTTCAATACGAGGATCAGTAGTGTAAACACCGTTCACGTCCGTATAAATTTGGCATTCGTCTGCTTGAATGGCCCCAGCGACTTCCACCGCAGTAGTATCGGTCCCACCTCGACCTAATGTGGTAATATTGCCTTCGATATCACGACCTTGAAAGCCTGCAAGAATGACAATGCGGCCATGCTCGAGCTCATGATTAAGTCTTGAGCTATCGATATGCTGAATTCGTGCTTTACCAAATAAGTTATTTGTCGTGATCAATGCCTGATCAGCCAGAAGACTGATGGCTGAGTGACCTCGTTTGATGATAGCCATCGCGAGTAACGCAACAGAAACCTGCTCACCCGTAGTCACCAAAACATCTAACTCCCTGCTGCTCGGTCGCGGGTCTATTTGTTTTGCTAGGCTAATAAGGCGGTTGGTTTCACCTGACATAGCCGATAAAACCACCACTATTTGATGCCCTTGCTGTTTTGTTTTTACAACAAGGTCAGCAACAGCCTCAATGCGCTCTATCGAGCCCACTGAGGTACCGCCAAACTTTTGTACGATTAGAGACACTGAGTATTAAACGCGCTCAGCGATCCAAGCTGTTGCACTTTCAAGTGCAGTGCCTAGATGCTCTGGCTGTGAACCACCAGCTTGTGCCATATCTGGACGACCACCACCTTTACCACCAACTTGTTGCGCCATAAAGTTAACTAACTCACCGGCTTTGAGTTGTGAAGTCAGATCTTTCGTCACACCGACAATCAAACTCACTTTGCTATCATCAGCAACACCTAAAACAATAATGCCTGAGCCTAACTTCACTTTTAAGTCATCGACCATGCCGCGTAATGCTTTTGATTCAGTCCCTGCAACATTCGCGACAAGAACTTTGATACCATTTATATCTACGACAGAATCAAGTAAGTTAGCACCTGCTGCGCTGGCCAGCTTATCAGTTAATTGCGCCACTTCTTTTTCAAGACCTTTTGCACGGTCAACTAAACCCGATACTTTCTCAAGCGCATTATTCGCATCAGTCTTCACTAATGCCGCTATTTGATTAAGCACTTCAGCTTGGTGATTGATGTAATCCATTGCACCTTCGCCTGTGACAGCTTCAATACGACGAATTCCAGCAGCAATACCACTTTCCGAGACAATTTTAAATAAGCCAATGTCGCCTAAACGTTGTACGTGAGTACCACCACATAATTCAATGGAGAACTCACCAATGCTGACCACACGCACTTCATCATCATATTTTTCGCCAAACAGAGCCATAGCTCCTTGTTCTTTAGCTTCATCTATTTGCATTAATTGAGTGTGTAAATCGAGGTTACGGCGAATTTCGGTATTCACCATCGCTTCAATCGTGCTCACTTGTTCTTTCGATACCCCTTCAAAATGCGAGAAATCAAAACGCAGACGCTCAGATTCAACCAACGAGCCTTTTTGACTAACATGTTCACCTAACACTTGGCGAAGAGCTTCGTGCAATAAATGTGTTGCTGTGTGGTTTTTACGAATTGCATCGCGACGCACTTCATCAATGTGCGCATCAACACGATCGTTAATTGCGATACGACCTTGGATAATACCTGCATGCGCAAACGCGTTACTTAGCTTAGTCGTATTGGTAACAGTAAACTCGCCGCCCGCTACTTTTAATACGCCTTTGTCACCAGCTTGACCACCTGATTCTGCATAAAAAGGCGTCCGATCTAAAATAACAATGCCTTTTTGGCCATCGGCTAATTCACTGACCGCGTCACCATCAACAAATAACTCAACGACTGTTCCGCTAAAATGGTTATGCTCGTAACCTTTAAATTCTGTGTGTTTCTCTGATTTTAATTGCTCGTTATAATCAGTTCCAAATTTTCCTGCCTGCTGCGCCATTTTACGTTGTGCAGCCATGCATTCTTGGAATCCAGCTTCGTCAATCGTCATAAAACGTTCGCGAGCTACATCAGCAGTTAAATCTGCTGGAAATCCATAAGTATCATACAGTTTGAAAACAACATCCCCAGGAATCACATCGCCGCTTAAATCCTTCAGATTCTCTTCTAAAATAGCTAAACCGCGCTCTAGAGTCTTACCAAATTGCTCTTCTTCAATACGTAATACTTTTTCGATAATTTCACGCTGCTTATGCAATTCCGGATAGGCATCTCCCATCTGTTCGCCTAATGCAGATACCAATTTATGGAAGAAGTTATCAGTTGCACCTAGCTTATTCCCGTGGCGCACGGCACGACGAATGATACGACGAAGTACATAACCTCGCCCTTCATTTGAAGGCATTACCCCATCCGAAACTAAAAATGCACAAGAACGGATATGGTCGGCAATTACGCGTAATGATTTATCAGATAAATCTTGCGCATGAGTCACAGATGCTGCTGCGCTAATTAAATTTTGGAAAATATCGATTTCATAATTTGAATGCACGCCCTGCATAATGGCAGAAATACGCTCAAGACCCATCCCAGTATCAACAGACTGTTTTGGTAATGGCTCCATGGTGCCATCCGCATGACGGTTATATTGCATGAAAACGAGATTCCAAATTTCAATAAAACGGTCCCCATCTTCTTCTGGTGAACCTGGAGGTCCTCCCCAAATTTCTTCACCATGATCATAAAAGATTTCTGAACAAGGTCCACATGGCCCAGTGTCACCCATAGACCAGAAGTTATCTGCAGTATCAATACGAATAATGCGGTCTTCTGGTAAACCTATGTGTTTATTCCAAAGATCAAATGCTTCATCATCAGTGTGATAAACCGTAACTAACAATTTCTCTTTAGGTAGCTGAAGAGTTTCGGTTAAAAACTGCCAAGCAAACTTAATCGCATCTTCTTTGAAGTAATCACCAAAACTAAAGTTACCCAACATTTCAAAGAAAGTATGATGACGGGCCGTGTATCCCACATTTTCTAGGTCATTATGCTTACCACCAGCACGAACACAGCGCTGCGAGCTTGTAGCTCGGGTGTAAGGACGTTGATCTGCACCTAAAAATACATCTTTAAATTGCACCATCCCGGCATTGGTAAATAATAAAGTCGGGTCATTACCCGGTACCAACGAACTAGAGGTGATGGCTTGGTGCTGTTTTGACGAAAAAAAGTCTAAAAAAGCTTGGCGGATTTGTGCGGTAGTCATGTGCGGCATGCGGTTATTCTCACTCGTCTGACGGCTCTGCGTGCATTGCAAATTCAATTTGTTCATGATTAAAACCTCGATAACTCAAGTAGCGAAATATTTTCGCTTTTTCTTTGAATTCAAGGTTTCCAGTAATTCCAGAAAACTTCCTATTATATGCTGCTTGGGCTTGTTGATACCAGTCAATTTCCATCTCATCGATCAGGGTTTCAAGTAAGGTTCGCTCAATTCCTTTACCCGCAGCTTCGGCCTGGATACGCTTCAATCCATGAAGCTTTGCCAGATGGCGTCTGATAAAACTTTCACAATATCGTTTCTCATCTATAAATGAATGCTGTTCACACCAATCAAGAAGAGTATCAATAAAGTCAGCCGTTGCGCCTTTTTGTTTTAGCTTGAACGTTAAATCTCGTCGTGAGTATTCTTGACGAGATAACAGCCAGAGCACGTAATTCTTTAATTTTTGCTTTTCGTGATCATCCATCAAGCGTCAAATCGCCCAGTGCTACTGGTCTCAGAGTTTTGCTCAGTTTCAGAGACAATTTTGCTCATAAACATCGCTTGAAACGACACAAAAAAAGCAATATAACTAATGGGCATTATCAACAGTAAAGGAATGAAAGATAAAGGTAAACTAACAATAATCAATACACTAAAAATTCCACCAAACACACTCACTGCAGCCATATTATGCCAAAATACACTCAAACTGACTTTAAACACACTGAACAACGTCAAGGTTGGTTGATAAAAAGCCAGCGGTACCGAATAAGCAAAACACATGAGATAAAACGATAATGCACTCACAAACAAAATAACATTGGCAGCACTAATATTTTCAACCATGTACTGCGCCGCTAAATCTGGTTGGCCAGCATATTGCTCCATCACTGCAATGGCATCTTTAAATAGCCAACTTGCCAATAACATCAACGCCATTCCTGCGCCTATTTGATATAAACCAAGTCGAAATAACCCTAATCTGCGACCGGCTAAGCTAAATGGAGAAAAAATATCTGCAACAGCAATTTTTTTACCTTGCTGGCGCATTAAAATAGCCTGATAAAACCCAGCAGTTAAAAAAGGAGTCGCAAGACCTGCTGCAATTTGCAAAACAGGAAAAAACAATGCTATCAGACCTAAGCTTCCCATGACTGCCTGCATCAAAATGAACGTTCCGGGCTGTAATTTAAATATTTGCCAAGCGGCTTTATACCAAGCGACACCAGCTTGGGCTTTGTAAATTCGTTGCTCTATGGCCATTTAGTCATCTTTTTAGTTAATAAATAAAATCAAAACGCACCAATTAAAGGTGCGCTTTTAAATATAGTGATCAGTAATCTAGCCTAATCGACTCTTATGCTACTTTTTTGTCTTACTTAAATCCAGCATATGTGAGCCATGTTTCACTTTCGTTTCCAAATAAGCTTCATTGCCATCTTTTACATGCGCATGCGTAGCGACCAGCCCTTCAACAGTAATGCCGGCATCAGTCAGCGCTTTTAACTTACGAGGATTGTTGGTCATTAAAGTGACCTTTGCCAATCCCATCGCGTTGAGCATTAACACGGCATCAGAGAAATCTCTTAAATCATCCTCAAAACCTAAGTGATTATTTGCTTCATAGGTATTCATGCCTTGAGATTGCAACACATAGGCATCTATTTTGTTGTACAAACCTATACCTCTGCCCTCTTGGCGCAAGTACAATAGGATCCCCCCTTGCTGATGCATTTTATCAATACATTCATTCAATTGTTCGCCACAATCACACCGTGAAGAATGAAAAACATCACCAGTTAAACACTCTGAATGCATGCGTATTAGAGGAGTCGTCTGTTTTTTATCTGCTTGGTTAAACACTAAGGCTACATGCTCAACACCATCTTTAAGACCAGAAAATGACAGGATTTCAGCAGGGATAGTGCTGTTTTTACCAACTTTCAGCTGGACTCTTGCTCGTACTTCAGCCACAACGCTTCCAAATTAAAATATATGATATTGTGATAATATAACAAAAAGCTCAATTCAGCGCCAAGGGCTACTCAGCGGCTTTTATATATACTTGATGTGTTGATTGTAATATATGGGGATTATTAAGTCATAAAGCAAGTCTCAAATACTGTAAAATAACAGTGATAAAAATCTTTTCTTTTTTCACCCCTTTTTCAAACCTGCTGCGTTTTACTATTAAGCAACAAAGGAGAAAAAAGATGAACAACACACTACCAGCACCACACATTCAAACAATCAGTAAAGTAGCTCTATTTACAGCTGTAGGGTTAGTAATGACATTTTGCGCATTTGCATTGATGCAATACCTTATTGCACCACAAGGCCAATATATTCCGACCAGTATCCCTGACTTTGATATAGAGATCGCCGAGGAAAAAAAGATTACACCGCCAAATATAATAAAGCGATTACCTCCACCACCGGTAATAAATAAAATCCCTCCCAAGCCGATGATCCCGTCAGAGACATCACAGACTGATATCGTGCCAATCCCCACTGTGACGCTTACAGCCCAACAGCCAAGTAATAGTACACTCTTTGCGCCAATATTGGATAATCAGGCGAGTCCTGTCGTTAGAATGGCACCAAAATACCCTATTCAAGCTGCACGTGAAGGTATCGAAGGATGGGTGAAATTAAGCTTTTCAATTTCAAAAACAGGCAGTGTTATCAATGCAAGTGTTTTAGATGCTCAACCAAAAAGAGTATTTGATGCGGCGGCCATCAAAGCACTCAAAAAATGGAAATATAAAACCAAAGTTGACAATGGACAAGCAATCGAGCAACACGGTTTGACTATTCAACTTGATTTTAAAATCGATAAAAGCCATTAATACGCTGGGGCAGTTGATCTCTCTAAATCTTGTTAAAGATAGCAATCACACAAGATCAACAGCCCCAAGGAAAACAGAGGTGAAACCTCTGTTTATTGCTGTAAATACGAGGAGTTATTTATTGATATTACTCAATCTTAAAAACTGGTTATCCAAACCTTTTGATCCTGAGAGTTTGATGATGCGCTTTTGTCAAACTGGTTCTCAAACAGATCTTAGTCGCCTTTTTAACTACTATGGCCAAGATCTTTACCATTACCTTGTATCATTGAGTAACCCTGAAATCGCAGAAGACGTTAGTCAAAAAACATGGTTAAAAGTCATCGAAAAAAAGCACCTGTATCGAGAGCAGGCATCTTTAAAAGCGTGGTTATTTACCATTGCGGCTAATACATTACGCGACGAAGTACGCCAGTCATCCCGTCATATAAGCACTGAAACAGCACAATTTGACACACTTTTGACCACCTGTAGTGAACCTCATGAAAGCATACTTGAACGTTACAATGAGGCATTAATGCAGCTTCCGTTTAAACAAAGAGAGAGCTTTATTCTGCAACAAGAAGGGTTTTCTTTAGCGCAAATTGCTGAGATTACTTCTGATCCTCAGGAGACAATAAAAACTCGCTTACGTTACGCTAAACAACATCTTAAATTTAAACTAGGAGACGACCATGAAGCATGAAGAACAATTTGAACACCAACTAAAACAGCTTCATCAGGCGAGAAAAGAGACCATTCACATACCTCTAAAACAAAAAGCATCGATTTTGTCGCTACTCACAGGTCGAAAACGCACTCCATGGTATATGCAAACCCAAGTCGCTCTGGGTATCGCGGCTGTTGCTGTATTATTTCACCTCGCTTATCAGAGGCACGCACAACCATCTGTTTTAACTAAATATTATGATGCCAGCTTGTATGCCCAAATAGAGGTCCATGATTACACTAATGAGCAGTATTCCAAAATGATTAATCGAGCACATCAACAGGCACAAACAGAACGCGATGATGCCTTGGCCAATTTAATAGATAAAGAGCTACTCACAGGCCGGTTAATGGCCCGTGATGAGGGTTGGTATATCGAGTCTTGCGATAAAACCCGCTTAGTTGAGCTAAAAGCCGATTTAATCCAGCAGTTAAATCTCACACACAATATTGATTTATCAATCGAGGTTGGAGATGCATTACAGATTGAAAATAATTCACAGGGTCAAATCATTGCACTACTAAAACCGATAGAAGCCCCCTCTTGCGGCTAAGGCTCGACAACTCTGGAATTATATTTTACTCTAGCGGTTCATTTATTTAGGGACAGAAAAATGAAATTGAACACATATTGTTTAGTCGCCCTCGCGCTATCGCTAGCCTCTACTACAACATTAGCCAATAATGACAGCACGACAGAGCAGTTCAAGCAAGCCTATAAAAACTATCAACAAGCCGTTACAAATAATCAGATAGACAATAAAATTAAATATGCCGAGCAGGCATACTTAATTGGTCAACAATTATATGGTGAGCAAGCACTGAACACTGCCAATCTCGCGCTAAATTATGCGCTCTCTCTGCCTGAGGCAAAAAGCCAAATCAGTAATAAACCATTACTAGAACAAAAATATGCACTATATAAGACTATCTTATCTATCTATTCCAATCATTACGAAGAGGAGGCAATCGAGCTAGTTGATGTCTATTTTGGCCTTGCAAAGTCAACTTCCTCAGCCTCAGAATCTGATGATTATTTTGAGCATGGACTTACTCTTTTACCTAAAAAATCAAAATTATTAGCCGATAGCTACTCCGAAGCTTCAATGCATTTATTCAATCATCATCAGTTTGAAAAATACAAAGTAGCGCGTAAATATGCTTATGAAGCGGATGAACTGTATCGCGAACTTTTACCCGAAAACTCGTTTGAACGTGCTAAATCAAATTATCTCATCGGCATGATTGCTCAAGGGATGCGAAAAAAGAATGAAGCGATTAAACGCTTTAATGAAGTGGTTGACGTATTTGATAAACACCTTGATTTTGATCATCCATTTGAACTTGCCGCTCATTCACGTTTGATTGACCTATATGAAGATCAAGGTAAAAGTGAAGAAGCCACCAAACACTGTATTGCGATTGCAAAAATGGTGCCTTGGAAAGATGAATTAGAGCAAACGCCATTACATAGAACCAATCCTGACTACCCTATTTCAATGGTTAAAAGGGGTAAAGATGGATTTGCACAGCTCGAATTTGATATCACCCCTGCAGGGTTTGTTGACAACATTCGTGTGCTTGATAAATCAAATGAAGCATTTGCAAAAGAAAGTATAAAGGCATTAAAAAAATGGCGTTATGCGCCTAAATTTGAAAACGGCCAAGCAATAACAGCCACCGCCCAAGTACAAATAGATTTCCAGCTAAGCAGAGGATAAAACTTGTATCCGCTAAAGAGTGTCGTACTATACTCTGAGTACTCACTCTTTAGGTTTATAAAATGAAATTTATTGTTAGCACTTTACTCTTCTGCTCTGTATTGCTTACTTCCTCACTTTGCTATGCTGATATCACTCCTCTGATTACACAAGAGCAATTTCTTAAATCACAACAAAGCTCTAATAAACAAAGCTCTAATATAAGTATTATTGATGTACGCTCAGTTGAAGAGTTCAATGATGGACACATTCCTGGAGCAATCAATATTCCACATAACCAAATTCAAGATCACCTTGAGTTATTATTAACATTACAAAGGCAACCAGTCGTTGTTTATTGCCGTTCAGGTAGAAGAGCCGCCATTGCCGAAAAAGCAATGGCAGAGCTAGGCTTAAAAGACGTACATCATCTAGAAGGGGATTGGTTAAGCTGGCAAGAAAAGAGCTTACCCGTGAGCACTAAGCACGAAAGAATCACTACTAAATGATTAAACCAATCTAATTAATTGCGTGATTTATCATCACAATAGTGGCAATTGTTGCAAAATACTCTTGATCTGGTTCGCTAAAACTCTCCTCTACGACTAAACTTTAAACAGTTTGCGTGGAGGGATTCTCAGTGTTAAGTAAACCAGTGTATGAAAGTTTACCTTATGTCTATTTAGCTGTTGGTTACGGGTTAATTACCTACCAACCCTCATTTTTTGCGTCTATTTCAGGCTGTTTATTCTTTGTTTCGGGGGCACTTGTGTGGTCTTTGCGATCTCACTTTCGTAGAAGTGATGCTAAGATGACTCGTCACGATAATGAGAATAATAAAGCCATTCAATGGTATGAATTAAAACCTTTTTTATTATTTTTAGTCGCGATTATGGTTATGACATGGGTTGATGGAAAAATCGTGATGCTTTTAGCTGTGGTACTTATGCTGATTGCCAGCTGGATTATGTTTTTAAGGGTCAACAACCGCTATACTAACTCTCGACCTCACTCTAGCAAACACTTCCATAAATAAAAAATAACCCATTACCAGACACGAGTCTGCTAATGGGCTGTCGATTAATCTTGTTTTCGTAATAACGCTTTGATTTCTTCTTTTGCACCTAAAATATGCTCTTTTAGGACAGAAACAGCACTTTGAATGTCTTTTTCTTTACAAAAGTTAATTAACTGTCGATGCTCTGGTCCGGCTTTTTCAATTCCTCCGGCAAGTAAGAAATGCAGTCGAATATAACGGCTGGCATTTTGATTAAGCATACTGATAATATCGAGCGTTTGCGGACGTTCGCTGCCTTTATACAAACAAGTATGAAAATTAGTATTAAGATCAGACCAAAGATTAGCACTGTCATCATGGGTCAATGCTTCATCGAGTTCTTTTAAGATGGTTTCCGCTTCTTCGAAATCAGCATCTGTTAAATTTGGAATGGATGCCGCAAGTACATCCGCTTCAAGCATTGCTCGTAATTCAAATAATTCATCGACATGAGAAGCATCAAGCTTAGTAACAATTGCACCTTTATGGGCTTGGAATTTAACTAACCCTTCAGCTTCTAATTGAAGTAATGCCTCTCTGACTGGAATTCGGCTTACATCAAGTTCTTCAGCTAAAGCGGCTTGTCGAAGCGGTTGACCTGCTTTGACTTCACCTTTGAGGATCTTCTCTCTAATTGCGTCAACAACAAATTCTGTACGTGTTTTATATGTCAGCGCCATATTCATTCTTTTTTATCGTAAATAATCTCCCTAGTTTAACTAGTTGAGCAAAAAAGACCAGAGGCAAAAAGAATCATTTATTACCTCCAACAAAAAAGCAGCGAATAATCGCTGCTTTGATTTGAATAGTAAAATGGTTACATTTGGTTTTGGTAGCAAATCGGCCTTAAAAAGCGCTCTATTGCGTAACTTCCAACAGAGGTACTGCGCACATCAGTAGAGCAAGGAAATGGCCCGCCATGCATCATGGCATCACACACTTCTACGCCTGTTGGCATCTGATTGAAAATCAACCGCCCCACTTTGAACGAGAGTGCTTCTATTAACGTTTGATTTTCAGCAATCACTTGCGCACTGCCATGAACTGATGCGGTTAACTGCCCTTCTAATTGCTCAACTATTTGCGCTACTTGAGATAAGTTTTTGTACGTCACCATCAAGGATGCAGGCCCAAATACTTCACTATGTAGATCAGTATTTGCTAAAAACTCTTCTGCAGTCGCTGAGAACAAAAATGTCGTTGCTTTTTTATCTTCACAAAGTCCTTTAGCTACAACCTCAGAGTGTTTGGCTAATCGATCGCATCCTTGTGCATACGCAGTAAGAATACCCGGTGTCAGCATTGTCTGTGCTGTGCTTTGTTCAATTAATGGTAGTAATTCTTGTTTAAATGCAGCGGCCTCTGCTTCATTAACGAGCCAAAACCCAGGGTTGGTACAAAACTGCCCCGCTCCCATAGTCATTGAAGTTACAAATTCTTGGGCGAGTTTCTGTGGGTCTTGTGTAATCAGCTCAGGTAAAATGACTTGCGGGTTAATTGCTCCCAACTCACCATAAAATGGAATGGGCTCTTTACGTGTCTTTATACTGTCAAGTAACGCCATACCAACACGATAAGAGCCTGTAAAACCAACCGCTTTTATTGCCGGATGCTTTACAAGTCCATGACTAATATCGTAAGCCTTACACTGAAGTAAACTAAATACCCCTTTTGGCATCTCACAAATACGTATCGCTTTTTCGATCGCTTTAGCTACGATTTCACTCGTACCGGGGTGAGCGACATGCGCTTTAAACACTACAGGGCAACCTGCAGCTAATGCTGATGCTGTATCACCGCCAGCAGTGCTAAAAGCGAGTGGAAAATTACTAGCACCAAATACAGCCACAGGTCCCAATGGTAATTGAGCCATTTTTAGATCCGCTCTAGGAAGAGGTGCACGCTCAGGTAAAGCACTGTCATGGGCGACAAGAGTCGACTTCTTGGTTAAATTTCCCGCAAATAACTTCAATTGATTAACAGTTCGAGCCAGCTCCCCTTGAATTCTAGCGTTGGGTAGCCCAGTTTCTAAGGTTGTTCGATCTAATAATAACGGCTCAATAAGAGTCATTTGATTGGCTATTTCATTTAAGAAATCAGCGCGTTGTAATGCCGTCGTTTGACGGTAAATAACAAACGCCTCTTTAGCCAATTGGCAGGCTTGATCAAGTTGATCATTGGTACAGTTGATAAATTGTGGTTGCATTAGTGCATGATCAATTGCATTAACCGCGTAAAAACCAGCTTCTGCTTGACCTTGCCATTCTCCATTAATAAAGCTTAATCCTGATAACATAATCGCTCCTTTAAACGAGTTGAAAACCAAATGCATAGGGATCGGCATCATCAACGATAATTTGATTATGCCCCGTTACACGTGCCCAACCCTGTATTGAAGGCATGATGGCAGTGACCCCTGATATTTCGGTGATTGATTCTATTCGGCCTACAAATTGGCTACCAATAATGCTCTCGTGCACAAATGTATCGCCCTGTTTTAATAAACCTTTTGCATGTAATTGAGCCATTCGCGCTGATGTTCCTGTCCCACAAGGAGAGCGATCAATTGCTTTATCTCCGTAAAAAACAGCATTTGCAGCATGAGATCCAGCATGTTGTGGCTCACCAGTCCAAAGTACATGAGATAAACCAGATACTTTTTCATCAAGGAGATGTTTACAGTCAACCGATTGGCTGGCTATTTCTCTTATAAGTGGACTGAACTTTAATATTTTATCTGGAGACCATTTATCTAAGCCGGGATAATTTTTTTGCGGTTCAACAATTGCGTAAAAATTACCGCCATAGGCTATATCAATAGTGAGTGAACCAAGTTCCGGTATGTCGATAACAATATCTTTGTATGCTAAATAAGAAGCGATGTTGTAAATCTTAACCCAATCGACTTTATTACCAGTTTGTTGATATTCTACATTTAACTGCCCTGCTGGCACGTCAATAACCAATCGACCCGGTGTTTTAGCTGTTAAAAGCCCAGCTTCCAGAGCTGCCGTAATAGTTCCAATGGTGCCATGCCCACACATAGGCAAGCAGCCTGATGTTTCTATGAACAAAATTGCGGCATCAGCATTGGCTGAGCACGGAGGGTATAAAAATGCTCCTGACATCATGTCATGTCCACGTGGCTCAAACATCAAGGACTGACGGATCCAATCAAACTCATCAATAAAATGAAGTCTTTTCTCACCCATAGTCTCGCCACGCAGAAGCGGATGACCCGATGTCACTAATCGAACAGGATTGCCACAAGTATGTGCATCAATACAAGAAAATGTACCTTTTATCATAAATCTTCCGTTTGTTATTGTTAGCCTCTAGCTCTATTAAATAATAAGGCTAAGGGCTGTTGATCTTTCGTGGTTAAATTTTGTTCGAGATAAAAGCGTTTTTATCGCCCCGAGTAGTGTGTAGCCTAGTCATTCTAAGCAAATACTACTCAACAAAGAGAGATACGCTTTTAGCCGAACCCTTCGGGCAGCGTTTGTTGGGTATTTCTACTGCGTTATCGCTTTTTCGTGTAGCTCGCTACACCACAAAAGCGCTGCCTTGTGTAAATACCCAACAATTCGCTGCAAAAATCATCACGAAAAATCAACAGCCCCTAACTTTGTTAGAGAATAAATCATGAAATTAATTGAGTTTTGATAAGTCGATATGTGTCTCTAATACTTCATAGTAAAACGCTCTATGTATGCTCAATCCAAAAAATTGGCTTATAAACACTTGTACAGAATCTTTCATTACTTGATGTTTCGCTTTCAGACTAAGCGAAGCATAATCATTGCGCACACTATAATTTCATGTACATCATCAGCTCCCACATAGACACATTGTTTACAAAGTCGCTCAAGCTAGCTTTTATAATTGAGCTGAGTTAAAGCGGCTGTATAAACACCAGATAAATTAAGAGATATTAAAATCTCCAAAAGGTAATGAATAGATTTGTATTAAATACAAAGTACGGTATATTGTATGCAATATCAACTTATTTTTAAAACAAATGAAACAAATTAACGCGGCTCAAGAGACTATAGCTGTCATAGGTGCAGGCATTGTGGGTGTGACTACAGCTTTAAAACTACAAAAGGAAGGGTATAAAGTAACGCTCATTGATGAAAAAGGTATAGCTGAAGGCTGCTCAAAAGGCAATGCAGGACATTTTGCGACAGAGCAAGTCTTCCCATTAGCGCAAAAAGGATTATTGCCACATATACCGGCCATGCTTATAAATCCACTTGGACCATTTAAAATTGATATTCGTTACTTACCTAAGGCCATACCTTGGTTTGTCCGATTTTTAATTAATATGAAGAAAGACCGATTTGATAGAAACAAACATGCTTTAAAATCCTTAACAGAGCTTGCTCTTCAATCTTGGAAGACACAACTGTCAGATGCCAACTTAACCAATAAAATAACATTGAATGGCAGTCTCTTAACTTTCTCAGGGTCAAAATTAACAGCCGAAAAGGTATTAAAAGAATATGTAAGTGAAGGAGTAAGTGCTGAGCTACTTAATCGAGAACAGCTCGATATATTAGAGCCAGGCATAGATAAAACAATAAATTATGCCATTTTATTCCCAGAGGTTGGCCATAGCATAGATCCATACAATCTCGTTCATGACCTGTTCAAGGCCTACCAAGCTTATGGCGGTGAATATATTGAAACTAGCATCATAAATATTAATCAGTTCGATAACCATGTCACTATCACCAGTAAAACTGCTAATTATGAGTATGAAAAAATCGTAATTTGTGCAGGTGCATACAGTAAAAATCTGTGTGCCTATGTTGGCCTCAATGTTCCATTAGAAGCAGAGCGCGGCTATCACTTAATGGTAAAAAGCAAATCAATGCCTAAAAGACCTATCGCATCATTTGATAAAAAATTAATTCTTACACCTATGACATCAGGTTTACGTTTGGCTGGTACCGTCGAATTTGCAGGAGTCAAAAAAAGCATGAATATTGAAAGGGCTAAAGTGTTATTTCCTTTAGGAAAGTCTATTTGGCCTGATATTTATGAACAAAGCGACAGCAATCATTGGATGGGCTGTAGACCAAGCTTACCAGATTCTCTCCCTGTAATTAGCCAATCTCTCTCGACACCCAGAGTATATTATAACTTTGGCCATCAGCATTTAGGGTTAACATTAGCTACCATTAGTGCTGAATTAATTACCTCGATCATTAAAAAAGAGTCGAATAAAATAGATGTTACACCTTTTAGAATCGATAGATTCTGATTCGGGAGAATGTCAAAAGACTAATTTAATCTTCTTAAACGAAAAAAGCCTCAACATATGTTGAGGCTTATATAATTTGGTCCTGGCGATGTCCTACTCTCACATGGGTAATCCCACACTACCATCGGCGCTGTTTCGTTTCACTACTGAGTTCGGAATGGGATCAGGTGGGTCCAAAACGCTATTGTCACCAAGAAAATCTTTTAAATATTCTTGTTATTTTAATTTATAAATTAGGAGCCTGGCGATGTCCTACTCTCACATGGGTAATCCCACACTACCATCGGCGCTGTTTCGTTTCACTACTGAGTTCGGAATGGGATCAGGTGGGTCCAAAACGCTATTGTCACCAAGCAAAATTTTCTCGTCTTACCGCTCTCGCCGTAAAACTAAATTGGAAGGCTGATTAAAAGTGTCTACTTCAGTTCTATCTAACTTCTTGCTTATCTATCAGTGCTTCATACAAACCACTTTGGCGTTGTATGGTTAAGCCTCACGGGTAATTAGTATAGGTTAGCTTAACGCCTCACAGCGCTTCCACACCCTACCTATCAACGTTGTAGTCTCCAACGGCCCTTTAGTGGAGTTAAACTCCAAGTGAGAACTCATCTCGAGGCTCGCTTCGCGCTTAGATGCTTTCAGCGCTTATCGATTCCGAACGTAGCTACCGGGCAATGCGATTGGCATCACAACCCGAACACCAGCGGTTCGTCCACTCCGGTCCTCTCGTACTAGGAGCAGCCCCTCTCAATTCTCAAACGCCCACGGCAGATAGGGACCGAACTGTCTCACGACGTTCTAAACCCAGCTCGCGTACCACTTTAAATGGCGAACAGCCATACCCTTGGGACCGACTTCAGCCCCAGGATGTGATGAGCCGACATCGAGGTGCCAAACACCGCCGTCGATATGAACTCTTGGGCGGTATCAGCCTGTTATCCCCGGAGTACCTTTTATCCGTTGAGCGATGGCCCTTCCATTCAGAACCACCGGATCACTATGACCTACTTTCGTACCTGCTCGACTTGTCCGTCTCGCAGTTAAGCTTGCTTCTACCATTACACTAACCGTACGATGTCCGACCGTACTTAGCAAACCTTCGTGCTCCTCCGTTACTCTTTGGGAGGAGACCGCCCCAGTCAAACTACCCACCAGGCACTGTCCGCAATCCCGATTAGGGACCTACGTTAGAACATCAAAACTACAAGGGTGGTATTTCAAGGACGACTCCACAACAACTAGCGTCGCTGCTTCAAAGTCTCCCACCTATCCTACACATGTAGGTTCAATGTTCAGTGCCAAGCTGTAGTAAAGGTTCACGGGGTCTTTCCGTCTAGCCGCGGGTACACAGCATCTTCACTGCGATTTCAATTTCACTGAGTCTCGGGTGGAGACAGCGTGGCCATGGTTACACCATTCGTGCAGGTCGGAACTTACCCGACAAGGAATTTCGCTACCTTAGGACCGTTATAGTTACGGCCGCCGTTTACCGGGGCTTCGATCAAGAGCTTCTCCGAAGATAACCCCATCAATTAACCTTCCGGCACCGGGCAGGTGTCACACCGTATACGTCATCTTTCGATTTTGCACAGTGCTGTGTTTTTAATAAACAGTCCCAGCCACCTGGTTACTGTGACTGCCAACAGCTTAAGGAGCAAGTCCTATCACCGTCAGCAGCGTACCTTCTCCCGAAGTTACGGTACTATTTTGCCTAGTTCCTTCACCCGAGTTCTCTCAAGCGCCTTAGTATTCTCTACCTGACCACCTGTGTCGGTTTGGGGTACGATTCAGCATGAACTGAAGCTTAGAGGATTTTCCTGGAAGTATGGCATCAACAACTTCATCACCGTAGTGACTCGTCTCGTATCTCAGTCTTAAGAACCCGGATTTGCCTAAGTTCTCAACCTACTTACTTTCACATGGACAACCAACGCCATGCTTGCCTAGCCTGCTCCGTCTCCCCATCGCATTCATGCCGAGTACGGGAATATTAACCCGTTTCCCATCGACTACGCGTTTCCGCCTCGCCTTAGGGGTCGACTCACCCTACCCTGATTAACATGGGATAGGAACCCTTGGTCTTCCGGCGTGCGGGTTTTTCACCCGCATTATCGTTACTCATGTCAGCATTCGCACTTCTGATACCTCCAGCAAACCTCCCGGTTCACCTTCAACGGCTTACAGAACGCTCCCCTACCCCGCATACATAAGTACGCAGCCGCAGCTTCGGTGGTATGTTTAGCCCCGTTACATCTTCCGCGCAGACCGACTCGACCAGTGAGCTATTACGCTTTCTTTAAAGGATGGCTGCTTCTAAGCCAACCTCCTGGCTGTCTGGGCCTTTCCACATCGTTTCCCACTTAACATACACTTTGGGACCTTAGCTGGCGGTCTGGGTTGTTTCCCTCTTCACGACGGACGTTAGCACCCGCCGTGTGTCTCCCGGATATTACTTTACGGTATTCGGAGTTTGCAAAGGGTTGGTAAGTCGGGATGACCCCCTAGCCTTAACAGTGCTCTACCCCCGTAAGTATTCGTCCGAGGCTCTACCTAAATAGATTTCGGGGAGAACCAGCTATCTCCCGGTTTGATTAGCCTTTCACTCCTAGCCACAAGTCATCCCCTAACTTTTCAACGTTAGTGGGTTCGGTCCTCCAGTTGATGTTACTCAACCTTCAACCTGCCCATGGCTAGATCACCGGGTTTCGGGTCTATACCTTGCAACTATACGCCCAGTTAAGACTCGGTTTCCCTACGGCTCCCCTAATTGGTTAACCTCGCTACAAAATATAAGTCGCTGACCCATTATACAAAAGGTACGCAGTCACACCACGAAGGTGCTCCTACTGCTTGTACGTACACGGTTTCAGGTTCTATTTCACTCCCCTCACAGGGGTTCTTTTCGCCTTTCCCTCACGGTACTGGTTCACTATCGGTCAGTTGGGAGTATTTAGCCTTAGAGGATGGTCCCCCTATATTCAGTCAAGATAACACGTGTCCCGACCTACTCGATTTCACTTACTATAGATTTTCATGTACGGGGCTATCACCCTGTGTCGCTGCCCTTTCCAGAGCATTCCACTAATCACTAATAAGCTTAAGGGCTGTTCCGGTTTCGCTCGCCGCTACTTCCGGAATCTCGGTTGATTTCTTTTCCTACGGGTACTTAGATGTTTCAGTTCTCCGCGTTCGCCTCGTTAACCTATGTATTCAGTTAACGATACCTGTAAACAGGTGGGTTTCCCCATTCGGAAATCTTAGTCTCAAGTGTTTCCGTCTAGCCGCGGGTACACAGCATCTTCACTGCGATTTCAATTTCACTGAGTCTCGGGTGGAGACAGCGTGGCCATGGTTACACCATTCGTGCAGGTCGGAACTTACCCGACAAGGAATTTCGCTACCTTAGGACCGTTATAGTTACGGCCGCCGTTTACCGGGGCTTCGATCAAGAGCTTCTCCGAAGATAACCCCATCAATTAACCTTCCGGCACCGGGCAGGTGTCACACCGTATACGTCATCTTTCGATTTTGCACAGTGCTGTGTTTTTAATAAACAGTCCCAGCCACCTGGTTACTGTGACTGCCAACAGCTTAAGGAGCAAGTCCTATCACCGTCAGCAGCGTACCTTCTCCCGAAGTTACGGTACTATTTTGCCTAGTTCCTTCACCCGAGTTCTCTCAAGCGCCTTAGTATTCTCTACCTGACCACCTGTGTCGGTTTGGGGTACGATTCAGCATGAACTGAAGCTTAGAGGATTTTCCTGGAAGTATGGCATCAACAACTTCATCACCGTAGTGACTCGTCTCGTATCTCAGTCTTAAGAACCCGGATTTGCCTAAGTTCTCAACCTACTTACTTTCACATGGACAACCAACGCCATGCTTGCCTAGCCTGCTCCGTCTCCCCATCGCATTCATGCCGAGTACGGGAATATTAACCCGTTTCCCATCGACTACGCGTTTCCGCCTCGCCTTAGG
>NZ_AQHJ01000028.1:300000-462978 GCF_014925405.1 Pseudoalteromonas ulvae UL12
AAGAGGTGAACTAATTTTTCAAAAAAAAGGAAATGCCTACTTATATTATTTTAAGGAACTGACCAAAAATGAATCTCTTTGATGTCACAATAAATTCAATGTTACGCGGTCAGTTTGAGATATCTGAACCAACTAGTTTTAAAGAGTATGCAAAACTGAATTACACAGGAAGTTATTCTACAGCTCCGTCAATCTCCGTTGACAGCCTAAAAAAGTTGCCAAACAATCTAACAAACAACAATACGATGGTTTTGCGATTGGGTAACCCCGACAACAAAGGCACACTTTTCAGTCTCGTAAAAGCAGCAAATTCGATTGATGACTTCTTTTTTAATGATCACAGGTTATTTGCAAGCTTAACCCCTGAACTATTTCTTCCAAACGTCTCAATACGATCATTATTTGCTTTTCAACTGTTACCAAAAGTGACTGAAACATCAATTGTGAACCTAGCGCTTGCATCAGGATTACTCGCTGAGGCACTCAGAATCGATACTGATAAACATGTAATGATTCCAGCTACAGGCCAAAGTACATTTACATTTTCATTTAAACCAAGAGCCGACATTGAAACAACACTTGATCATATTAACGGTCAAGTAGAGATTGATGCTGTATTTGTAGGAAAACGCGATGGTAAGGAGCATTTATTTATCGTAGAAGCTAAACATGGCGAAACATTTGATTCTTTGGCTAAGCATAAATTGTTTTATCCTCTGCTGAGCTTACTGCCAAAAATACCAAAGGCAATGCCTGTAGTACCTGTATATCTTCGAACCATTAAATCAGCAGAACACACAGGTATTGATTTTTACATTGCTGAATGCCCCGCTATACTCAACAATCACGATATAATACAATCACTTGATACATTAACACCCTTTAAAACGCATGCTTTGCACCTCGCAAACTATTAAAAAGTATAAATAATGAATGCTGAACAATTTAAAGAACTGGTAAAACAAGTCAAAATAGCTAAAAAATTACCTGATGCAATTTATTTCCATAAAGATGCATTTGATGATGTACCTAACGAATTAGCCAAGTTTATTAAAATTGTTGCTCAAGCACTCAAAATAGAAGAAAAAGACTACGAATTAGTAAAATTATTTAAAGCAGATTTTCGTTTATCGTTGCTTAGTTACCCAGATTTTTATACAGATTCTTACCCTGCCCTAAATCAAAGTGTAACCGTTGATTTAGCAAAACTTAGCCACCGCATTACCCAGTACCGTGACTCCGATAACCCGCCTATCTTACATCGTAAGGAAACCATGGTCCCACACACTAGTGATTATTATCAGCTATTTTGTGATATTACAGCAGAAGGTGAACAAGCTGGGTTATATGAAAATACCCGTATGATCGGTTTCAAAAACTCATGGTATAGGCTAATCGAAAGTAGAGGCTATCAATTAATAGAAGGTCGATTATTTCCCTTAGCACAAAGCGAAAAGTTAACCCATAACGAAACCACGATAGACCGTCATAAAACAGCCTTAGTCAGGCACGAACTTTCAGCACCGATGAAAACACTTGCAAAACATGGCTATTTGAACGGGGACTACTCTATTTTTGACTATGGTTGTGGCCGTGGTGATGATTTAAGAGAACTCGAAGCACACGGCATTGATGCGTTAGGCTGGGATTTAAATTATCGACCCGACGCTGACAAAGTAAGTTCCGATATCGTTAATTTAGGGTTTGTGATCAATGTTATAGAAGATAGAGACGAGCGTATAGAAACACTGCTTGGTGCCTGGGAGTTAACACAACAAATCCTTGTAGTGTCCGTAATGCTTGGTAATGAAACTTACGTATCACAATTTCAGCCCTATAAAGATGGCGTAATCACCAGCCGAAATACATTTCAAAAATACTTTACCCAAGCAGAGATAAAAGCCTTTATCGAAACAACACTTGATGAAAATGCAGTCGCGATTGCACCTGGTATTTTTTATGTTTTTAAAAATAAACAACAAGAGCAAAGCTACTTACAAAACCGAAATAAACGTTCATATAGCTGGCAACATTTAACCTCCCCCGAACCTGTGACTGAACAACAGGCACGCATTTTATTTACCCAACACCAGCAATTATTCGAAAACTTTTGGGTTACGTGTTTAACCTATGGCCGCTGCCCCGCTAATGACGAGTTTTCGCAAAGTGACAAAATAAAAGAAGTTATTGGCTCAAATAAAAAAGCACTGCAACTCGTTTTAAAATGGTTTGAAGAAGACGAGCTCAGAACCGCTGAAACCATGCGAAAAGAAGATTTACTCCTCTACTTTGCACTTGCCATGTTTGAAAAGCGTAAACCTTACACTCAACAGCCAGAAGACTTAAAGCGCGATATAAAAGCATTCTTCGATACGTACAAAATTGCACAACACCAAGCGACTGAGTTACTTTTTCAAATAGCAGATAGCGCATTAATTGAGTCTTTATGCCTAGAAGCAGAAAAAATATTACCCGCAGGTAAAATCGATTTTGAAAACGGCCAGCCTCATGCGCTAACGCTACATAAAGACTTTATCACCTTATTACCACTCGTACTGCGTGTGTATATAGGTGCAGCACTACAGATGTATGGTGAGCTTGATGATATTCAGCTTATTAAAATTCACATACATTCGGGTAAGGTAACACTACTTGGTTATGAAGGATTTTATGACTCACCTCTTCCGCAGCTTAAAGAACGCGTAAAAATAAAAATGGCAAAGCAAGACGTTGATTTTTTTGATTATGTAATCGAAGAAAAACGCCCTATACTTCTCAATAAAATTGACTATATTGATGATACGTTTGATGATTATAAAAAGCAAAAGGCGTTTAATAAACGCCTGAATAAGGAGGCATCTTACCTTAGAAAAGATAAAATAATATCTTATAAACATTTAAATGAGGAGCTATCAAAAAATAAACTTACCCTTAAGCAATATCGTTTCTATGGTATTTAAAAGTTAATCTAATTTTAGTGATTCATAAAACTTTTCTTTTAATAATGTTTTCCGTTTTGTGAAAAACTCTTGCTTCGGAACATTGCAATCATTATTTTCATCAAATATTTTTCGTGTTTTTTGAGTAATCCAATGTCCACCGAGTCCTGAACTTTCAAGGTATTTAAACGACTCGGAAAATGGTTTATTTGATTTATCTATATTCTGTGCCTGAGGTAATGGAAACATATTTCCTATTGAATTTACATGGTAGTCACGAGAGTCATCTGCAAAATAGGCTTTGATGTTAGATTGTTCCGGAGCCCTTGGTTCCATGTGATCTAAGTGCAACTTCGACACATCCTCTTCTGAAATTCCTATGTTGATACTTTTAATCGATAGCTTGTCAGCATCTAGAGAGGTTGATAATAGCTTAGCAAAAAGTACCCTAACTTTAATATCTGAAGAGTTATATTGCCAGCTATCTAGCCAAGAATAAAAGAGCTCTTTATTTTCATCATTCAAAGGAGTCAAATCTGAGTAGTATACGTTTGAAGAAGTTTTATTATTTTGACTTAACAAACGATTGCCCATTTCTCTAGCCCCTTTATAATCTTTATGAAGTAATGCTAAATGGGACAGTTTTATGGCTTGACTATTTAATTTTTCAAACTTTTCTCTATTCTTATTTTCAATAAGCTCATACAAAAAGGCTTGAACTTTATTAGGGCTGAAGCTAGAACAAATATGGTCTTGTATATATTTAAGGACGAGACAAAAATACCCAGCCATAACACCATTGTATTTAAGTGCACACAAAAGTGATATTAATTTAAAAGCAGGGCTTCTATCTTTATTGTATTCAGCCTTTAAAGCTAATTTTTCTCTTTCTCGATCTTTAAGGTCAAAAGTGTTAACTATTATCCTACAGGCTTGAAAAATATTAAAATCAATTGTTATATCTTGTGACTTATATGCATTTTGATTTTCTAAGTACTTTTTCACCTCTTCTCTATACTTATCATTTTGGTTATAACCTATAGATGTTGAACCGCTCATAAAAGCTGTGGCGAAGAACGTTATATACTTTTTACGATAGTCAGCAGTGTCACTGTATATTTCATCACCCCATTGGTTTTCTAAAGTTTCTATTTTTGAGTCAATGACACTATCGCATTCTTCACTTTTCAAGCAGTACTTCTTATAGAACTGATTTTTAATTAAATCTAAATCAGCCAGATCCATTGAGCGATCATTGAGCACTTCAAATAAAGTATACGCATCTTTCGGGTTACCAGTTTGTACTACACATAATTTTATCTCGTGCAAGAACGAAGATATCTTATCAATAAGAGACTTTGCAATTTCAAAAGGTTTATCTTTTGTGTTAAGTGCCATGAAAGAGTCGAATATTTGTTGGATTGCATTTGTATATTGTTTTTCAATTTTAGTTAAATCTTCCTCTACTATCCGAAACCTTGGCTTGTTTTGATCATTTAAAGTAATATATACGTTTGAAAGGGCTTTTGAGAATTGTGAATTAAATGACTTTCTATCATATGTTAAGAGCATTGAGTGCTTAGTTATAAAAGTAGTTAACTCTTCTCTGTGGACATTTTGAAAATCGCTGCTATCTTCCATTAACTCAGGTAGATGGACAAGGTTTCTATATTTAGTAGAGAAATTATTCCTACCATCTTCCTTATCTTCACCATCCATTTCTTCTATACTCTGAAATTCCTCAAGTAGAGCATTTCCGTCAAACTGTTCTATTTTATTAGTAAAAAGATATTCACTAGACTGTTGAAGTTGTTCGAAAAGTTTCGATAAATGCAGTATTTTTGATTGAGCAATAGCTTGCCTTGTAGTCACACGCAAAAGTAAGAAAAGAACATAATTAGTCAAAAAAATGGTAGTGAAGCGTTGCTGGCCATCTATTAGATCATGAGTTTTTCTTTCCATATCAGCAACTGTTACAACTGAGCCTGCAAAATATTCCGTCTCATCCTGACTATGCCAGTCTTCAATAAGTCTTTTTACCATCTCTTTATCCCAGCTATATGGCCTTTGATAATGAGGAATTTTAACTTTATTAACTGCTAATGCTTCAGATTGTACATCACCACTAATCTGATAAAAATTTACAATTTTTGCGCCTTTTAAATCCATTATTAGTCCTTTTTAATTCTCAAAACTTCACTTCGTCTACCCGGCATATAAACTTCTACTTCATCACTTGCATATAGCTTAAGGTAAGAATATAAATTTGCCTGGAGATCTTTTATTTCTTGGCGGTACGGTGCAGGGTCATCAGCTAATGCGTCATGCAGCAACCTTGAGATTTGCCCAAAACCTAAGTCACGTTCTGACTGGTTTTCAGTAATTTGTTTTTTTAGCCAGCAGTATGCTTTTGTTTGCTTGAGCAAAGTTGACGCTAATACAAAATCGCCTTTAGCATTCTCTATTTGAGCAAAGGGTAATGATGGGTTGAGTTGATATTCATTCAAACAAACGTCTGGTTTACCTAACGGGAAGTCTGAGACAAACAGCTCTGATGTTTGTGGCAGTATATCTTCAGGCCATATAGCAGATAACTCAGCTTCATGGGACGTATCAAGTTGTTCTAAAAATGCTTGCATTTTATCGAGCATACTTAAAGTCAAATCAGTGGCTGATTCAACAATTTTATTAATGAATGCTTTGGATTGTTCACAGGCATTTACTCTACTACAGGATTCTAAGTTACTGTTATTTACTAGGGCTAACCCTTTGCCCGTTAAATTAGCGCTACCATTGAAAATAGTGTCGTGATCTATTTGATAAATTTTTGCATGCAAATTTACGAGAGCTTTTACTTGGTAGCCATTGTTAATACAATCTCGCAGTGCATTTAAATCACTTGCACCTTTGACAAAATCATTTGGTGTAAAACGACCTACCAATTTAACTTTAGGCTTATTAGCTGTAATTAAATGGCTCAACCAGCTTGTAGCTGACTGAGTCATAAAAGCAGATATGATAGTTAAATCATTACAGCTAGGTAATAACTTCTCAAGTTGAAGCGTCAGCTCAGTATTTGAGATTAAGCTCGACATTAAAAGTCGTCCAACTCGTCACCTTCAGGGCCTTGTAGAAACTCACTAATGACTATCCCCCACTCTCGTCGAATAGTATTTAAATAAGCTAAACGTCGCTCATCTGTGGTTTCGTTCATCACCCGAGCAAAACCAGCGATTGTGGTTTGCATAATCTCAAGTTCATCACCATCAAGCTTGCTTACTAGCTTTTGATAAAAAACGTGGTTGGTATTGAATAATACGAGTGTTAACCCTTTACTTGTTGATACGTCAAAGAAGGCTTCAGAATCTCGTGCAACATCTTCAATTAAAAAGCGATTACCAGTGAGAATGAGTCGCTCGGCCTTTTCTTCAGCCTCTTCATCACTCATTCCACCTGCTTTTTTGAGATGTTCAACAACATCTTCCTTCTTTAGCTCTTTTGGTGTTTCTTCTTTAGTCTTATGACCATGAGTTTCACGGTGTGCAGAGCCTTGCGTTGCTTTAGATGCAGCACCTTCTGAAACAGTTTTAGGCTCCTCACCTTTTACAGCTTTACCTTCAACATTTATTGTATCTAAGGCTTTAGTTAAAGCTGATACATGCTTTTTAATTACTGCCACCACTTTAAGTACTTGAAGTAATGAATCAGAGTTTTCTTCTAGATCTCTTAAGTACTCTTGCTCAGAGTCGAATCCAGCTTGAGTAAAAATTGTTTTCATCTCGTAAGGAATTAAACGAATAGCATCTTGCTTATTATTCGTTACACCAAAAACAGCATCAAGCGTTGGTGGGAAGGATACTTCAATCCCGATAAAGCGCCCTTTACTCTCTCTTAAAGCAGAAGTTAAGAATGAATCTCTTAAAACTAGCTCTCTATTGGCTCGAACAATTGAAACTCCTACATTTTTGCTACAATGCTTACCCCAGGCTGTACCACCTAATTTACCAACAGTATCCTTCAAAATACGATTTGATATATTCTTTTTAACCATTGAGGTAGTAACGGTTACATCATCTCGTTTGGGCTCACCGTTTTCATCAATGTATTCAACTGAAATGACTTCTTCATCCATCTTCTCAAAGAAAGCTTCATTTTTATAACTACCAGGTAATTCTGGGAGTGAAGTATTCTTTTTGAGATACATTGGATCGTTTGCTTTAAAAGTTTCCTTATCATAAACATCAAGCCTGTCATCTGCTGATTTACGATACGTAATACTTTCTATTTTTATATTGTCATCACTAATGAAATTACGATACATCCTGCCTACTAAATGCTCACAATGTCGGTAGATTGACTTGCCGGTTTTCCAGCTTAAGCGATCAAGTTTAGACCAAATAATTAATGTGCCTGACTCTGGCTTTTTAGTAAAAAAAGCTTTTTCATACTTTGCAGGAATGGCTTTAGCTCTAGGCATTGGGACTTCTTCAAGCGCACCATTTTTCATTTCATCAACATCTAAGTAAGTATGATGAGGTTCCCCACCTGCCTGCCAACTCCATACATCAACGCGCTTACACTGTGAAATGGAAGAATTTGGTAAACCCATACCAAACTTACCCATACCGCCCGTATCTTTACGGTGCGTACCGCCACCAAATTGCATAGCAACTCTAAGAGTATCGATATCCATACCTACACCATTATCCCAAAGGGAGATTTCTGATACGGTATAATTTTTACGGGCTTTTAATTGTTCTTCTATAAAACCAACTTCTACACGGGTGGCCGTTGCTTGTAAGCTATTATCGATAAGTTCAGCTAAAGCGTATGCTGTATTGTTGTAACCATTATCCCTTAATGACTCAATAACGGTCTCAGCACTTAAAAATCTATTACTCATTATTTTATTTCCTTTTCTGCCCACATATCATTCCAATAACCAAATGCGAGGCTAATACTTTGAAACTCAGGTATGTTATCCATCACTGTGTATATATTGCATTCTTTGTTACCGCCGCTTTTATAACCCCTCATGGCACGGCCCGCCATTTGCAAATACTGTACTAATGAGTTCATTGGCTTTGCGATTACGGTAACATTTGTTTTTGGGGCATCAAAACCTGCGGTTAAGACATTAAAATTGACAAGGACTTGCAACGTCCCATTTTTATACTGAGCTATTTTTGCTCTGCGACTTTCTGTCGAATCATTTTTACTATCTATTGAAGCAGCTTTAATACCTTGATAAGCAAGAGCTGTTGCTAAGTTAATTCCGTGTTCCACTGTACAAGCGAAAACTATAATTTGAGACCCAAGCTTACATTCCTCAATAATAGTATTGAGGATCTGGCGATTACGTTCTATGTTATTAGCCAAAGTAGCCATTGTTTCAACGCCGCCTGCATCCCTTAATTCATATGCAGCAATGCCCGAATGGTCGTAATTTAATGATTTAAAATTAGCTTTAGCTAAGTATCCCTTCTCGACCAAGTAATCTATAGGTGATAGATAACCTGAAATTTGCATTGATACTTTATTTTCATAAAAAAAATTAGCTAAACGAGCATCTTCCTCAGATAGTCCATCCTCAGAATAACTTCTTCCCGGTGTTGCTGTTAAGCCAATCAAATCAGCGTGAAATGCTTTGTCATCAATAAAGTCTTGAACAACTTCTTGAAACTTAGGAGCTACTGCTTTATGGGCTTCATCAAATATTACTAATGTTACTTTTTCAGCAAGCTTGCTATATAAAAGTTGTAATTGTCTAGAATCACTTTTTCGTAAACTTAAAAACTTGTGTAAGCCCGCAACGACAAATCCAGAATCAATACCGCTTAGGCTCTCTGTGGAACTTGAATAAAAGCCGTAAAGTGAGGTTGATCGATTACCTAGTGACTGCCATGCTTTAGAAAATTCAACATAAGCTTGCGAACAAAGTTCCTCTCTATCTGCAAGCCAAAGAACCAAGTTATTTTCAGATTGCCTTAAGTGCTCCGCAGCTATGTTCATTGCTGTGCGTGTTTTCCCCGCCCCAGTTGGCAAATGAATTAAAACGCGTTTTTTATTCTCAACTAAGCATCTAAAAGTTTGTTTACTTATATCTTGTTGATAAGGGTAGAGTCCATAACTAGGTTCTACACAAGCGATACTTTCGAGCTGAGAGTCTTGATTTAATTCATCAACATAGAGTTCTTTTAACCCTAAAACAGCTGCAAAACTTTCAGGCTGCTCTTTTGACCAACTAATTACAGCATCATAAAACTGTGGCGTTACCTTTTTATTTTTCAAACCTAAACTAGGGAATAAATCAGCCAATAAAGTTGGTGGTATTCTTTCTATTAACTTTTGTCGTAGGAGGTCGTCAAATAAAAAGTCGATTTGCATAACACTAGCTACAACGCCTGCTAATTTATGCTTTTGATAATTAACTGAATCTCTTATTTCGTTTTCTTGAACATCAAGCGCTAAAGCGAACTGTATAGAATTTTTTGGAAGGAAACTGAGTAGTTCATCTTCGGAAAAGTTTGATAAAATATTGGTAAGCATTAGGTTCCTTTAGCTCAAAGCATATCATTCCTTCAAGTTACTGAGGCAGGCTTAAGTAGCAAAAACCCCTTATAACTTCTTTATATTCAGGACATTATAATATTATACAATTTAGTACAAGTATTTTGAGTTAAATGAGTAAACACTGTTTAAATAGACAGCCTTTGTATATAAAGTACTTTCGTCTACACGCATTTCAAGTTAGTATCGCCATTGGACAAATTCTCCAAGGGCACTCAATAAGCATGAAAGCTAAATTTACGGGGCATGATACTTTCCCTCTTCGCTATGGATGGTTATATAAAGCAACTAACTTTCTGAATAATAATGGTAAATTCACAAGTTCTGATGAAACTAAGCTGCGTCACGCAGTTGTGGAGCTTGGCGTTGGTAAAAATATGGTAAAAGCGATTCAGTATTGGGCTGAATCTACCTGCGTTGTTTCTTCAAACCGTATTGCAAATACTACAGAACACTTAGTCAGCCCTAAAGGAAGGTTTCTTTTTGGCGACTTTGAAAGTGAAGGTCACGACCCTTTTTTAGAACATATTACTTCTGTCTGGTTAGTTCACTTCTGGCTGAACTTTAATTTTAAAGACCTCACTGCATATCGTTATTTCTTTAATTATTCTCATGTGCAGCATTTTGAAAAATCTAAATTACTCGATGATTGCTTCAATGATGCAAAAAAACTCGTTACTAATGATATTGGTAACGAAACGACTTTAAAAAAAGACATCGACTGTTTCTTAAATATGTATGTGAAAAAATACAAAGGTGCAGGTAAAAAGAAAGGGGTCATTGATGAAGATCACTTTACGTCTCCCCTGTCTGAATTGCATTTGATACAAGATAATGGTGCCGGCTTTTATGTCAGTAACTTAGCTGAGCGCCCTGAATTACCGATAGCGGTTTTTATTTATGCATTAATAGAGTTTTTTAACGTGGAAACTTCAGATTCAAACGTCTCGACAATCGACTTTGATGCACTATTAACTAAACCTTGTTCTCCCGGCCGTATTTTTCGCTTGTCAGAAACAGGGCTTGGTCAAAAATTAGATGAGGCTCAAACCTTAACTCAAAATGGTATTTCTTGGGTGGATTCTCTTGGGTTAAGACAAGTCAAAGTTGATAAAACTGAGCTTACAAATTCGCTAGACTATTTAAAACAGTATTACGGTAAATGCTAAGATGACTCAGCCTCCTATTTCAATCAATCAACGTTACAAAAGCTCAACTAGAATTGACAGCAATAACAATAACCTAGAGTCCTTCATAGATGATTTTATTCTTCATGGAACAGCTGTTAATGTACTAGATACTATCAGCCGTGATTTTTTTGGTAATGAGCAACGCGCTTATACACTCACGGGCCCTTATGGTTCAGGTAAGTCTACTGTAGCGTTATTTTTATCTTGTTTGTTATCGTCTGATACAGTGACAAGAGAATACGCTTCAAATAAGCTCTCAACTTCAAATGGTGTACTTGATAACTTTGGTAAATATTTTCAAATCAACAAAGGTTGGAAAGTAATTAAGCATGTATGCGGATTAGAGTCACCCGCTAATGCGATTTTGATCAGTGTATATAAAGCTCTAGGTTTAGATTTTGATCTTGAGACAGCTTTGAGTATGAGTGATGAAAAATGTTTAAAAGAAATTAAACATGCCTTTTCTATTGTGCGTGAACACGATGGTGTTTTACTGCTTTTAGATGAAATGGGTAAAGCTCTCGATTATCAATCTCGTGCAAATAAAGACTTGCACTTATTTCAAGCACTTGCTGACATCGTGCAACAAGCTAAAGTGCCTGTATTAATGCTCGGCTTTTTACATCAATCATTCTCCGATTATGCTAAAAACAAAGATGTAAAAGCGCAAAAAGAATGGGCAAAAGTACAGGGGCGTTACCGCGATTTAAGCTTTAACCCATCTATTGATGAATCTTTAGTGCTTGTGGGTGATTCAATTACAAAGCACGCAAAAATAGACCAAGTTCTGACTGAGCACCAACAGCCTTTAATTGATCTTGTTGTTTCAACGTATTCGAATCAAAGTCGAAATGGTGCTGCACTTGCTAAGACTTTACCGCTTGATCCGCTTGTTAGCTTGTTATTAGGTCCTATTTCTCGTCGGCGTTTTTCTCAAAATGAACGTAGTTTATTCGGCTTTTTAGCCTCACATGAAAAACTGGGGTTTCGTGACTTTTTAGCGCAGAAATATTCTAGCCTTAATCCAAGCTTTCCTTTATATCGCCCAGAATTATTTTGGGATTATTTGCATCATAATCTACATCATTTAATTGTCACCTCGCACGATAGTAAAGCCTGGTTAGAAGGTTGTGATGCTATCTATAGAGCAGAACAAAAAGGTTCTGATTTACATGTAATACTAACTAAGACCATTGCCTTACTGACTATTTTTGGTTTCCACCATCATTTACATGCCAAACGCGACTTTATAACTCAATACGCTATCACCCGAGGTTTTAGTAAACATGAGGTAACAGTCGCTTTAGCTGAACTTGAAAGCTGGACAGTGATTATTTATCGTCAAAAACATGATGCATTGTTTGTTTTTCAAGGCAGTGATATCGACATAAATAATTTAGTACTTGAACGTGTCGAAGCCGTGAGCCAAGGTGTTGATTGGACAACAGTTTGCAATGTATCACAAAATATATTGGCGACTGCCCATTACCACAAAACGGGTACTATGCGCTGGGCTAACACTTTATTAGTCAATAAGTTTGATAATGCCCTTTTAGATCAACTAAAAGCGACTCCCCTTTCGGGCCAGTCTTTTATGACTTTTTTATTGCCCGCGAACCCGAAGGTCAACAAAGAATTAAAAGCCATAGCTGAACAACTACCTTATACAGCCATAGGTCAGTCGGACAATTTAGAGAACTTAAAATTAGTTGCTATTGAATTGATAGCTCTGCAACAAATTGCCAAAAGTGAAGAAAAGATTAATCATGATTTAATAGCTAAGAATGAACTTGAAAATCGCATTAAACAAGCATCACAACAAGTAGAAACAGAATTAGCAACAGCATTTCGTTTAGCCACGTGGACACATGAAAACACCAAACTTGATACGTTACCTCTTACGGTTAACGCATCACGTTTAGCTGATAAAATATTTCATGGTTCACCTAGTGTGATCAATGAATTAGTTAATCGTTCTAAGCCTTCTGGTAGCGCAAATAGCGCAATCCGAAAACTTATGGATATGATGTTTAAAAATGGTGATAAAGAAGATCTGAGTTTTGACAACGCTTCATTTCCTCCAGAAAAAGGCTTATATCTATCATGTTTAAAAAGTAAAGGTTGGCACTGTAAAACAGATGAAGGATTTTTATTTCCACAGCAATGGGATAGTTTAGCCATAAAGCAAAATCCTAAAATGCATGCATTATGGCAAGACGGTATAGAATTTATTAAGCGCGCTAACGGTAAAGTGACTCTTGCAGATCTTTATACTCATTGGATGAAACCCCCATTTGGTTTAACTGCTGGCCTCTGTCGAATTTATGGACTTGCTTTAATTAAATCTTTAGAGGGGCAAATTGCCTTCTATGATTTTGATTCATCAAAGCAGTTCATCTTTATTCCTGAACTCGACGAGGAGTTAGTTAATAAAATTTATAAGCATCCGTCAGAAGCGGCTGTTCAATACTTTGAAATATCAGAAATTCAAACCCATTTGATCGACACATTAGCTAAAGCGACCATTGGCAATGCTCCGAAAAACGATGCTATTTTAGGAATTGCTAAACATATCGTTAAAATTGTCCATACATTGCCACCATGGGTTAAAAAAACGAGTGGTGATAGCTTTAGTAACATTGAACAATCAAATGGTTTAACAAAAGAAGCTCGTGCATTCAGAAACAAAGTAATCGCCGCGACTGATCCGTACAAACTAATTTTGAATGATTTACCAGAAGTCTTTGGGCTTGATAATGAAGATAAATTATTAGATGAAAAATTAAGTCATCGCTTACGTACAGCTATAGAAGATTTGTCTGGTCAACATGAAATGTTACTGTCTGGCTTTAAACAAATTATTGCCAGTGGACTAGGTGCTAATTTCGATCAAATACTTTCTGCCCGTTGTGAGTTAGTTATTAATGCCGCACAACGCCCGAATATCAAAGAATTTGCTAATCGCCTCATTAAGTTCATTTCGGGAAAAAGTTCTTTTGAATTGATAATCAACCTTGGTACTGGTACTCCAGAACGAAACTGGACTGATAAGCACATTCGTAATGCATTAGATGAAATTCAAAACCTTTGCGTTCAATTTCGACGTATCGAGTCTTTCGGTAGTTTAATTAGTGATAATGTAGCAGACTCAAAACCACTCGCTTTTATGACTAAAAACAAAGCTGGTAATTTAGTTGAACTAGGTGGCTTTATAAACTTTGAACTTGAGCAAGATAAAGCGGTAAAATCTGCTCAACAAGTTATCGAGTCTTCTTTATCTGGGTTAAATAAAGATCAAAAATTAGCGGCTATCACTAATTTACTTGCAGGTTTAATGGACGAAATAAAAACGGAAACGAGTAATGGCTGAAAAAATTAAACATGTTTTAGGTTTGTCGGGTGGTAAAGACAGTAGTGCTCTAGCATTATTTGTTAAAGAAACATATCCAGACTTGGAGGTGGAGTATTTTTTCACCGACACCGGTTACGAACTACCCGAAACAAATGAGTTTATTGATCAGCTCGAAGAAAAGCTTGGTTATATTCATCGTTTGAATGCTCGTTCTTTAAATAATATTGAAGGTCGTGGTGAAAAAGATTTCGCTAACCTATTAAAAGAACATGGTAATTATCTTCCATCTCAACGAGATCGTTGGTGCACTGTACAGATGAAACTTAAGCCTTTTGAACAGTGGCTTGATGGATTCATTAAAGATGGTTATAAAATCAAAAACTATGTTGGTATCCGTGCTGATGAACCCGAGCGTTCGGGGTATATGACAATTGAAAAGCCTATTGAGTCTGTTTTTCCTTTTCGTGAACACGGTATAGTAAAAAGTGATATAGAAAATATTTTACAAAGGAATGGCTTAGAAATGCCCGCTTACTATCAGTGGCGTTCACGTTCTGGTTGTACTTTTTGTTTCTATCAAAGAAAAATTGAATGGGTCAAATTACTGGAAAAACACCCTGATTTATTTGAGGAAGCAAAAACATTTGAGAAAGGTGAAGGTAATACTGTAGTTGGTGAAAAATTCTATTGGATGGGTCAAGGCCAACCTTTAGAAACTTTAGAAGATCCTGAAGTTCAAATGCGAATTATTGAAAATCACGAAAAACAGGTTGCACGTTTCAAGAAGAAAAAACGCCGCAACGCACTTTTAGGTGATATTGAAGGTTATTGTGAGTTTAATGAACTCGACGAAATCTACGATGAAGCTGAAGGTGGTGGTGCTTGCGTAACCTGCTACAAATAAGATTTAAAAGCGGCTAGTATGCCGCTTTTTTTATTGCTGTAACTATTGTATCTATATTTTCATTTGTTAAGTCCAAGGGAAAGCTAATTCTAAATGTGCTTTGTGCTTGTTCTCTTGTTAAACCTAATGATGTCAAGACATGAGATGCTTCAATTTCTTTTGATGAACAAGCAGAACCTTGTGCGAGGCAAATTGTTTGCTCATTTTCTCTAAGTAAAACGCTCACGTTAATTTCAGGTAAAGATAAGGAAATGCAATGTGGTAAAACCTTTTCGGTTCCATTCACTTGAAAGTTAATACGCTCACACTCTAACTTTTTCAACAATAGTCCTTTGTAGTCCATCTCTTCAAAGTTCTTATAATACTTCGGAAAATATTCAATTGCAGTGCCAAATCCCACTATTAAAGGTGCCGCTACAGTGCCTCCCCTGATTCCTTGCTCTTGCCCTGCTCCGTGAATAACGGGTAAGAGCATTTTATGCCTAAGGTCTCTAATATAAACTGCACCGATCCCTTTAGGTCCACCTATTTTATGAGCTGAAAAGGACATAATATCGACATTCATATCATCAACATCAATTTCAGTTTTTCTATAACTTTGTGCTGCATCGCTGTGGAATAAAACTCCTTTTTCTACACAAATATCACCAATTTCTCCAATTGGGTTAATAGTGCCTAGTTCATTATTTACATGCATTACGGATACTAATGCCGTATCAGGCCTAATTTCTTTTTTGATATCGTTAGGGCAGATTAGTCCATTCTTTTGTGGCTTGATAAGTGTTATTTCATAACCTTGATTTTTCATATATTCACAAATCGAGAATATACATTTGTGCTCAATTTCTGTTGTGATGATGTGTTTTTTTTCAGGTGAAATCTCGCCTCCCAACAACATACTTTTAAATGCAATATTGTTTGATTCTGTCGCGCCGCTCGTAAAAATGATTTCACTAGAGTATGCACCTATTGAATCAGCTAACTTTTCTCTTACGTCGTCGATTTTTTTGTTAATTAGCTCACCTAATAAATGACTAGAAGCGGAGTTTGCAAACTCTTGTTCGAATGCTCTATAAAGTGTTGATTTAACTTCAGGTAATAGAGGGTAAGATGCTGCGGTATCAAGATATATCATCTAAAAAATCCGGCTTAAGTAATTTAGTTCTAGCTTAACATAAAGGCTTAATATGACACTCCCATAAACTTTGAAAAACTCTACCTTGGATCTAAAAATATACTTTGGCGTAATACTGTGTAATAACTCTGCTTTGTTTTTGTTCTATGTTAGTAAACGTTGTACCTGCTGCACGTTCAGTGTTTATTTTCTTTCGCTGCGGGTTAACTCTCTTTTTAGAAGGTGTGTTATGGGAACTGTTAATGTGCAATTGGGTGGGTGTCCTTTAACGTATCATGTGCGTGCTAATTCTAAGCACGCAGATCCATTGGCGATTAATGAGCTGTTGTTACATGTGTTGGTTGATATCTCCGAGCAGACGCTAAGCGGCGTTGGCCACCTTATGGGATTTGGTGCTCATTCTACTCTCAATTCGTCTTCGTTTATTTATGGTGATTGGTGTGTAAGCCAAGAGTTAAAAGCGACGCCTATTTTGGTGGTGGCCGATGGCGTGTTTCCTCAAGCTGTGTTTAGTGAACAAAGTTGTGCCGAGCGCGAAAACCTAAAGCTTACCTTGTCGCTGCGAGATGATTGGAAAACCGGTTTTGCCAATATTGTGTATTTTGAAGCAGGGCAATGGGTCGAGATGAATGCTGCCAATGTGACATTGTCGGCCTGTGGGGATGTTGAGCAGTTAAACGAGTTATGCCAACAGTTCCCTGCCCTTAAAATGATTGGCCATTAGATTTTTATTGTTTGTGCTTTGTGTTTGTAACGTCCCGCCATTTTTGAAGCCCTGTCGCGGGGTAAACCCGCTGCTACGGGTGGGTGTTCAGCCTTAAAAAATACAAACCTCGTGGATGTATCGATTGTTCATTGCGTTTGTAGCAGCGACTTTATGTCGCGATTCTTTTTTATTGATATTTTGTTGCGCTGCGTAATAGCGGTCGCGGGATGAATCCGCTGCTACGGGTGGGTGTTTAGCCTTAAAACATACGTACCTCGTGGATGTATCGATTGTTCATTACGTTTGTAGCAGCGACTTTATGTCGCGATTCTTTTTTATTGATATTTTGTTGCGCTGCGTAATAGCGGTCGCGGGATGAATCCGCTGCTACGGGTGGGTGTTTAGCCTTAAAACATACGTACCTCGTGGATGTATCGATTGTTCATTACGTTTGTAGCAGCGACTTTATGTCGCGATTCTTTTTTATTGATATTTTGTTGCGCTGCGTAATAGCGGTCGCGGGATGAATCCGCTGCTACGGGTGGGTGTTTAGCCTTAAAACATACGTACCTCGTGGATGTATCGATTGTTCATTACGTTTGTAGCAGCGACTTTATGTCGCGATTCTTTTTTATTGATATTTTGTTGCGCTGCGTAATAGCGGTCGCGGGATGAATCCGCTGCTACGGGTGGGTGTTTAGCCTTAAAACATACGTACCTCGTGGATGTATCGATTGTTCATTACGTTTGTAGCAGCGACTTTATGTCGCGATTCTTTTTTATTGATATTTTGTTGCGCTGCGTAATAGCGGTCGCGGGATGAATCCGCTGCTACGGGTGGGTGTTTAGCCTTAAAACATACGTACCTCGTGGATGTATCGATTGTTCATTACGTTTGTAGCAGCGACTTTATGTCGCAATTCTGTTTTATTGATATTTTGTTGCGCTGCGTGACAGCGGTCGCGGGGTAAACCCGCTGCTACGAGTGGGTGTTTAGCCTTAAAACATACGTACCTCGTGGATGTATCGATTGTTCATTACGTTTGTAGCAGCGACTTTATGTCGCGATTCTTTTTTATTGATATTTTGTTGCGCTGCGTAATAGCGGTCGCGGGGTAAACCCGCTGTTACGGGATGGTTCTTTGTTATTAGCAGCGGGTTGTTGGGTTATTTCGTTACGGTTAAGGTGTAGTTACCTGCCCCTGAATACGAATACACAATAAAGCGGTAATAACCTGAGCTTGCGCTGTAGTTTATTTGCTCTGTGGATGTCGGGGTTTCGGACACGGCGACTTGTTGCCATGCTCCGCCCTGCCAGCGTTCAATTTTCAAATCAAAATCGGCATTGCTTGGGCCTGTGAGGGTTAGGCTCATTGCGCCACCAGCATATTGAAACCAAGTGCCATTTGGTTCGATGGCTTGTTGTTTATCTTGCAAGCTGCCGTTGTAGGTTTCACCTGCAGGTGGTTCTATAACGTCACTGCCTATAGTAAAGCTTACTGTTTTGCCCGGCGCGCTAATATTGCTGATGCTCAGGCCTGAATCTTGGCCATTCCACCACAGGGCGTTGGTTCCACGTGATGTTTGCGCATTGGGCAAGGTGCTCGAAAACTCCCCTGCATACGCAAACAAATCAGTGGCATCGCCGCGGTTTCGTTTGTATTCCGGATCGCGGTTGCCATCTGCGTGTTCCATTTGAATGTATGGTTTCCATTCATTTGAGTTGCTGCCTTGGCTGTCTACATGCCAAATAGCCAAACCTTGATCCGGTTGCTCTGAACTTTGCCCTGACTGATGGATCGCTTCAATGTAAAACGCTTCGTTTGCATTGGCAGGATTCGTCCATTTATAGGCGGTGTTGCTGTCAGATGTATGGCTCAGTGTGCCAGTTGGCGCATTGCGATTAATCGCAGGGTTAAGCTCAGTGACCGTATCCCAGCCTGCCAATGCACGAAAATGTGCCACTGGTGGTGTTGGTTTAAAGCGGTTTGTTGTGCCAATGGCACCGTAACCCATGACGCCAAAGCTTGCGACTGAGCCTTCAGAGCTGCCATCGTAGTCGTATAAATCTGGCCAGTTAGTGATTAAATGTCCAGATTCGTGAATAAACGTGCCAATTGCTAGGCTACTGCGCATGTCGGTCACTTGGTAACGGTCGGTACACACGCCGTCAGCACAAAAACGTGGGCTAAGTCTGGCCATGTGCGGCCATAACCCTTTTGACCACGCACTGTCGGAATTGCCCGCATAAAGAATATTCAACCCTCTGATCCCGCCTGAGCTATTGGTTGTCAGCGATGCAAAGTTAAATCCTTCTTGGAATTCGAGCCAATTAAGCGCCTCGGTGATAAGCTCTTGCGAGCGAACCGTTGAACTTAAGCTCGAATCTGCATAATAAGCTTTGTTCTTTTTTGCGGTGTAATAACGGGTGACCGTATTGGTGTAGTCTAGCTTGTTACCCGATACACTTTGAAAATATCCCCGAACAGACTGTGCATTACCAAACTCGTTGTAGTTGGTGTCGTTTAAAAATCGCTCGACCTGCTGCTGGCTAATGGTGCCGCGCTCATCAGGAAAATCAATAATGATGGTCAAGCCTTTTACATTGCCGCTAATTTGCGCGCTGGCATCTGAGGTTTGCTCAAAAGTGTGACTGTGTGTGAGCTCGTCTGTTTGCTCTGCCACTGAGTCATCTTGTTGCAAGGCTAATCCGAGCATTGTTTGCATATTGGCTTGTACCAACGCGGCTTTTGCTTCGCTACTGAGGCCCTGCTGATTGGTTGTAGTTGCTGCTTGTTCGCGCTGTTGATGAGTCTGTCTACTGGCGCGATCGCTAACCAATATACCGGTTGATGCTAAATCTGTTCCTGCTTGATTTAACGTCGCGTAAACCATGCCTCCTAGTGCATCATCAAACATCACCAAGCGCCCGTCTTGACTTCGCTGCTCTGCATAATAATCGTTACCATTGAGCGTTAAGGTGATCTGTTCACCATTGGGTTGTGTGAATGAGTATTCAGTGTTGTTATATGGAATGGCCGCAAATGCATTGGCACAAACTAATGCCACCCCACAGAGTGTGAATTTTACCTTCATGTTGTTCCCTTAAAGTAATTACCCGTTTTAGGTATTTAATAACTTACATAAAATTCACAATTAATAAACTATTTTGTATACATTTTGGGTAACCATTTATTGAAGTTTGTAGTGATTTTGATACAAATTACGAAGGTGTGAGGTGTAATGTTGAAGCTTTTGTTAGAACAGTCGCGGGGTAAACCCGCTGCTACGGGTTGGTGTTTATTCTTAAGGTTTTTGGTGAGCAGACTTTATAGCAGCGACTTTTATGGTTTACACCATTTCTTTATTGACTTGATTCAAGTAAATGCAATCCCAGTAGGGATAATCTCCTACTTTGTCACACAGTCCTTTTCTTAATGGATTGGCAATAACATAACGCGCTTGTACTTTTAGCTCTCTTTCGTCTCTAATGCATCGATCATAATACCCTTTTTGCCAAATCTTTTTTGTCTGTGGTAACATTTTTCTCAAACGTGAAACACAGTTCCCTTTAAAACATCAAACAACTCTTGATCATGTTAATTTATCACCTAGTTGAAAAATCATATGCAAATGATCTGGCATAATGGTGAATGCAATGAGATTTATTGTCTTATCCCGCACCATTTGTTGTAAGCAATTTGCAAGGATCTGATTGATGTATAAATTGGTAAAAAATGGCGTTCTGTTTTCGGTATTGATCGTTATCGCATAATACGCCCAAGGTTGCGAGAGTCGTCCTTTACGCAAATTCGCAGTTTTAAACATAGTGATTTCCTTTTCTGTTCAGATAATCATAGTTTATAAGTTAGCGTATATGGTTAGTCGGACAATTGTTGTCGCGGGGTAAACCCGCTGCTACGGGTTGTGCTTAGCTGTAAAACTTTCTAACCACGCGAATGTATCGATTGTTCAGCTGCATTTGTAGCAGCGACTTTATGTCGCGATGCTCTTTAATTGAGATATTGCTGCAGTGTTTAAAACAGTCGCGGGGTGAACCCGCTGCTACGGGTAATTTTGAAACGAGTAGAACCCGCAGCAGCGATATTAATTATTGACTAGCTTGATAAACAACCTGCCCTCTGCTGATTGTTTGATGCACTTTGATGTGTTTAATTTCTTCTCGCGGCACTTTTACAGGATTTGCTGACAAAATAATTAAATCGGCCTGCATAGTGGGTTTAAGCATGCCTTTGTTATCTTGTTCAAAATATTGGTATGCCGCCCAACTAGTTAGCGCCTTTAGCGCTGTGTAAGGTTCGACTCGTTGGTCAGCGCCCAGTACTTGCTTAGTGCGAGTAGTACGATTAACCGTCGCGTCCAGCACTCTAAACGAATCAGGTAGGGCTACGGGTGCATCGTGATGACTGGTGAACATCAAGCCTTGGGCTAATACAGCTTGTGTTGGCGAAATAAAATCTGCTCGTGGGTGGCCAAGTACCGACTCAACATGCCAATCACCCCAATAAAAGGTGTGCATCGGGAATAATGACGGAAATATGCCTAAATCTTTTAGGCGCGCCACTTGGTCTTGACGGATTGTTTGACCATGAATGAGCACGGGTCGCCTATCGGCTTTGCCAAGTTTGTTTGTCGCGTGTTCAACTGCATCAATAAATTGCTCAATCGCTGCATCCCCGTTTGCATGGGTGAGTACTTGCCAGTTATTTTTAAACGCGGTTTCGACATAATTAAAAGCTGTTTGGTCATCAAATGTTGCATAACCTGCATATTGTTCGTCCTGACCTTCTGGGGCGATGTGATAAGGATGGGTCAGCCACGCTGTTTTACCTTGTGGTGAGCCATCAAAGTTGAGTTTTACACCGCCAATGCGAAATTGATTAGTGTATGTTGGGCTGTTGTAAGCAGAATCCATAAAATCAGTGCTTGTGGCCATATCAGCATAGGCAACCACATCAATCACAAAAGAACCCGCTTTAGATGCTCTATCCATAGCATCATATCCTTCTTGTGTTGCGCGTCCCTCTTGCGCCGTGGTGTAACCATATTTGGCATATAATTGCTGCGCTTGTTCAAGCATCATATCTTGTAGTTCAACATCAAAATTTTTCATTAGGGCAAATAACAAGGCAAAATGCGCATTTTCTTCAAGTACGCCATTGGGCTCATCGCTATTGGGCATTTTTCTGATCACGCCTCCTTTTGGATTTTCTGTGTTGGCGTTGATCCCCGCCATTTTCAGTGCGACCGAGTTGGCCACACTTAAATGACCAGAAGTATGAATGATAATCACAGGCTGGGTAGTGCTGACTTTATCGAGATCGGCTTTTGTTGGGTAACGATCAAGCTCGGCATCATCATAACCAAAACCCAAAATGGCGTTGGTTTTCGCAATAAAAGGCTGATATTTTGCATCGCTTGTTGCACTAATTAGGATTTGAACAAGTTGCTCAACACTGCTGGCTTGGCCATCTGGCGGGGGCAAAACATTGGCAACCATAGCTTGCAGCCCAACGCCGTAAACGTGGCTGTGGCTATCAATAAAACCAGGCATTAGGGTGCTGCCTTGTAAATCCACCAGCTGAGTGTCACTTTGTTGGTAAGTTAATGCGGTGTGTTTATCACCGACATAAATGATTTTTTCGCCTTTTGTTGCGATTGCTTCGACATAACTGGGCGCATCGGTGGTCATGGTTAAAATATCACCACCATAATAAATAACATCCGCGTGTTCAGCCAAAGAGGTACTACTTTGCGTTTGCGTCGTTGTTTTTGCTTGTTCACCACAGGCTGTGAGTAATAAGCTGGCCATCGCCACTGCAATAACACCGTGTTTCATCTTCATTCCTTGCTGGTTTTTTATTATTTATACGCTTTTTGTATCCTTTAGGCGAGCTTATCAAGAGTGTTTGTGCCTATTTTAGATGTAAATTTTCACGGGCTTGTCGCTGAGTTTGCCGCTGATTCAGCCCGCGGCGGCTGGCCCACCCGCTGCATTATCGACTTGCTAGCATGGTTGAGTCACAAGGTGCAGGCGTTAGATTGTGGCATAAGCGAGTGCGCCAAGGTGAATCTTTATGTTCAAGTGCTGCAAACTCGGTATATTGCTGCGCAGTCAACGGGCCTATCACTACTTGGTAGCGGCTCCCTTTTGTTAATAATTGCGCTTGATGCTGCCGATATTCAGCTTGTCTTGTTTGTGCGTAGCGTAATTGCTTGAATGTGCCCACTACAGCATAAAGCCTTGGAATTTCCTCAGCCGGAATTAGGCGTGCATAAAAGCTCTCGTTGTGTGAGTCGGCCACACTGTCATCGAGCGATTCAAGTAACTCATCACTGAAATCCATCGCGGTAAACGAGGTGATTTCTTCTAAAGTAATTGGCCGGTGCTGATGTTGCTGCAGACTTAAATTCGCTGGCTTATCTATTTTATGCGTGTCTAGATGCTGATTGTTTGTTGAATTTGCTTCGCTTAAGCGCCACTTGGCTTCTGCCTTTAATCCAGCAGAGTCAGGGGAATTTAATACTGCGATATAATCTTGCTGATTATCAAAACAAGCTTGTTGACCCAATATAAGTCGATGGAGCGCGCAATCTTGTGAAGTGACCTGTGAAATAACATGATCCGTGACTGACTTACCCGTAATAGAATAACTTAATGTACTGATCCCAATCGACACCATGTGTAATGTTGCACAGCTACAGAGTGTGATACACATCAAGGCAATTGCGCCTACTTTTAAGGTTTTCATATCTTACCTAAACGTCAGGGTTGAATGTATTTTAACCAGCAAGGTTTATTCCACTATTGCGTCAGCTTGTGCTTACATTTATTTAATTGTTTAACAGTGGCTTAGCTAAATGTATCTTGGCAATTTTTTGACAGTCTCGATTATTGTTATTTAAAATTCGCGCAAACAGCCTAAATAACCATAATTAAAGATTATTCATTGTGTTTTAGGCGGCTGATTTGTTCCGTTTGAAGACCCCAATACTTATTTCCCTATTTTTATTGAGTTTTTCTTCAAAAAGCAACACGTACACTGTGCTCAGTTATGATGGCGCAAATCCTCCTTACAGCTATTTTCAGCAGGGTCAAATTAAAGGTATTTTTCCAGATATATTTACCCGCATCAGTGAGCTTACTGGTCATGAGTTTAAATTTATTCCCGTTGCTGTTGGCCGTGGTCAACAAATGTTTGACCGAGGTTTAATTGACATTGAGCCTGGGATCAATCCTATTTGGCGGCAAACTACTCAGGTCCGAGGAATATACAGTCAGGAATATATGTTTTCGCGCGAAGTGGTTTTATCTCGCACCGCTGAAACAATCACTCAACCCGAGCAGTTATATGGCAAAATTATTGGTGCAGTGAGGGGGTATAGATACGGAGAATTCGAACGCCATTTTGCTTCCAACCGAATCGTGAAAGTCGACAATTTATCGGAATCGCTATTGTTAGCACAGCTTCATCATGGTTTTATCGATTATGTATTAATTGGTGATGTGACCGCTTATTATTTTATTAAGCAAAACCCCCAGTATCGTGATTTTCATCTTATTTACCAAGTCAGCAAGTTACCTGTCTCTATGCGAATGCAACCTAAATTAAAAACGCTGCATAAAGATATCAACCTCGCCCTTGAAACCATGATTCAAAACGATGAATTTACGACTATTTATAATCGATATATTTACTCGCCAAAATCTGAACCCACCATTGCAAATTAATGGCTTTGTCACTGCTGCCGCGTGATGAACTCATCACTACAGGCGCATACCTAGTTACGAACGTGTGAAGTCTGCTTGCTTTGTAACAAGGGCTTTATCTCACGATTACATTACTTGATTGTTTGCTTTACATAAAAAAGCCGCATCAATGCGGCTTAAACTTAGGGAACATCAAAGGGTGTTCGGTTAATTGAAGGTGTATCGCGCACCTATTGCATAACGAGGGCCGTATTGACGAGCAAATAAGAATTGCTCTTCATAGCGACCAAATCCTTGCTCAGTTTCGTTATTAATATTCACGCCTTCAAAAAAGACTGTCAGTTGTTCGTTTACATCATAATTTACGCTCATATCCCACTGACCGTAGCTTTTAGCAAACTGTGGGGGAGCATCTGCACTCCCTTGAGATTGGCCGACACCAATCAGGTATTCGTCGCGCCATGCATAGGTCAACTTAACCGACAAACCGTCTTTTTCGTAAAAGGTTTGAAAGTTCGCTGAGTCGCTAAGCCCAGTTAACGGTGCTTGCTGAACAAGGCTGTCGACATCAAATTCGACGTCTCCATCAACAAAAGTGGCATTAACACCAACCCCAAAACCCGACTCACCAAATAAGTGCTGAACCGCCATTTCGATGCCATCCACTGATTTCGTATCGGTATTGGTTGGCTGGCTGATATTCCACACGATCAGTGGATCATTTGAGTTGGGTTCTATCTTGCCGTCTGCATTTGCATGGCCATTGGCCAACATTTGATCAAAAATCGCCGAGCTGGTGGCTTGCTCGCCTCGCCCTTCTATATCTGAAATTGCTTGTTGATACCGCGGCCCATTGAAAATGTCATAGAGTCCGTCGATGGTGGTTTGCGTAATTGATGTTTGAATAAAGTTATCGACGTCTTTTTTGAAGTAACCAATCGCGGCATAGCTGCCTTCACCATAATAATATTCAACAGTGAAATCTAAGTTAGTTGATTCAAATGGTAGCAAGTTGGTATTGCCTTGCCCGCCGATACGAGAGCCTGGTTTTGGGCTACCCGTTAAGCTTCGCCCACCCGCTAAATCACCTAAAGGCGCACGCGAAATCGTTTTCCCCCAAGAGGCACGAGCGACAACGTCATCAGTGACATCCACTTTCACATCAATCATTGGCAGTAAGACATCGTGCTTACCGTCTTGTGCTAAGAAATTGTCTTTACCACCCGCTTCGTATTGCATTATCCATTCTGAGGCACTTTCCCAGTTCACTTGTTTTTCAACACGTTGGCGCACGGTACTGGTGACGTCGGTTTCTTCATAGCGAAGACCCGCATTCACTTGCACTGTGTAATCTGCGACATCAAATTCCCACTCTGTTTGGATATATACAGCGGTGGTATTTTCTTCGACATAACTTTCGCTATCAATGCCGTCAAAATATGGGTCGATTGAGTAATAATCAGGGCCCATGATGCTTTCGGTTAAAAAAGCGAGTTGGCGTGCAACGGCTTCATCAAAATCAAAACTGTAGTAATAGTTTGGATTAAGCGCGGCGCCTCCCCCTGCAAATTGATCAAGCAAATCCTTAGTATTATTGAGGGTAAACATGCCATCAGGGAAAATTTCTGGGTAAGACGGGTTAAAACCTGGGCCGCCCCGTAAACCACTCCAAGCAGTATATCCACCCATGGTTTGTTCGGTACGCGATGCACCAAATTTAACCGAGATCAACGGAATATCAATGATTTCGTTATACCAGCGCGCATCCAACTGCAACTGCTGGATATCTGACTCACCTGGGCTATGAATAAATTGACTGAAATTCGAGTCAATTTCTCCCGGGCTCAAAACAGTGGTGCCATTTCGCCAATTAATTAACGCACTGGGAACTTCGCCAGTTCGGTAGTCGTAGATTTTTGACACCAGTTGATCAGAGCCTAAAATTACTTGCCCTGCGGAACCGAGTCCGTCATCCGCTCCATTGTCGGTTTTGTTATTCGAGTCATGATAATCAAGGGCCACATGCCATATTGAGTTAATCTCCCAATCTAGATTAAAACCAATTGAGCGAGCTTCTACTTCTGTGGTGTTTTTACTGGCGGTAAATGAGCCGTCATTGCCTCCGATATCAGCAAAAACCGCCGTGCCGTTTTCATCAAGCTCGTAGGCATTAATGTTGGCACCAAATTCATTCCAGATACCCCAACCAGTAGTTTCTTGGCCTGTAATCGCACGCGAGCCGGTAAAGTCTAAGGTGGTCACTAGCCCATCAATCGGCTCAAATTGAAAGGTGACTTGTGCATTGGTGCGCTCGCGTTGTACATCATTGATGGAGTAATTCATATCTTTTGGGAAGAAATGATTGCCAATGCGGTTGCCTTCACTGTCTATCGCTCGAGGGTCAATCGCTAAGCTTTCGTCTAAGTCAGGTAACGCCACATTGGCTTGCCAGCCTTGAATATTGGCTTCTTGACGTTGGAAATCACGCGCTTGGTGCGACACAGAAACTGAGATACCAAAGCGATCATCAGCAAAAGTATTGCTATAAACAGCCGCTAATTCTGGGGTGATGTCACTGCCTTGCTCATTTGAGGTATCGTAAATCCCTTTTGCAGACACCGTGGCATGCTGACCCGGTTTTTGCAGCGGTTTTAAGGTCACAATATTGACCGTGGCTCCAAGTCCCCCAGTTGGCATTTCGGCGCGGGCTGTTTTGTACACTTCGAGCGTACTGACCCCTTCAGAAGATAAGTTTTCAAGGTTATATGAACGTGAATTGCCTGTCCCTGGCATTTGACGGCCATTGAGCGTGATCAAGTTAAAGCTTGGACCAAAACCACGCACTGTGATTTGACTGCCTTCGCCATTATTACGGCTCACCGACACGCCGGTGATCCGCTGCAATGACTCAGCTAAGTTTGTATCTGGAAATTTACCCATTTCTTCGGCTGAAATTGCGTCCATGACACCAAACGTTTCGCGTTTTAAATCCATCGATTTAATTAAACTTCCGCGCACGCCACTGACTTCAATGACTTCAACTTCTGGTTGTGTATCGGTTGTTGCTTCTTCAGCGTGGCCAACACCTATCCAACTTGTGCCCATTAGCAACGCCAATGACGTAGCCAGATGCGTCTTTTTAAATGTTATATTTTTCATGACTGTCATTCTTACCTTTAAAATTGTGTGCAAAGCAAAGGGGATGAGCCTCTGCTATTGAATGTCTGACTGTACGATTAAGGCGTCGCAATAATTGCGTTATCGATGCGATACACCGCCCCTTCCCCTGCGCCCCATGATGGAAAAACCATCACGACATCAATTGCGCTAATATCAAGGCCTGCGTCATATAAGCTTTGCAGTGTAAATGTGTAGGTTTGCCATACACCATTTTTGACTGCCTCACCTTCACTGCTTGCAGCGAGCGGTAATTCAACGGCGGTCGATGCATCACCCGATTCAATTTTAAATGTCCACACTGCATCTGGATTGCTCGGTGCATCGACCACTTTCATTTCAAAACGCACCACACCTGTTGCAAGATCAGCCGATGCATCGTGATAAACCCCATCTTGTGCAAAAAAGCCCATTACGGTTGGTTGTGCTCCAATTTTGTACTCGGCGACCATGCCATGGGCGTCATCGTCTTGCTCTTCGGTCGGCGTTGAGCCTCCACAACAATCCCAAATGTTCCATTGGTTAGCGACTTTGTCTTTAAATAATGTCAGGCCGCTAGTGGCTTTTGCATCTGGGTCGAGGATTTTCGCGTTATCAACACGGTACACTGCGCCTTCACCTGTCCCCCACGCTGGGAATATCATAATCACGTCAATGGCGCTAATATCTAACCCTGCCGCTGCTAATTCAGACACTTTAAAGCTATGGGTTTGCCATTGGCCGCTCACCGGTGTCACACCTTCAACGCTATTGGTAATGGGCCATTCTACTGCTGTAGCGCCATTATCTGATTCGAGTTTAATGAGCCAAGTTGAATCTGGGTTGCTTGGTGCATTGACGACTTTGAGATCAAATTGCAAAACGCCATTGTCGATAATCGCACTGGCATCAAACGGTTTATCTGCGCCACCATTGGCTGAGCGTGTGATAAAGCCCATTACTGTCGGTTGTGCACCAATGACAAACTCTGCCACTAAGCCATGCTCTGCATCATCCATTTCTTCGGTCGGAGTTGAACCGCCACAACAATCCCATAGCGGCCAATCTGGGTTCACTTCATTTTCAAATAAAACGAGTTTAGGGCTGCTCACTGGCTGACTGATTTGAACATCATCAACAAGATATTCAGCTCCGCTGCCTGTGCCCCAGGCTGGAAAAATCATAATCACATCAATTGAGCTGATATCTAAGCCCAAATCAGCAAGAGCTTGTAATGGGAATGTGTAAGTCTGCCATTGGCCTGTGATCGGTGTGCTGGCTTCTGTACTGGTTGAAAGTGGAATTTCGATAGCCGTCGCGCCACCGATGCTTTCAACTTTCATTAACCAAGTAGAGTCTGGGTTGCTTGGTGCAGAGACCACTTTTACAGCAAAGCTAATACTGCCATTATCAATAATTGGAGAGGCGTCAAAGGGTGACGCTTTTCCTTCTGGATCGGTAATGAACTCGCCCCGGCTAATAAATCCATTCACAGTCGGTTGTTCACCCACCGTAAAGCGCATGACATCGCCTTTTTCGGCATCGTTGACCACGCTCGGTGTTGAGCCGCCGCAACAATCCCAAGCAGGCCAATTTGGATTAACTGCACCATCAAAAATAGTAAGGTTTTGCGCAATGCCTGTTGATGGTGGCGCCGGCACTGGTGCAGCCCCTTCTACCAGTGCATCGTCTAATTTATCGTAACCTGCTCGTACAGTCTCACAACCTTTGCCTGTGTTGACGTCGATACTGCATTCATACACACGCACATAATCAATTGCAAAAGTTTGGCCGTTTTCAAACGCGCTGGCATCGATACCCAGCTCATTGACATTTTCTGGCCAGTTGCCACCCACGGCAAAGTTTAAAATCATGTAGAATTTTTGATCGTAAGGGGCGTCTGTCCAATAGGTTTTAAGTTCACCTGACGTTTGATCGAAATACTCTGTAAACCAGCCTTTATGAGCTAAGCCAACCGCTTCGTCTTTGCTGTTGTAACGCACTGTTGATTTTCGTTGCGTGGCATACAGGTAGTTATCGACATACCAACGGATTTCGCCTTCTTGCCACTCGATTGCATAAGTGTGGAAGTCATCTGCAGGATTGATAGAGTCTGGTAACTGATATGATTTTCCTGAACTGGCGTTATTTGGCCATTCCCGTCCATAGTGTAAGGTGCCGTGCACATTGCTTTCTGTGCCGCCTTCAGCTGTGGCTGCTTTTAAATTTACCGCTTCCACAATATCGATTTCGCCAGAACGTGGCCATCCTCCGTACACTTCATCAGTAGGCATCATCCAAAAAGCTGGCCAGCTGCCTTGCCCTGATGGCAGTTTAGCGCTGATCTCAAAACGACCATATTTAAAGTCTGCTTTGTATCGGCTATTTAAACGGGCCGAGGTATACGGTTTTGCCGAACCGTCTTCAGCAGGTTTGGCGACAATATTTAATATGCCATCAGCAATAAATGAGTTTTCGTCATTGTCTGTATAACATTGGGCTTCGTTATTACCGCCACCATCACAGTTGATTTCGTGGCTCCATTTTTTAGTGTCGATGTTTGATGTTTCAAACTCGTCATTCCAAACCATTTGCCAACTGCTGACAGGCTGTGCTGGGTCAACTTTGGTGAGATCTGTGCTGGTTTTTGCGCTGCCACCACATCCAGACAGCATGGCTGTGGATAAGAGTGCTGCAACTTGTGTTAAATGTATTGCTGGTTTGTTCATTACTTCAGCCCCGATACAGACAATTAAGTGAATTATAGTTATGAGAACAGGTGTTCTTTTGTTTAGTGATTGTAAGCGCTTTCAATTTTAGTTAAAAAACACACGCGAACAATGTAAGCGCTTTCATAAATCTAATCTAGCCTGCGGTAAATATCAAACCATTTAACAAAAAATACACAAAGCAAAATATAACCACTTGTTTAATATGGTTTTATTGTTTGTCTCGATTATAGTTAATTATTTCAAGGATACTGCTATTTATTGATGTAACGTTCCAAACGATAGGAGTTAATCTAAGGTAGCGAGTTGGGGCTAATATCAAACATTTTAAGTACTTCTCATTTTGCATGAGTAAGTCGACAACTAAATATACGGCTCTCTCGTTAAGAGGTTGCCCAGTTTATTGATGTCACGAATATAAAAGTTTCGGAACTCCCTTGTTGGAGATTTTGATGAAAAAAAGCACATCTTCGCGTCAACCGTTGTTCTATACCACGACAATTTGAGGCTGTGATTGTTGAACTAACCACCACAGATAGATTTATTACCCAGATTTCAGATTCATTACTATGCTTGTCAAAGATAATAATACCGTGTGTTTTTTATGCTTATTGAATTTATTTATACCAGCTATGCTTCTGAGCCCTTTTTATCGGAGCAACTGACAGCACTTCAAAAGCAATGCCAAGACCACAATAACCCAAACCAGATCACTGGTATGTTGCTATACGATAATCAACAATTTATGCAAGTGCTAGCAGGTGAACAAGCCGTTATCGAAGCGCTGTTTAAAAAAATTAAATCCGATCCGCGCCATCAACAGGTCAAAGCCTTAATTCACACCCCAATTACAGAGCGAAATTTTGCGAATTGGAGTATGGGATTGGTCGACATTTCTGATAGTCCTGATCGGCCCGAATGTATCGAATTTCCTTTGACACATCCTTCATCGCTCAGCCAACGGCTATTGATTGCATTTAGTCATCACTTTGAAGATGCGATTTAACCCGATCTTTAATTAATAGCTTTAATTAATAGCTTTAGATGAGTGAATCAAACTTTGTGAAAAAGGAAACTGCACCCGTTGATCTGTCTTATAAGTACAGCTCCCTTTATATCGATTTTGTCTGTTATACGATGAATTTTGCTAACATTCTTTCTTGTTCGCTTACTTCACTGACTAGCTGCTCACTTGTGGTATATTGTTGAGTTGAAAAGTCCCCTACTTCAATCGTTATATCATTGATATGCGTTGTATTTTTATTTATTTCTTCAATCACGACACTTTGTTCTTCAATCGCTGCTGCGATTTGAATATTCCGGTCCATGATGTCTTTTACCGCTATTGATATATCACTTAACGCTTCTTGAGCTTGCTGAGTTTGCTCGACACAATGCCCTGCTTTGCTGCGACTGAGGGTCATTGAACTTTGCACATCAGCCGATGATTTTTGGATCTGCTCTATCATTGATTTAATTTCAGTGGTTGATTGTTGGGTCCGCGAGGCCAATGTGCGAACTTCGTCGGCCACCACTGCAAAACCACGTCCTTGCTCTCCGGCACGGGCAGCTTCAATGGCAGCATTGAGTGCCAATAAATTAGTTTGTTCAGCAATGCCATTGATCACTGACAATATATTTTCAATGTTACTGCTGTATTCGGCCAACTGATTACTCATTTGCTGAGATTGCTCAATAACATCTGACAATTGCGCGATTTGTTCTGTCGTATCTGCAAATGTTTGCTGACTGATTTCGCTGCGGTTATTCACCGATGTAATTAAGCTTGCCGCTCCTTGAGCACTGGATGCGATTTCACTTGATGTGGCACTCATCTGATTCATTGCTGTTGCGAGACTTTCGATTAATGAGGTTTGAGAGACCAATTGTGTGCTTGATTTCTTCGATAACTGCTGACCACTTGTGCTCAAATGAACGACTTGTTCGCCAATACCTTTTACTTCTTTGACCAGTAATTGCAATGTCACCAGAAATTGATTGAACGCATCGGCCACAGCACCACATTCATCTCTATTTTGGATCACTAACCGTTTTGTGAGATCACCACCACCAGCGGCTATTTCTGTCATGGCTGTCAGTAGCTCACTTAACGGTTTAAGAAGCTGTTTAACTAGTTTTCTGAGTACCAAAATGCTTAATCCAATGCAGAAGATTGCGATAAACAAAGTGTTCCAGGTCATATTGGTTAATGAAGCATAAACTTGGCTTTTGTTAAGTAACACCGCTAGGTACCAATTTGTCCCTGACGCGGTATCAAGCTTTTTGTAATACAAAATATGTTGCTGACTGTCTAAGTCAATTTCTCGGTACTGTGATTGACCCGTCAGCGATTGTCCATAAATGTCTTGAATCTTTTTGCTGTTTAAACTGGCATTTGGATGGCTGACGATTAACCCGTCCTCATCCACTAAAAACGCAAATCCGGTATTATCAAAATTAATGGTATTGACACTTTGGGCAATATCTTTGAGGCTTAAATCCCCGCCAATCACCCCTTTAAAACCATTAGCGTTAATCGGTGCCACGACTGATAAGAGTAATTCTTTGGTTGCCGCATCAACATAAGGCGCGGTGATTAAGAGGGAGTTTTGTTTTTTTGCTGCTTGATACCAAGGGCGCGTTCTAAAATCGATGCCTTGAGGGTTTTGCCGTGTCGGATCATTCGAACGCAACTGTGTTTCATTGTCTAACGTGCCAAACATCAGTAAAAAGTCATTGCTAAAAGCCGGAATTTCTAATCCGCGCTGAACGGCTTCAGAGGAGTAATTTTGCTCTATTTGACTTTTTAGTAAGCGAATTTGATTGCTTTTATCCACAAGCCAATTGTTGATACTTTGTGCAAGTAAGGAGGTATTGTCTGTGACATACGCTGTCGTTTTTTCTTTTAAGCTATTGCGCACCAACACGTAGCTGCTGACTGAAATAATAATAATAACAATAAAGACAACCACGCCTGATGCAACCGAGAGTTTTGTTCTAATTTTCATATGGATCCAACTTTGTCAATAACATGCACGAGTCTCATATTGTGGTCTACAATGCTAAAGTCAGCAATTTTAAATGGTTAAAGACATGTGCAAATTTAAATATTTAATTGTTTTTTGTGTTTACTTAAACCCGCTGTGTTTAGCCTTTGCTAATGACACGTCTGCACAAGATGATATAGCAGTGTTAAAATCACAAATCGCAGCGTTACAGGCTGCACTAACCGCACTTGAAAAAAAAGTCTCCAAACAAGCAACTAATCTTGAGACTACCACTTCTATCACTGCCTCCTCCTCCCCATCTGTTACCGATGAAAAAAATGACCACACAGTGCGAGCGTATGCAACTGTGCGCCCTACTTTTGGATACATTGATAGCCAAGGACAGTCTGAATTCGATGTCCGCGATGCCTTATCTCATGCTGGAATTAAAGCGACCAAGCAATTTAATACTGATTGGCAAGCTATATTACATGGCGAATGGGGAATTGATTTGGCTAACCAAGGCAATTTTGGCAAATCACGCCAAGTGTATGTTGCACTTGATAGTCCATATGGCCGTATAGGCATAGGGAAACAAAGACCGACTCAATATCTTTTTATCGCTGAATATGTTGATATTTTCAATCACAGCAGCAGCCCGTTTGCTTATGATCCAGAAAGTCTATTTTTTGTTGATAACTTAATAACGTACCAAATCACAAAACATAATTTAACTTGGATGGCTGTGGCGCAATTTAATGGTCAACAAGGGGATGCATATAGTGATTTATTTAACGCTGGTGTCAGTTATGATCATAACGGCTTGCACAGTGCACTGACCTACCAACAACAAGACGTTTATGACAATCAAACCGAGCTAGGAGAAGATGAAATCTTTGCCGCTTCTTTGGCATATGAATTTTCATCGGGTCTGTATTTAGCGCTCAGTTATCAAGATAAGCAATATCAACGATTAAACCAAAATGATGACCGCAATGGCCATACACTCGATATTTCGTCAGCCTTCCCGATTGGCCATCATCATAAAATAAAACTCGGTTATTTTGATTTTTCGAGTGGGTTCGAAGGTGAACATAATCAAGATTACAATGGCCATAATATCACGCTTGAATGGCTTCCTACCGAAAGCCTTCGTTTGCATCTCGAATATTTAGCTAAAGACTTTGACGCCCAAGAAAACTTTTATTCATGGTCTGTCGGATTTAGATACGACTATTCGCAACAGTGGTCATATTAGCCATGCTTTTTTGGCCCAAACGATCATTGCTAAGTGTTTGCCTATGTCTCTTTTATTTTAGTTTTTCCTGTCGCAGTGCCCCTCAACCAGTCACTATTGTCACTGACGACAGCTACCCGCCCTATTCTTTTTACCACGATGGTGAATTACACGGAATGTATATTGAATTAGTGCGGGCAGCGGCGGAATATTTGAAAGATGACTATAAAATCGAGATTGTGGCAGAGCCTTGGAAACGAGCATTGGCTTCTATTGAGAATGGACAGGCGTTTGCGATTTTGCCACCGTATAAACATACCGAAAAACGACCCTATATTTGGCCTTATTCCATTCCTATTTTTAATGAAGTCGTGGTGGCATTTTGTCGAAACAACGTTGATTTATTTACTGCTGTGATCTCGTCCTTTGACCGTGAACACCCGCCTATCAATGTTGGAATTAATGCTGGTTTTTTGATTCTCAACGATGAATTAGAACGCGCTGCGGCACAAAAGCGCATCATCGTCTGGGAAAATAAAAGTACCCATGCAAACCTAGTAAAACTACTGCGCGGCCGTATTGACTGTTATGTGAATGATCGCCGCTCTACGCTTTGGGAAATGGATCAATTACGTTATACCGACCCCAGTATCAATATGAGCCACATCAGCGAAAACATGGTGGTCATTAGCCGTGCAGCGTATATTGGATATGCTAAAGATGAGTCCGGTCGATTTTCCTACAAAGATGATTTCGTTAAAAAAATGAATGCAGCACTCAATTTAGTACTGCAACATAAAGACTGGTCCCAGTACAAATAACAATTCTTTTGGTGATTTGCCACTTCATAGCGAACTATCAATATTATTTTCTATTCTTCACTATTATTATTGCCTCTTGTGCAATAAAGTACGCAGCAAGTAATTAAGCCACTCATAATACTAAGAAAGGCAACTATGTTTCGTTCAAAATACTGCACAACAGTACTACTGCTGTGTACCTTACTGCCGACATTGTGTTGGGCTGATGATATTAGCGTTTTTTTTAATCGGGCTGTGACTCCACCTGCACAGCAAGCCAATCTTGAAGACAAAATAATCGAGCTCATCGGTAGTGCTAAATCAAGCTTGTATATTGCCATCTATGATTTGGATCTAACAGCGATTGCTCATGCCATTGTTGCTGCCAAAAACCGCTCTGTTGATGTGAGGTTAATTACTGATAAAGACAATATCGGCCATGATAATAAGCTGGTGTTGTCTATTTTAGATCAAGGTGGCGTGCCCTGGATTGACGACACAGAAAATGGCTCAAAAGGCTCCGGGATCCAACACAATAAATTTATGATTATTGATATGCAAACCGTCCTCACTGGGAGCACGAACTTTACTCAATCAGGTATTCACGGTGATCGCAATAAAGATGGCGTGTTAATCAGTCAAGGAAATGATAATCATATTGTGATCATTGATTCTGTGCAGCTAGCAGATCAGTTTAAGCAACAGTTTTTATTCATGTGGGGAGATGGACCGGGTTTGTCCAACAATTCATTATTTGGGCTCGCTAAACCGGACCATCCACTGACCACTGTGTTTACCACTCACGAAAACATTAAGATTGATGTGCAGTTTACCCCGCAATCCCCTTCTCAATACAGTGGCTCTAGCCTAGATTCAATCGAAAAAGTGATCCTCACAGCGCAAAAACACATCTACCTTGCACAATTTGTAATAAGTAGCCAAAACATCGCAAACGCTATGTATGCACGCCATCAGCAAGGAGTAGCAGTCAAAGGTCTTGGCGATGCCTCGTTTTTTTCTCGCTATTATTCTGAGTTTATGGATATGAAAGGCATTGAAAAACGCAGCCCAAAAGGACTCGTCGAAAGTGATGGCTTCACCGGTTTGGCCAATAACGTGTGGCAAAAACCTGCTGACGTTCGTATCGCAAATATGACAAATGGTGATAAATGGCACCATAAATATATGGTTGTGGATAATACCGTCATTACAGGCTCACACAATTTAAGTGGTGCCGCTGCATTTAAGAATGATGAAAACATTGTTGTCATTTATGATCAACAAACCGCAGCGGAGTTTGCTGCACATTTTAATTATTCATTTTGCTTAGCAGGCAACGCTCAGCCTTGTATGCTTTAACTTGTAGCGCAATAACATCCCTTTGCTTGGTTAAGCACCAATGCAGAATTAAACCCTTTTTGTAAATTGTTGAGTACTGCTGACACGACACCGGTTTTCTCTGTACAAGCAAACCCTTGCCCATATGGCCCCAAATACGCTAATTCCCCTGCATTGTTGATGATTAACGTTGCAGGTGTGGAAGGGATAACTGACTTTAAATTGTTGGTTATTTCAAGATTAATAATCTGCATACCCAGTGCTTGGGCTTGAGTATTTAAGGTCTCAATGTGGGATTGACTAGTGACATTACAGTGACATTTAGCTTGGCTAAGATGAAACAAGGTGGCTCTTTGTGCTCGACTAAACTCAGGCTCTCTCGCATTTTGTTCTGCTAAGATTGCAGCCACAATTCCTTGATGAGATTGCAGTGCCAATATTCCCTGAGGATCAAATTCTACTACTTTTTTGCTCATAAAATAGGTAGCAGCACTTAAAGTCAGCAAAACCCATAAAACCACTAATCCGTAATGGTGTTTTGTTACATGACTCGTTGGGCTACTATTTGAAACTGGCAATATTACGTCCGAGTGTTTCTGTCGAGCTTTTTATTTTGTCCGTCTCCTTAGAAAGTAATTCAATTTGATTTAAGTCACCAAGACTTGCTTGTTTCATGTTATCTGTACTAGAGGCAATACTCGATGTTGTTGAAGATTGCTCATCCACTGCACTTGCCACCGAAGTCGCGATATCACTCGATAAATTCACTAAATGAGATGCTTCTTTCATTTGTTCGTTTGCTTCATTTGCCACTGACAACACCCCATCAACAATTGCGATACAATCCTGCATCGCATCTGTCGAACTTTTTGAGTAAGTGTTGAGTTCTGATATTGTTTTAGCAATTTTGGTGGTGCTGTCTTTAGTTCGATTTGCTAAAGCCCGTACTTCATCGGCCACGACTGCAAAACCCCTGCCTTGCTCCCCTGCTCGTGCTGCTTCAATAGCGGCATTAAGAGCCAAAAGGTTTGTTTGTTCTGCTATTCCGGTGATTTCTGATAATACTGATGTAATCACCTCACTGGCTTTTGCTAACTCTTGGATTTGACCACTGGTACTGTTTAGCGCCTCTAGTAACATATTATTTTTGTTATTAATTTCTTTAATATTGCGCTCAGTACCTTGTGTTAACTGATTAGCCTGATCCATTTGGCTACTCAGTTGATTGGTTTGGCTTGCAATCATATTAACCGTATCAAGTAGTTGCTCTACTGAGATTGCGATGTGTTCGTTTTCTTGCTTTCTAATCGACGCTGATGAGAATAAGGATTTTTTTAAATTTGCTAAATGGGTTGTATTTGTCACTAAATCATTGACTTGGTTTTTGGTGTCCGCGATTAATGTATTAAGTAATACCAGTAATTCATTAAATCCATCAAGGATTTGGTTGTTTTTTGCGTTGGCACGAATCGATAAATCAATGGCTTGTTTATTTTGTGTTAGTTGCTCGGTGACGAGCGATAATTCAATGCCTACGTAGCTATCATCTCGCATGGTTTTTGCAATGTATCCCGCAATAATCGACTCAACAATGGCATAAACGGCATGGATCAACACCGTTGAAAACTGTAAGCGGTCTTGATCAAAAATATACACGCCTACATCGTTCATTTGCATAAAATAAAATGATAGATGATGAACAGCAATGACTGTTATTGCTGTTATAAATACTTTCCAATCACTAAAGATAATTAAAAAAGCCATCAATATGAAAATCTCAAAGTGCACTTCTATAAGACCGTTCATTTGATGAATATGCAAACACGCAAAAATCATGGCACCCAGAGCAGCTGAATGTCGTGTTAATGCACTATTTGGCGCTGAGTTAATTAAATAAATTGGCACCAGTAAGGCAGGCAACCCGATGAGGATCATTTCTAAGTAGGTGCCATATACAAAAGACATAGCAACAGACTCTAAAAATAGCGCAATAAAAAGCACGATGAATAATTTACTTTGCGTCGTCATATTTGCATCCAAAAAGTCATAGTTTTGTGATTTAGGGGTTGTTTACTCAAAATGCGTTTTAATTCATCTCGCATAAACTATAGTGAAGCGAACAAAGACTACCAAATTGAATGCTCTGATTTACGCTGTTAATTTCTCATTCCTTCAATACGTTATTGTGAATAGCGCACGAATTTGCTGTAATAATCCCTCAGCTGATACAAAGTGATACATTTGCACAAGATGTGATACGTCTTTTTGTCTGGCATCTTCATAGACTAAGGGCAACTTAATAAAAAACGTTCACAGGGAATTTATGAGACATTTACCAAAAACATTGTTAGCAACACTTATTTCAAGCACATTTTTTCTGACTCCTTCTTTTTACAGTCTGGCCTCTGAGCCTGTCGATGTGGATCCGAAGACACCTGTTGCAAAAGAGCAATCATCACAAAATCCTTCTCTCACTCAGGATGATTATCGCCAAATACTGATTGATTTTGAGAATGAGCAAAACACCCAATGCACTATCAAGTGCAACAACAAAGATACACATAGTATTGAAATAAAACGCGATGATGAAGAACAAGCCAACGATGACGATGTGCATTTTCGGATTGAATCAAATCCAAGAGATGGCTTTTATCTTGGCCTAAGTGCAATCAGCACTTTTGGGGATGACTTTCGTTATTTATCAGCCGATGAGCCTAGTTCAGAATTTGATATCGACCTTAACTATCGGTTGCAATTACTCGGATTTTTTATTGAGTCACCGGGCCTTGCAACCCGAAGAATGCACGGCATGTACTCTTTACCAGCTTGGGGATTTAATTTAATTAATACACCCACTTGGTCGTTTGATGTTTTTTATCAACGGGATAACCAAGGCATTGAAGGGCTTGAAGGGTTAAACGTGCAAAGCCAGCACAAACGAGGCGGTTTTAGAGCCACGGGGTATTTTGACAATAGTCATTTAGAGCTTATTTACTCCCCTTTTAGCCGCAACGAAATCGGCAGTGACGGTGTTGAAACTTCGGTTTCGTATCGCTATGACGGACAGTTTAAAAATTGGAGTTATTATGCCAATGTCGGCATGCAATATCGTTCTCGAGAAGTCACGCCGCACTCGAATACCTTGTTTGAATACGACTCGCGCAGCGGTTTATCAAAAAGTGCAGGACTGAGTCACAGTGCAGAAATTGGCTTTGAGTATCCGCTTTCAACCGATTGGGTGTTCGGCACTTTCATTAATTACACTGAACTCTCAAATCGTGTCAGCCTCGAGCGCCCTGAAGTGGTCGAAGACGGTTACCGAGCAGGTTTAATTTTAAGTTTTGTTTTTTAAGGTGATCACCATGAAGCACATTTTAAAACAAACTCGAACAACACTTATTTGGCTATTAGCCAGTATTGTTGCATGGCTGTGTTTCACAACGCTCACTATGCAAAGTGCTTATGCACAACAAGATCAGCTCACATTATTGCCGGCCCAATGTGTGGCCATGCAACAAGGACAAGATTGTTATGTCACTGTTGAGCTTAATTGGTCGAGCAAAGTTGCTGATGATTATTGCCTTTTTGCAAACAACCGAGCCGCCCCCCTACAGTGCTGGAAAACGAGGCAAACAGGAATATTTAAGGGAGAAATTAAAACCAAACAATCAATTGATTTTCAATTGTCGACTCCTGATCGCACCGTGATCCTATCAACCGCACAATTAACGGTTGCTTGGGTTCATAAAAAGAAAGGCAAACCCAGAACTTCTTGGCGATTATTTTAATCGCCAAGCCATTTTAAGGCCCCTGTATGGACTCAAATCACAGCGCACATTTACTGTTAGTCGAAGATGATATCGAACTTGCACAGTGGATCAGTGAATACCTGACTGCTCGCCAATATACTGTCACCACATGTCATCGCGGTGATGACGCAGTTGAACTGATTAAAACCCTTAATCCTGATTGCGTGTTACTGGATGGCATGCTGCCAGGCATGGATGGTTTTGATGTATGTAAAACAGTCAGGCCTGATTTTATTAATCCGATCATCATGATCACGGCGCGAGATGAAGAAATAGATGAAATTTTAGGTCTCGAAATGGGCGCTGATGATTACATAACTAAGCCAGTTCGTGCCCGAGTCTTACTGGCTCGTATCAAAGGCTTATTGCGCCAACAAGAGCGACTAGTCTCACCGTCTCCCCAAGATAATCGCGGTAATGAACAGATCCTGCAATTTAATAGTTTATCCATCAATGAACTGAACCGCTCGGTGATCTTAAATGACGAGAGCATCAAGCTGTCCTCGAATGAATTTGATGTACTGTGGTTTCTCGCGCAACGCGCCGGTGAAGTCGTGCTTCGTGAAGCGCTCGTCAGCCATTTTAGAGGGTTTGAATACGATGGTTTTGATCGTTCAATTGATTTACGCATCTCACGTATTCGTAAAAAATTACACGATAACTCTGCGCAGCCATTTCGGATTAAAACCATTTGGGGCAAAGGGTATTTATTTGCCGCAGATCAGTGGTAACCACGATGCGTAATTTAACCATATCGTTATTATTCATGGTCCTAATCGCAACAATTGGTTTAGGTTGGGTGTTTGATAATGTCTATCAACAGTTTACTGATCACACCCAGCAGGCGAATGCTGAACCTATCGCCATTATTGAACAATTAGGGCAGCAGATTGCTCTCACCCTGAATCACATGCCGCAACCAGAAGCCTTTATTGAACAGTGGCAATCAGAGCAAGGTTACACCGTGTCTTTATCAGCCTTTGATGCCACTCCCTTACCTGAAATGCTCAAAACTCATCTCAAGCAAGGTCAACCCTTGTTACTTGAAACAGAACATGATTTAGCGTTTTATTATTACCTGCCGGCAAAACACAGTTTATTCATTCTTCGCGCACCGGCATTGCAAAGTGCGTCACAAAACAACATGGTTCAACTGAGTTTAACGGCCGCATTTTATCTGGCCGTACTGGCATTAATGGTTGTTTGGCTTTTTCCGTTAGGTAAACGCTTATTAGCCATTCGCCGAGCAGCCACGTTATTCGGACAAGGCAAACTTGATCAACGGATCGAAGTCAGTAGTATTTCGTATATTCGTGATATCGAAACTGAGTTTAATCACATGGCTGATCGCATCGAAGCCTTAGTGCAAGATGTCAAATTGCTCAGTAGCGCTGTCTCCCACGATTTACGTACCCCTTTGGCGCGCATTCGTTTTGGCATTGATACCTTACAAGAAGAAGACGATCCCGTGATGCGTAAGCGCTACGAACAACGGATCAGCAACAATGTTGATGAAATGGTTAATTTAGTCGAGACATTGCTCAACTATGCTCGCCTTGACCAAGCGATGCTCAAACTCAATAAATCGCCGTGTCAGTTAAATGAGCTCATTGAAGAATGCTTAAAGAACAAAACCTGTGATGGTATCGCGCTTTCATTTAGCTCAGCAACGAGTCCTGCAATTATTTACGGTGATCGTGCTTATTTATTAATTTTATTTAATAATTTAATCGAAAATGCACTCAGGTATGGCCACTCAAACGTGGCGATTCGAATTGAGCAAACTGATCATCACATAACAGTTTTTATTGACGATGACGGCCCTGGCATCGATCCTGTCGAGCTCAGTACCATTTTCAAACCGTTTATTCGCGGCGAGCGTCACCGTCAAACCACAAAAGGCTTTGGCATGGGATTAGCCATCGTATCTCGCGTGTGTGAATGGCACCAAGCAACGCTCAGTATCAATCAATCCACTAGATTAGCAGGTGCATCTTTTCAAGTGACATTTCAGCACTCGAATAAGAAGTATTGCTTATAAAAATGGCAGCCATCGCGCCAATAAAGTGAAAAGATAAAGTGTAAAAAGAAAGTCTCACATTAAAGGCTGATAAGTTCATCGCAAACTTATCAGCCTTTTTAATTGCTTATAACGATAAAGCAATGTGCTGAGATTGATGAGCATCAAACTCAAACACATTCAATTTACCACACTCTGCAAAGTGATTATTACTGGTATAAGGCGCATTGGCTTGTGTGATATCCCCTTCCCACCCTTGGCCATTTTTAACAAAGGCTTTTAGTTCAAACCAACCATTGACAGTATTACTGCAATCCATTTGCACATCAAACAACCAGTAATGCTGGCCGAATGTATTAAGCGATGTTTCACCGTAGCCGTGCTCTGATACTGTTTTTTTACTTCCCCAACTCGTTGGCCATAGATTAGTCGTCCAATCAAGCGGGCTGCCTTGCGCTTGGCTTGATTGCGACGTTTGCGCACCTTGCCAATCAAGCAAGGTATCGCCTTGTTTCCAAGGTGCTGTGGTTGGGTTAAGTAAATTATTGTGACGAATTGGCAATGAACAATCTGCCGGATTGGTATGGCAATCTCGTCCTATAGTGGCTGCAAATTGATGATCAATGCCACCGCGGATGAACATATCTTGCCCGCTTTGTGTTTGTGCCTTAATCAATACAGCTGTTCGCTGCCAGTTTGGTTCCACAACTGTCGTGGCTAACCGACTGTTTTTATGGATTGCAATTGCATTCATGCCACTCACATTTAAGGCTGTTAGCCCCTCATTGCTAACTGTGATCACCTCACCGCTACATTGTTGTTTATCACTTGAGAGACGACCTGAAAGTACATCACAATACTGTCCTGCTGCCAGCCCTGTTTGTACTGATGCTTGCATAGGACTCGATTCTCGATTGATCGCTACAAACCCTTCTGCACCACGAGCAAAAGCAATTTGATTATTGCCATTGTCCCACCAATGATTAACTTGCCATGCCGCTGAGGTGTTGTTTCTAAAATCTACCGCACCGGCAATCATGTCTTTGCGATGTTCACATTGCCAGCCATCTGCGGTGCAATTAATCAGACCGTTTTGGTGCACTGACTGAGTTGGGCCGCCCGCATCAGTATCGTGGTGAAAATTATAACTCGACATCACTTTTGGGTAACCGTACGGATAAGCCAACATAAATACATTAGCGAGTTCATATAGTTTACCATCGGCGAAAGTGACCACATTGCCAGCTCCACCATGACCCCGTTGATTATCATGGTTATCAACAAATACCACCGCGTTGTAGCTTGGCATCATGCCCCACGCTTCACCAAATTGACTTAACCAAGCCAGTTTGCCGGCCTTAAATGTGCGGCCTAATTCTGTGCTGTATTTAAATTCTGTCACTAATCCATTGTTAAAATATTCACTGGCAGATACCGCTTCGCTACCTTGGTCAATCACTTCTTGAAATATCAATGGCGAGCCATTAACTTTGGCTAAAATACTGGCGATGTCGCCGCTTGGCATATGCTTTGATGCATCTAAACGCATCCCTTTGACACCTAAGCTGACTAAGTCATTTAAAAAACCCGCTAAAGTGTCTTGAACATAATTTGATGCTGTATTTAAGTCAGCTAAGCCAACTAACTCACAATGCTGAACTCGCCATGGATTATTGCCATAATCTTCGCTATTAATTGCACAGGTTTCGTGGAAATCTTGAGGACTGTAAATCGGGAATTGTTTAGTGGTAAATGAGTTGCCCGCGACCCCAACGCCACTGCCTGCGGCCATGTGATTAATCACCGCATCGACATAAATGTCCACACCCACCGCCTGACAGCGATTAACCATATTGGCAAATGCTGCGCGATCACCGCCTCGGCTTTGGATTTGATAGCTGACCGGTTGATAACGCGTCCACCATTGACTGCCGACAATGTGTTCATTTGGGGGTGAAACTTGTACCGCAGCATAGCCTTTTGGGCCTAAAAACGTTTCGCATTCATTGGCGATATCCTGCCAGTTCCATTCGAATAAATGCACAAATGTTGTCGGTGCAGCATATGTTAAGGGACTTGCTAACAGCATTAAACTGCCAGCGACTGTAGAGATTGTGCTTGTTTTCATGGTGTGTTCTCATTGTTATTGTTTACATTTAAATAACAATAACGAACCTTAAACAGAAACACCCATTGAATACGTATGCATAAAGGGATCTCAAAACACGGCATAAAAAAACCAGCGTAAACGCTGGTTTCTATTGAATAAAAAGGTTTTCACCTATTTAGATATCAATTCAACACCGCCCATGTAAGGTTGTAGCACCTTTGGTACCACAATTGAGCCATCTGCTTGTTGATAGTTTTCAAGGATAGCAACCAAAGTACGACCCACGGCCAAACCTGAGCCATTCAAAGTGTGCAGTAATTCTGGTTTTTTCTCGCCTTTACGACGAAAACGCGCTTGCATACGACGGGCTTGGAAATCCCCCATGCTTGAACATGATGAGATTTCACGGTAGGTATCTTGTGCAGGTAACCATACTTCTAAATCGTACGTTTTGGTTGAACCAAATCCCATGTCGCCAGTACATAACACCACTTTACGATACGGTAACTCTAAGCCTTGTAGAATTTGCTCTGCGTGACCGGTGAGTTCTTCGAGCGCTGCCATTGAGTCTTCTGGCTTCACTAACTGCACTAATTCAACTTTGTCGAATTGATGCTGACGAATTAAGCCACGAGTATCACGGCCATAACTGCCCGCTTCACTTCTAAAACACGGTGTGTGGGCAGTCAGTTTAATCGGTAATTCAGACTCATCGTAAATTTCATCACGGGCGCAGTTTGTAAGGGGGACTTCAGCGGTTGGAATTAAGCTAAAACCGTCATGCTCAACCCCATCGTCATCCACTAAACCTTTAGTGTGGAATAAATCGGCCGCGAATTTTGGCAATTGGCCTGTACCAAATAAACTGTCTTTATTAACCAAATACGGTACGTACATTTCTGTATAACCATTTTGGTCTGTGTGGGTATCTAGCATGTACTGAACAAGTGCGCGATGCATACGGGCAATTTGACCACGCATCACCGTAAAGCGGGCACCACTTAATTTTACGCCAGCTTCAAAATCGAGCCCTTTGTTTAAGCTTTCACCTAAATCCACATGATCTTTAACTTCAAAATCATACTGCTTAGGCGTACCCCAAGTTAAGATTTCAACATTTTCTGATTCATCTTTACCTTGCGGCACAGATACATCTGGCAGATTTGGCAACGTCGCTGAAATAGCTTGTAACTCAGCAAGCACTTCATCTTGTGCTTTTTTAGCAGCATCAAGATCATCACCTAGTTTCCCAACTTCAGCTCGAAGTGGTTCAATGTCTTCGCCACGCGCTTTAGCTTGACCAATTGCTTTGGAGCGAGTGTTGCGTTCGTTTTGCAATTCTTGAGTTTTAACTTGTAGCGCTTTTCGTTGTTCTTCTAACGCATTAATTTGAGCTACATCAAGGGTAAAACCACGACCCGCAAGGCGAGTGGCTGCTTCTTCGATATCTTGACGTAAAAATTTTGAATCTAACATATTCTATTTTTTAACCTTTTTGCAAAACTAACTGTATGCCCAACCACGCAACAAAAACACAGCATACAACATTGAGTGTGACGTTAAGCGCCATTTTCAGCCATTGACCTTGTTGCATCAGCAATAAAGTGTCCAGTGAAAATGTCGAAAATGTGGTCAACGCACCTAAAAAACCGATCCCGATAAGACTTTTTGCAGGGCTAACTGTAATAACGCCTTTTTCTATTAGCCCAAATAACATGCCCATCAATAATGAACCAAGAATATTAACTGTCAGGGTACCAAAAGGGAATCCCTTTCCAAGAAGTTTTATGGCAATATCATTGATAAAATAACGTAAACACGCGCCACTCGCCCCACCTGTGGCAATAAATAAATAGAGTTTAATTGTGTCCATAACGTTTTTGGTCACTGTGTTGATTGAGTTGACTCAGGTAATCCAATTTCTCTTTAATTTGCTTTTCTAGGCCACGATCTGTTGGCTGGTAATATTGGGTATCTTTTATGGATTCTGGAAAGTAATTTTCGCCAGCAGCGTATGCGCCTATTTCATTGTGGGCATAACGATAATCCGCACCATAGCCGAGTTCTTTCATCATGCTAGTTGGCGCATTGCGTAAATGCTCAGGCACAGGGTAACTGGGTAAATTAGTTGCATCTTGCTTGGCTTGATTGAACGCCGTATATACCGCATTACTTTTGGCTGCACTGGCTAAGTATAAAGTCGCCTGCGCAATGGCCCGCTCTCCTTCACTTGGGCCCACACGCTGGAATATATCCCACGCATTAAGTGCCACTTGCATGGCTCTGGGATCAGCATTGCCGATGTCTTCGGTTGCAATCGCAAGCAAACGCCGTGCAACATACAGAGGATCGCCTCCTCCTGCTAAAATTCGGCAATACCAATACAAAGCAGCATCAGGGGCTGAGCCCCGAACAGATTTATGAAATGCAGAAATCAAATCATAAAATTCATCGCCGCCTTTATCATACTTGGCCAGATGTGTGGGTAAAACATGACTTAATACTTCGGCATCAATCAGAGTTTGACCGTGCTCCATTTTGGCTAAATCGGCAGCTTGTTCGAGTAAATTGAGTAACTTTCGCGCATCGCCATCGGCGGCGGTGCATAAAGCGAGTTTAGCCGGTTCGTTCATCGTGATATTGAGAGACTTTAAACCCATTTCTGCGTTTAAAGCCCGCTCTATCACTGTCATTAAATCTTCTGTCTCAAGTGATTTAAGGACATACACCCGTGTGCGAGATAAAATCGCGTTATTCAGTGCAAACGAAGGGTTTTCGGTCGTGGCCCCGACAAACAAAAACGTCCCATCTTCGATGTGAGGTAAAAATGCATCTTGTTGCGATTTGTTGAAACGATGAATTTCATCAACAAACAATAATGTTCGCCGACCTTGGCTTTGCAGCGTGTTTTTAGCTGCAGCCACACTGTCTCTAATATCTTTAATTCCCGCTGTGACCGCTGAAAGCTGAATAAACTCAGCAGTCGCATGATGAGCAATCAACTCCGCTAAGGTGGTTTTACCTGTGCCTGGTGGACCCCATAAAATCAACGAGTGGCATCGGCCTTGGATAATTGCTTGATGTAACGGTTTATCTGCGGCCAGTAAATGTTGTTGGCCGCAATAGTCAGATAAACTTTTTGGCCGCATGCGTGCAGCTAGGGGCCGCACATCTGGCGCAAAATTAAAATCGAAATTACTCACCTTGTGTTTGATCGTCCACTGCGACGCCCTCAGGTAACACAAATTCAAACAAACTCGATTGCAAAGGTTGGTTTAGTTTACTGTCTTTAAAGGTAAATTGAGTTTGCTGCCCTGTTGCATCTAAAATGCTGATCCGTGCAAACCCTTGTGCTTGTTTATCAAAAACAATATCCAAACGTTTCACTTGGCTTTGCTCATCCTCAATGGGCGTGAGTTCAAAAACGCCTTTGTTTTCAACCACTGAATAATTTAGCCATAACTGTTCATCTTGATGATGGGTTAATAATACAAATGGCGTGCTGTTAATTAAGCTTTGCGTATCCATGATAGTCACTTGCTCAGCAAAACTGTCAAAATAATAGGTTTGAGCACCCGAGGTAATTAATAAGGTTTCTTCTGGTGCGGTTTGTTGCCAGCGTAATTGATTAGGTTGCTGCAACTGTAATGAGCCTTTGGCTTCTTGCAGAGTATTATTTTGCTCGTCAGTGACAACTTGACTGAACTGAGCGTCAAAGCTGGTGATCTGGCGCAAATGCTGTTGTAAATCACTTTTCGCATCAGCCCAAACCATTGGGCTTAACAACAATAAAGAAGACAGAAAAAATCGTTTCATACATACACCTTTTATAATTAATGCGCGCCACTATTGGGCGATAACACTTCACGGGTACCATTGTGGCCAGGCGAGCTAACAATGCCCGCAGCTTCCATTTGTTCAACTAAACGCGCTGCTCGGTTATACCCAACACGTAATCGTCGTTGCACACTCGATACCGATGCACGGCGGCTTTCTATCACAAAGGCCACGGCCTCATCATAAAGAGGATCTTGCTCTGCGTCATCCGCGCCCTCAGGGGCTTCTCCTGGCAACAATACATCCTCGACTGCATCGCCATTTAAAATATCGTCAATGTAATTAGGTTTACCTCGGGCTTTCCAATCATTCACGACGGCGTGGACTTCATGGTCATCAACAAACGCACCATGTACACGCACAGGAACACTGGTTCCAGGTGGTAAATAGAGCATATCCCCCATTCCGAGTAAGTTTTCAGCACCTTGTTGATCTAAAATAGTGCGTGAGTCAATTTTTGATGACACCTGAAACGCCATTCGGGTCGGAATATTGGCTTTTATCAAACCCGTAATAACATCTACCGATGGACGCTGAGTTGCCAAGACTAAATGAATGCCAGCAGCACGTGCTTTTTGTGCAATTCGTGCGATCAGCTCTTCTACTTTTTTACCCACTATCATCATCATGTCGGCAAATTCATCAATCACGACCACGATAGCTGGTAATTTACCTAACTCTGAGGCTTGCTCGGCCATGCCATCACTTTGTTTAAAGAGCGGATCTAAAATTGGCTGACCTGCAGCAATAGCATCAGTCACCTTTTGGTTATAGCCTTTTAAGTTTCGCACCCCTAAAGCTGACATCAGTTTATAGCGCCGCTCCATTTCACCGACACACCAACGCAGTGCATTGGCCGCTTCTTTCATGTCTGTGACCACTTCACACAATAAGTGCGGGATCCCCTCATACACAGAGAGCTCCAACATTTTCGGGTCAATCATGATTAATCGCACATCTTCTGGCGTAGATTTATAGAGTAAACTAACAATCATTACATTAACGCCCACTGACTTTCCTGAACCCGTTGTACCAGCCACTAATAAATGAGGCATTTTTGCCAAATCAACCACCACTGGCACACCGGCAATATCTTTGCCAAGTACCATAGATAAAGCAGAATCATTGTCTGTAAATTTAGGAGCACTAATTACTTCTGATAAGCGAACGACTTCACGGTATTTATTTGGTAATTCGATGCCTATGTAAGTTTTTCCTGGGATAACTTCAACAACCCGCACGCTAATGGCCGATAACGAACGCGCTAAATCTTTTGCTAACCCTGTAATTTTTGACACTTTCACACCCGGTGCAAGGTCGAGCTCAAAACGGGTGACCACAGGCCCTGGATAAACCCCGACCACTTTGGCTTGTACGCCAAAATCGAGCAGTTTCACCTCAACTAACTCAGAAACAGCATCGAGTTCTTCTTGTGAAATCGGGTTTTTCTTTTTATCTGGGCGGTCGAGTAAATCAAGCGTTGGCATTGCCGTTGTGACAGGCGCATCTTCTAGCAAAGCTTCAAATTTTTCTTTGGCTGTTGGAGGCGGCACATAAGCGGGTTTAGCCGTCGTTGGCATCGGGGCAACATCTTGTTGCACAGTATGAGCCTGCTCAGGAAAACTACTATCAATGGGCTGCAACTCATCAAGGGCGTTCAACGCTGAACGTGTATCTATCGGCTCTTCTTCAAGTGCACTAAATGACAACTCGTTGTTTATCATGTCGTCAAGTTCATCAAAGGCAGGATGCGGTTGTAAATCGTGTGGTGATGCGGTGTTTTCGGCACGATTTTGATCTTGGGTCGAAGTCGGTGCTGATTCAGACTCGCGACTTGATTCTGCTAATTCTTGATTATCTGGCGCTAACTCAGGTAAGTCGAGCGGATCGTTCATCGGGCTAGCAGCGAGAACTGGGGCTGGACGCTTATCTTCAATCGCGGCTTGCTGTTCTTTTAAAGCTCTATTTTGTAGCCAAATTTGGGGCTGTTTATGCAACCAAAGCCCGACTTTAACGACTTGTGCACCGATAAAATCAACAAATTCAACCCACGACACACCGGTTAACAAAGTTAACCCAACAAAAAAGAAACATAACAGTAATAAACTAGTGCCAGTAAAATTAAAGGCCGGCAACATGGCGTTAGCAATTACATCCCCTACTACCCCACCAGATGAAAAATAAAAAATATCATCAAAGTTGATACTACTGATTGCAGATGCTGAGGTAACAAAAAACACTAAGCCTAGCACCCGTAAGCCCATGGTCATGTAATCGAGTTGCAGTAATTTGTGCGGACGTTTAAAACAAAAATAACCCAGCATCTGGATCATTGCCGGAACAAAAAAGGCTAACCAACCGAAGGTAAATAGCAAAATATCAGCAATCCAGGCACCCGCTGTCCCTGTTATATTTTTAACTTTGATAAATTCGCCAGTTTGCGACCATGAAGGATCGGCTGGATCAAAACTAATTAACGCACATAAAATAAACAACGCGAGCGTTGTGCTAATAATTAAACCTGTTTCGAGTAAGCGCTGAACACCATTTAGGCGCATAGTCCGTTTATCCTCAAGCATTTATAACCTTTTTTATTATCTCTATACCTTATCAGGAAATGTCTTATCGTGCACCGGGTTTTAGCGGAGACATGTCCTCGTTTTTAACCTCTTCCATCACCACATAAGTGCGACTTTCACTCACTCCGGGTAAGGTTAACAGTGTGTCCCCTAGCAGTTGTCGGTAAGCCGCCATATCGGCTACTCGAGTCTTTAATAAAAAATCAAACTTTCCTGAGACAAGGTGACATTCTAAAATCTCATCATACATTTTCACCGCTTCGTTAAAATCTTTAAACACATCAGGTGAAGTTTTAGTGAGAGTAATTTCAACATACACAAGCAAAGCAGCACCAATCTTAACCGGATCAATAATCGCTTTGTAACCCCGAATAAACTTCTCACGTTCGAGCTTTTTTACACGCTCTAAACAAGGAGTCGCACTTAAGCCAATTCGTTTTGCTAATTCGACGTTAGAAATTCGCCCGTCTTTTTGTAATTCAGCTAAAATCTTTTTATCGATGCGGTCTAGTTGATGTGCACTGGATGCTTTAACCATATAATTCACTACCAATTTAAAAAATACAGAGTTTTCCACTGCATTTTAACCTCAATATAGTGAACAGACAAAGTATTTAACGAATATACTAGTCGAATTATAAAACCATGTTCAAAGAGGCTTTTTATTATGATTATCGGTGTACCTAAAGAAATCAAAAACCATGAATACCGTGTAGGTATGGTACCTGGCAGTGTGCGTGAACTTATTAATCACGGCCACTCAGTATTTGTTGAGCACAATGCAGGTATTGGTATTGGTTTTACCGATGAAGACTATCAAGCAGCCGGTGCAGAAGTATTACCGACTGCTGCGGACGTTTTTGCTACTGCAGAAATGATTGTTAAGGTGAAAGAGCCTCAAGCTGTTGAGCGTGCAATGCTTCGTGAAGATCAAATCTTATTCACTTACTTACACCTTGCACCTGATTTACCGCAAACTGAAGACCTTGTTAAAAGTAAAGCAATCTGTATTGCTTACGAAACAGTCACTGATGCACGTGGTGGTTTACCATTACTTGCTCCTATGTCTGAAGTGGCAGGTCGTATGTCAATCCAAGCCGGTGCTCAAGCACTTGAGAAATCAAACAACGGCCGTGGTATGTTACTAGGTGGCGTCCCAGGTGTTGAGCCTGCAAAAGTTGTGGTTATTGGTGGCGGTATGGTTGGTGCAAATGCTGCACAAATGGCTGTTGGCATGGGCGCTGATGTGGTTATTCTTGACCGCAACATTGATGTGCTTCGTCGTTTAGATGCGCAATATGGTAACAAAATCAAAGCGGTTTACTCGACTGCAGATGCGTTAGAAAAACACGTATTAGAAGCTGATTTAGTGATTGGTGGTGTATTAATTCCAGGTGCAGCAGCGCCAAAATTAGTCACTGCAGAACACATCAAAAACATGAAGCCTGGTTCTGCGATTGTTGATGTTGCGATTGACCAAGGTGGTTGTATTGCGACTTCTAAAGCGACAACTCACGCTGATCCAACTTACATCGTTGATGATGTTGTTCACTACTGTGTTGCTAACATGCCAGGCGCTGTGCCTCTGACATCAACGTTTGCATTAAACAATGCAACGCTTCCTTTCATCATTAACCTTGCAAATAAAGGCTATAAGCAAGCGCTACTTGATGATGCTCACTTCCGTAACGGCTTAAACGTTTATAAAGGCCACGTTACATTTAAAGAAGTAGCTGAAGGTTTCGGTATGCCATATGTAACAGCACTTGATGCGTTAAATGGCTAATCGACCATAAAGTAAAAAAAGCAGCTGAGGCTGCTTTTTTTATGCGCTAAATTCCATGCTTGATGACTTTGTGATCCGTGATCCATTCAATTCAAACAAATAAAGGCGCAATATTGCGCCTTTATTTGGGGCTGTTGATCTTAAGAGTAAAACTTTATATAAAACGTTTAATGATAAAATCCACCTTAACACGCTTTGCTTGACCTAATATTTTACTCACCGGTTCAGGATAATGTTCAAGGGTTTCTATTTCAGCATAACTGTTAATTTCGGTGCAATGTGCCAAAATTTGTTGTTTTTCTTTCTCCAGATCTGCGGCCAGATGACCGGCAGGATCATTGAGTAAAATGCCGTTTTCGATATCTAAACCCCACGCGCGTGGATTAAGATTATGCCCCGTCATTAAGTGCATTTTGTTGTCGACACTAATTCCTTTGAGATGAAATGAGTTGGTATCATGCTTCCACAAAAACACCCGTAGCTGTTTAGATTCTACAAACTGATGTTTTCTCTCTAAAAAGCGCTGCAATATTGTCTCGTATAAATACGGTAATGCACCTATCTTGCTAAAACGCTCTTCTGGTGGAATATAAAAGTCATTGGCTGTTTTGTCCCCAACGACAATTGTAACTTTCACCCCTTTCTTTAATTGTTTGGCCAAAATGCGTAGCAAAGGCGCTGGAAAATTAAAATATGGGGTGTATAAGAGCAACTCGTTTTCTGCCGATTGGAACAGTTGCTTTATCACTTTGTTTAATTTGTTACCACGGCGCCCTAACCCTAAATAAAGTTGTGCTTGGAGATCGTGTTCAGATTGTTGGGTAGCAAGTGAGTAACTGGCCGTTTTAAGAAACCTAACTAACTTTCTGTGCTGGGCTTTAAGTTCTACAAATTTAGGCACAGGATGAATATCGAGTCGTGGTATTGCTTCACTTTGAATAAACGCTGCATTCAAAAACGCTATCATCGCATCAGCAAGCTGAGGCTGTTGAATAACAAAATAACGATCGAGACGATAACGCTCAGCATGCTGCAAATATACGTTGTTCAAACTCGCACCGCTATACAAGACAACATCATCAAATACGAAACCTTTGAGATGCAAAACACCAAACAGCTCTTTGGCTTTAACGGGCACCCCTAATATTTGAACATTTGATTGATATTGCTGATTAAATTTTTGATAGAAGGCCGCATTGCCGCCTTTTTCTTTGGCACCAATTAGCCCTCGTTGGGCGCGATGAAAATCAACAAACACTTTAATATCAAGCGTCGGGCGAGCCAATGAAGCTTGGTGTAATGCGGTCAATATTTCTTGACCCGCTTCATCGTCTTGCAAATAAAGTGCGGTGATGTAAATGCGTTGGGTGGCGCTGGCAATTAAAGACAATAAGCGCGATTTATATTGTTCAGCACTAAATAGGACATCGATGTCCGAAGCATTTAACCCATAACCGGGCTGTTGTTGCCATAAAACTTTTTGCACGTTTCAACACCTTTACTAACGTTACTGTTTTTTAAGCCGTAAGAACTTACGAACATATCAAAAAAAAATGGTGCGGTCATGAAATAACGTCAAATCCTTGTTTACTCGTATAAATAAAGCACAATTTACACTCTTAAGTACACTTTATTGAACAAGTTTACTTTTTTATAAAAAAAGAATTATCGAATTTATTTTACATCCTGCTTGTTTTTCTTAGAATCGGCGCAATAAATAAGCCAAAGGCAATTAGGAAAACTTTCATGAGCACCACAAAACACTGTAAATTACTTATCTTAGGTTCTGGCCCTGCTGGATACACGGCTGCAGTGTATGCTGCACGTGCAAATTTAAACCCTGTTTTAATCACAGGTATGCAACAAGGTGGTCAGCTAACGACAACCACAGAAGTAGAAAACTGGCCAGGTGATGCACACGGTTTAACAGGTCCTGCGCTAATGGATCGTATGAAAGAGCATGCTGAGCGTTTCGAAACAGAAATCGTGTTTGATCATATCCACACTGTTGATATTAAAACTCGCCCATTCACACTAACAGGCGATAACGGCGTTTACACCTGTGATGCGTTAATCATCGCAACAGGTGCATCAGCAACGTATTTAGGTCTTGAATCTGAAGAAAACTTTAAAGGTCGTGGTGTATCAGCTTGTGCAACATGTGATGGTTTCTTCTATCGTAACCAAAAAGTCGCGGTTGTCGGTGGCGGTAATACAGCTGTTGAAGAAGCATTGTACTTATCGAATATCGCCTCTGAAGTGCATGTTATTCACCGTCGTGATTCGTTCCGCAGTGAAAAGATTCTATCAGACCGTTTAAAAGATAAAGCAGCAAATGGCAACGTGACCATTCATTTTAACCGTACCCTTGATGAAGTACTTGGTGATGAAATGGGCGTGACTGGCATGCGTATTAAAGCGACGGATTCTGATGCAACTGAACAACTCGATGTTGCAGGTGTGTTCATTGCTATTGGTCATAAACCAAACACGGATATGTTTGTTGATCAGTTAGATATGAAAGATGGCTATCTGGTTGTGCAATCTGGTTTACACGGTAATGCAACCCAAACCAGTGTTGAAGGTGTGTTTGCTGCGGGTGATGTGAGCGACCATATTTACCGTCAAGCCATTACCTCTGCAGGTACTGGTTGTATGGCTGCTTTGGATGCTGAGCGCTACTTAGACAATCTATAACAGCAGCTCAAAATACCAACCCTTGTCGCGTCAGCACAAGGGTTTTTTTAGCTCGTTTTATTAGTGCGATTTGTTACTATAGTTAAGTATCTATATTCTATGGTTTTTCATGAACAATACCTTATTCCAGCTTTCAGAGCTGTCTTTTTCCTTTCCTGATCCTCGTCTTGCGTTAAATGATCCTGATGGGTTGTTGGCCATTGGTGGTGACTTGGCCCCCGAAAGATTGGTCAATGCGTATCAAAATGGCATTTTCCCTTGGTTTAATGAAGACGACCCTCTAATGTGGTGGTCACCAAAAGAGCGCGCTATTATTGAATTAGACGAGTTTCATATCAGCCGTTCGATGAAAAAATTCCAGCGAAAACATACGTTCACAGTCTCCGTAAACCAAGCCTTTTCAAAGGTGATGTTTGCATGTCAGCAGCAGCGCATTGATACACAAGGAACTTGGATCACCAATGAAATGGAAGAGGCCTATAATCGATTACATAAATTAGGCGTCGCGCACAGTGTTGAAATATGGTTTGAACAGCAATTAGTGGGCGGTTTATATGGTGTGATGCAACGCCATGTTTTTTGTGGTGAATCAATGTTTCATACCATGGCAAATACTTCAAAATTAGCGTCATGGGCATTAGTCAATTGGCTCAAACGCCACAACGGTGCATTCATCGATTGTCAAATAATGAACCCTTATCTCGAATCACTTGGCGCTAAAGCAATTTCTAGAAATGCATTTTTAAATAAATTACACCAGCCATGGCCCAAGATCGATTTAGCTACCATGTGGCAACCTCAAACCTTAGATGATATTTATGACTAACCGAATTCCAATCAAACTAGGATTGAGCCAACCGCTGCCCTGCAGTTACATTGATGGCGAACAAGAGCAGCTTTTAGTCACCATGGATGACGTGTGTGAAACCCCGACTTATTTTGAGCAATTGCTTGCCATGGGGTTTCGACGCAGTGGTGACCAAATTTATCGGCCACATTGCCCATCTTGTCAAAAATGCCAAGCGGTGCGCGTACTTGCAGATCAATTTGTGCCATCTAAATCGCAAAAGCGAAAACTTTCCTATCGCAATAAACACTTCAGCGTACAATTTAGTGATGTGATTAAACCGCTCTATTATGCTTTGTACGAGCGCTATATCAATCAGCGCCATCAAGATGGCGCTATGTTTCCCCCTAACCGCGCTCAATACGATAGTTTTATGATCTGTAGTTGGTTGCCAATTGTGTATATTGAGTTGTGGCATCAGGAGAAATTAATTGCCGTCGCTGTAACCGATCAACTGCCCAATGCCCTGTCAGCGATTTATACTTTTTTTGATCCTGATTATCACAAAGCTGGGATCGGCAGTATTATGATTATGGAGCAAATCAAACATGCTCAAGCATTAGCTAAGTCGTATGTCTATTTAGGCTTTCAAATTGATGAATGTGCTAAGATGAATTACAAAAACCAGTATAAAGCACAGCAAATTTTGCGTTTTGAGCATTGGCAAGACAATTAATTTACAAATATCGGCTCTGCCGCTTTACTTATGCGACTGTTTTGGGCAAAATCTGCAGCTTCAAACAGACTAAGAGGTGTTACGCTAAACATGGCGAAAGAAGACGTAATTGAAATGCAAGGTACGATCCTTGACACTTTACCAAATACTATGTTCCGAGTTGAGCTGGAAAACGGTCACGTGGTTACTGCTCATATTTCTGGAAAGATGCGCAAAAACTACATCCGCATCCTAACAGGTGATAAAGTGACAGTTGAAATGACACCTTATGACCTAAGTAAAGGTCGCATCGTTTTCCGTGCCCGTTAAGCACCAGAATACATAGGTTGGGCTACACTAGCGCAATCTCGTTTTGTTAAATTAAAACGAAAAATCTTGGGCCAGTTGTTTCAACTGGCTTTTTTATTGCCTGTCATTTAGAAATTTCCTGCAATCCCTGTAATCAAAATGGGCATTCTGCTTGTGCAGTTATAACCTGCCTCGTTTTCGGATGGCTAAATGTCAATTCAGTTGCATGCAACATTAAACGTTTTGCAGCTTGCTGGCTTTGCCCCTCACTATACAAATCACAACCTAAGATAGGATGCCCAATTGCCTGACTATGTACTCTCAATTGATGTGTCCGCCCAGTGACAGGGAAAAACTGTACCGTACTTTGATGTGTTTGCGAGCAATAATGGAGCACTTTATATTCACTCATGGCGTGTTTGCCTTGTTGATAGCAAACAACTTGCCTTGGAAATTCTCCTTTAGCAATTGGTAAGTCTATTACCCCTTCCTTTGGATTGAGTTCTCCTTGCAATATCGCTTTATATTGTTTTTTAATTTTTCGCGCTTGAAACTGTCGCATCAACAACGCGTTATATTCCTTCGATAATGCCACCAACATGATCCCTGAGGTACCAAAATCTAATCGATGTAACAGTGTCGCGGTTGGGAAATCTTGTTTGACTCTGTAATGCACCGAATCGAGATTGAGAGGATTTTTACCCGACAAACTTAACAACCCACTGGGTTTATTAATCAATAAGATGGCGTCATCTTGATACAAAATGTCAATGGCCTGCTCGCAAGGAGGGGCGATAAAAGGATCCGGTAATGTTAACACGCTCTGCACTCAATAATAAAACAGAGTGCAGTGTAACGACTTGCGGACTAATTAAAAAGATTGCATCACTAAAACGATTGCCAAAGTGAGTGTCGTCCACTGAAAAAGACGCACTTTACACTTTAAACCTTGAACTTGCTGCGTCTTTTTAATAATCCGTAACTCTAACGCTTTACAGTATTGTTGGCTGATCATCTCGCCTCCTCGTTTTAGGGAAAAACGCCTTTCATCTATGAAGAGCCTATGATCAGTTTATCGGCCTAGATAGCAATATCTTGATTGATTGTGATCTGATTTAACTCAGATGTATTTTCCAAAATTTCCAACAAGAAGGGGCTCTTTTGTGCATAAGGTGCAATTAAGTACACATGATGTTTGGCTCGAGTTAAAGCAACATAAAAAAGTCGTCGCTCTTCTGCAAATGCAAACTCATTTTCAGGAGCTAAAAAAGCATCAGCTAACCAATAATTTTTTTGTGTTGATGGAAAACCATGTCGCCCAGCATTTAATCCCATAATAATCACAGAGTCCGCTGTTTTTCCTTTGCTGGCATGCATAGTCATAAACTGAATATCGAGTTTTATAAACCGCCGCTGCAACGTATTTCGAAAAGGTAAATCCGGCAACATAAAGTGATTGCGAGCTAGGATAAAAATACGGGTATCACCTCGCTGACTCATTGTTTCTAAACAATGCAACAAAGCACTCTCGCTCGTAATAAGGGCATTGTCAGGTGTTAGCACTGTCACACTAGCTTGTTTAACTTGCGTGGCGCTATTAAGCTGTTTTTTTAGTTGATGAGGGTTCGCTAAAATAAATGGCTCTGCCACTTGTGAAATTTTATTATTAAAACGGAACGTAGTGGTTAACTGATGATGACTCGCTTGACCAAAATAATGCTCGAACTGAGTCGTCAAGCGCAGATCTGCACCATTAAATCGATAGATGGCTTGCCAATCATCGCCTACGACAAATAAGTTAGCATTAGGATGCTGATTGACTAAAGCCTTAACCAACAATGCTCGTGATGCAGAGATATCTTGAAACTCATCGACCATAATAAAGCGCCATGGACTCTTAAATTGACCTGAGTGAACATAATGTGTGGCCAAACTAATCATATCGTCAAAATCAATGGCTTGTTCTTGAGTTAACAATTGTTGATAGTCATCTCGTAACGGCTCTAGTAAAGATAAGACAACAGCTAAAGCTGGCTGTAACTGGGGCTCTATGCGTTCTGCTATTTGTTCTGGATTAACTAAGCTTTTATATAACGGCACCAGTTTACAGATGATCACCGCAAACTCGAGCACTTGCCCTTGCTCTGTAAGTCGCTTGATAAATTGGATGGCGCTTTCTTGTACTTGCTGCCTGCCTTTGACTGGCAAAGTAAGATTAAAGTACTTAACCAAGCTTGCTTGATAGCTTTCGTCTTCACTGAGGATGCGAATAAAGCGCTGCTTCAATTGATGAATGAGTGCCTCGCTGTTGTCAGCATATTTCGACAGTGTCGGCTGTTTACCCTCAACCTCAGCAACAATCGCTAATGCTAAGCTATGGAAGGTACGGCTGTTTACTTGCCTATGCGCAAGTGCACGGCTCAAACGTTGGTCCATTTCAGTGGCCGCTTGTTTTCCGTATGCGAGCAGTAGTAATTCTGAACTATTAGCCTGCTGGCTTTGCAACAAATACGCGACTCGCGCGATTAACACACTGGTTTTGCCTGTCCCTGCACCGGCCAAAATTAAGTTGGCATCATTATCCACAATGCACGCATGGGCTTGTTTAGGGGTCAATGGTGTCGATTCTATTGCATTAAAGATCGCGCTGTAGCGGCCTGTTTGATATCGGATATAGCGCTCTCGAATCGCGGTAATCGCTGCATTATCTAATTGGGTATAGGTTACAAGCTTGTCGATTAATGAAGTCGTGTCAGAATCGAGTCGATGGCTTTTAGCCCAAGGAAGCCAACGATGCACCTGTTCATCAATTATTTTTTGTATCTGCTCCACGTGTGAGTCACGCACAAACCGACCTTGCACCATTTTAGCGATCACAGTAAATGCTGTTTCTAATCCTTGGCGATGATGTGTAACCCAATGGGATAATGCGACTTCTTGAATAGTGGAGATGCCAGTTACAGACATGCCCCGCAATACGTGACTCTGCCCTTGGGTTTTAATCACGATTTGATAACCAAACCAACCCAGTTTGAACTCTACAGGCTGCTGTATATCCCGCCATGCAACACTGCTACTCTGCCCGTTTTGGTAAACATGCACGGTGTGGTGATCAATGCTTAACTTGTTATCAAAGCCAAAAAGGCGGGCAAAAAAATGGGCCTGTAATATAAATACGTTCAAATCGGTTCTCTACAACTAGTCGCGCCGGGATTATAGCGAGATGCTCAGCAACACACGAAGGCTTTTGACATAAGCGCACTAAAAGAAGCAATTGTTGCTGTTTTATCAGCCAATTTGAGATTGTTAGCTGGTCAATGATTAAAAATTCACTGTTTGATAATTAATTCATCTCTTGGCTTGTACTAAAAGTGTTCTATCTTAGTCGTCAGTGATAATATTCATTTAATAAATTTTAAAGGATTGATATTCATGGTATTTACCCTGCGCTGTATTGTTACACTACTGTTGACTTTGAGCTTGTCGCTTCACGCAACTTTAGCGAGTGTATCTTCTCTTCCCACTGTCGATGCAAATGCTGATGAACCTAGTGTACAAGTATATGCGTATCAGGATATTCTTCGCCGTGATACACCCAGAGGCACATTACAAGGATTTTTAGAGGCCGCGTATAATCAAGATTTCATAACCGCTGCAAAATACCTCGATGTCCGCTATTTACCCGAAAACATGGTCAAAGAAGATGCCTCGCTTTACGCCAAACAATTACAAGCAATTATTGAGCGTAATATCTGGATCAATTTTAGCGAAGTGAATGATACCCCATCAGGCATGGCCAATGACGGCTTGCCTGACTACCGAGATACATTCGGAGCCATTGCAATCAATGGGCAAGAAATCAATCTCTATCTTCAAAAAGTACCGGATCAAGACATTGGTTTCATCTGGAAAATCTCCAATGCAACCTTAGCCAAAGTACCAAAACTCTATCAAGATCTCGGTTATGGCCCCCTTGTTGAATGGTTTATTGAAAATACGCCAGATGGCTATTTATTCAAGCTAAACCTGTGGGAGTGGGCGCTATTACTGTCTTACCTGACTCTTGCATTTGTAATTGTCATGCCAATTACATGGCTGATTAAATGGTTTGTTCTTCGGACAAATAACCAATTTAAACTAGAAATCAGTGCCATTATTACGGGTCCGTTTCGCCTATTTTTGGCACTCGCACTTGATCGTGCCTGGCTTGCAAATACCACTCTTTCTGCGTTAGCTACTGAAATTATTGATAACGCCATATTGTTTGTACTTTCTATTATGTGGTTGGTGTGGTCACTCATTGGCTTGTGCCAATGTATTTTCCGTGAATATTTAATTAAGAAAGGCAATAAACAAGGCGCTTCTCTGCTGCGCCCTTTAGTCAATTTTGTGCGCGTTATTTTATTAATATTGGCCGTGCTTATTTGGCTTGAATCACTTGGTTTTAATGCGGGTGCGATTTTAGCGGGTATGGGCATTGGCGGTATTGCGATTGCGTTAGCGTCTAAGCAATCAATTGAGAATTTAATTGGTACCATGACACTCTATTCTGCAGCCCCTATTAAAGTGGGCCATTTATGTAATTTTGGAGGTATGCGAGGTACAGTCGAAGAAATAGGTTTACGCTGTACACGTATTCGAACCGTTGATCGCTCAGTCATTCACGTACCTAATGCAAAACTCGCAGAAATGGAAATCGAAAATATTTCTGAGCGGGAAAAAATCCGTTTTAAAACCGATCTTCGTCTTGATTACTCGACCACAGCCGAGCAGCTTAAAGCCATTACTACCGACATAAAAGCATTATTTGAAAGGCATGAGTTAGTAGACGAAAGCCCATTACGCGTCACCTTTAAAGGGTTTGGCCTACATGGCTTAGAAATAAATATATTTGCTTACCTCGGCACCACTAGCCTACCTAAGTACCAATTTGCCGCTGAAGAACTTCAGTTTAGTATTATGGATATTGTTGCTCAGCATGGCTCTAAAATAGTGCCCGTGATGCCCTATGTTTCCCCTTCAGCATAATCAGTACGGTATTTACACGTAAAGAAAAACCACAGCCTAAACTGTGGTTTTTTATTAGGCGAGAGTTGATTCAGCGCTAAAAGTACGCTGCGTTCGCGTTAATTTGGCATCAAACCACATCAAAAGCACAGCGGTGATCCCACCTATGGCAGCAAATATGCACCACATCATCATTGGCATATTTGCTTTTTTGGCCAACTCTGAATACAACCAGCCCGACAATAACCCGGCAAACAAATTACCTAACGCCATAGAAACAAAATAATACCCCATATACATGGCCGTATTTTCTTTAGGTGCGATTGCGGCCACGTATTCTTGGCTTTTTGGAGATGCCACCATTTCACCGACAGCAAACACTAAAATTGAGGTCACCATTAACGTACCACCTAATAACATACCATGAGCTAAGCCGCCAATAATATAACCAACAGCGACAAGGAGTGTGCCACTGACAATGACTGGAATGGCTTTTAACTGATTACATAATTTGCTGATTGCGATTTGCACTATCACGATTAAAGCAAAGTCTAAGTTAATTAAGTATTCTGGGTTGATTTGACGATGCTGGTTAATCCAATTAGAGGTGAGCTCTGAGGCGCTAATAGTTTGCTTTAATACATTATTAAGACCCTCTTTGATCAACTCAGGTGGAACCATTACTTTATAATTAACCAAATCAAAATACAGCGCCTGAGTAAACATTGGGTCATTAACATCGCCTTTTAGAATAGAATGTTCAATAAATTCAGTCAGTTTTTCTGGATTGACAGCCGCGAGGAAATCCAACCAACTGGGCACAAAACGCTCAATTATCATGACTAAATCTTGGGTGTTTACAAAGTCGCGAATATACAAAGGAGTGGTAATAAATAACTGTAAATACATGGTCCAAAATCCATTTAAAATCAGTAAATAAGTGACAAAATTTTTATTTCCGACTCTAATTGTTTCTTGATACCACACTCCCCCCACCGAGCCCTTAATTAATCGGCTCCAAATGACATTAATTAATAGCCATATAAGACTTAACTGAATGAACACTGTGAAGCTGATTGACCCTTTTGCAGCAATCATAATTGCGATAATAAGCGGAATGACAACCACAGCTAAACGCGCATTTCCTAACACTTGTTGTGCTTGTGATAAGACTGTTTTCAGGCTCTCTGTACGGGTTGTTTTTTGCGGTTCATGGTAGAAAAAAATAACGGGGATAAAATTTAGCACTATCCATAATGATGACATGATAAACACCATATCCCAGCCAATTACCCGCATATATCCCGCGATAAGTGGCCCTAAAAAGCCACCGACATTGACCATAGTATAAAAAATTCCAAACCCTAAGCCACGATTTGTATCATCAGTGACACGAGCAACTGTGCCTACAACTATCGGTTTAAAACAAGCGGCGCCTATTGCTACCCCTAAGAAAACTGCACAAAATGACCAAAATTCAGTAACCTGACCCAGCATATAATAACTAGGGGCCATAATTATGAACGAAATAATAAACATCTTTTTATAACCGTATCGGTCGGCCAGTGCACCAGTAATCACCGGAAATAGGTAGAGTAAAAATGGGATCATCCCTTGCAAAAAACCCCGTTCTTTATCTGAAAAACCAAGGCCTCCCTGTGCGATTGGGCTAGTCATATATAAAGACGATAAGGTAAAAAAGCCATACCAAGCTAATCGTTCAAAAATCTCCATAGCGTTAGCGATATAAAAATTCGAACCAAAAGGGGTACGTTGCGTCATAATCAGTACACTTGTTATTATTGAATATAATATACAAAATACTTTTTTTACTTAGGCCTTGCAAGGATTATTACGCTAAGCACAAATTAAGAAGACAAAATGGTCATGCATAAAAAGACCCCCAGTAGTTTGTCCAACTATTGGGGTCACTTTAATCAACTGATCAAGCCTTTTTGCGCACTTCAGAAAGAGATAAACAGTTGCAATCTAATATTTAATAAATTTAACTTATTGATTTTTAAATGAATTAAACAGATTTAAATTATGTACTGACAGATTGATTATATACAACGAAGGGAACTCTTTGTCGGATTGTCGAAGGTTTTAACGGACAATTAGGCGAGCTGATCTGTAAAGAGCAATTTTATTGTTAGTCTATTTAACGCAGCTATCGCTGCAAATAGCCGCTCTAGATAGGTCTATTACTCAGAGTTTAGAGGCGTTATATCTTCCATTATCCTTGATAAAAGTATGAACCTAAGCAGCCACCGTTTGTTTTCCTGAATAAAGATGGAGTAAAGCACTCTCCATCTTAAAGAAAAAGGATTAATTTTGCGCAGTGTAACTAAACTTTTGTCCTCCAATGCTCGCTTCGTACATTAACCCACCTTTGGCTAATGTAAATACAGCCATACCTTTATAATATGGGCTTGCAGTGCGGGCGTTGCCGGCAGTAGCTTCTGCGCCCGTAGTGCCTGCTTGCGCATTTGCACTGATTGTTAAAGCTACGGCGCTTGCTTGCGCGCCAAACTCGAAATTGCCACTGGTAAAGTCTGTAAATGCACGTTTATCTTCAAAAAAGATAATTTGACTGAATGCTTGACCACCGAGTTGAAAGCCGACCGTCACTTGTGCAAGAGTGGTATTTCCGACATGGCTAGATTTTTCATAAACTCGCCCTTCCCCATAAGCGCCACCTATCCCAAACCCACCTTTACCTATTGTTGGAAAAACAGCATAACCATACGCATTGTTGAAAAACGGTGCGGTTTGCTTAATTTCTTTGAATGATGACTCAGTGGCAGAATATTCATCTGCTTTGCTAGGGTGACAAAACATCAAAAGACCTAACCATGCTGCAAATATTAGTTTTTTCATTTCTGACCTTTCTTACTAAGGGAGTGATGCCCTATTACCTAAGTGTAAAGGACCTTTACATTTAATTATCGAGTAACCAAGGCAACCCAAATTGCTGTTGGTATATTTGCAACAAAATACGTGCATCATCTGCAGGAAAATGCGTATAGTGATAATCTTTTATCCATTGTTGAAATGCTTTGCTTAAAAATAAATTATTTATTTTTTCAATAACAGCTCGGCCTTCATCAGTTGGACTGCAAACAAAGTATCCCATTTCATTGCCTTGAGAATCCTCAAGACGCCGACTGTATACCTTTTTATCTGAATCACTGATGAATGCATCGACGATAGATTGATATTCGATAATGAAATCTAACCGTCCTTTTATTAGCATCTGTACAAGCTGTTGATGCTTATTCATCCCATTTATTAAAATGAAATTATCTTTGTTGAGACTCGGATCTTTGCTAAGCACACTAAAGTAAGCTTTTGAGACCAATCCGATTCTAGCGTTTTTCGAAATCGCTGCGACTGTATTATCAACAGGTATATCTGATAAAGAAGGATCGATGTAAAACAGTTTGCGCTTTGGGTATATTGACGATGGAAACTTCGAAAAAACCATTGCCTGACTCCGCGCTTCATTTTTCACTATATTATACGAGCAGTAATTGGGCTCAGATTCGATTAACTCTAGCCCTCGTGCTAAGGTCGTTTTAAACATATCAAGGTCAATCTGAGGAGCGACCGCGGAATACAAGATATTCAACAGTGACCGTTCTATGGGAGCATATTCAAACTCATTGTCATTAATGGAGCGAGAAATAAAATAAACAGTTTTCACCCTATGATCACTTTTTTGGCGCTCTTGAGGATGTGACATGACTTGTAAAGGCCATAACGCCAAAACAACGAGCAGTATCATTGCTTTTAACAATATCCGTTCTCGATGGTTCGTCATCACTTAATTTTCAGCCCTTCTTTCAGCACAAAAATAGATTTTAGTCGTTCAAACCAAAATGGTGAACCAAGAGATATCAACACCACTGAGCACAATAAGCCAAACAAGCGACTTATCAAAGTAAATACATCAAGTTGTCCATGCGAGATTGGCACATAATATTCAATCCCATCAGGAAGCACAGTGAAGCTAATCATATTGCTTTGCATAAGTGCATTAGCCAAACACAATAGTTGTTGATCTTCGGAGCTCGCAATAGAGCATGTCTCTTGAATGGCTTGACTTAAAACTTGCTGTTGGGGTGCTGTTAAATTCATCCCTTTTTCAATAATTTCAATTGCATCCAATTGAAAGACCACAACCAACATAACGGTGAAAAATAAAGCACTTATGTGGGTAAGACGACGAAAACGAAACCGCATCTCGACTTCAATACGAGAAAAATAGTGTCCTGCTTTTTGACACAGCTCAGCAATCCCCTGCTTATTGTTGACACCATTGTGTAACAACACAGCTTCGATTTGCGAAGTAAGCTCTGCCACTGTTATTTCGCTTCGTCGATAACTGAGCCAGCGATGGGAGCCACCAATCACAGGGGTTAATTGCTGCAAAAATGCACCTTGAAGTGATTGATGCAAATTAGAAAGAGAGTGTGCTTTTTCATCCTCCCACTCATGTACTTGTGTCTCAACATATTGACTGAGGGATTGTAAACCTAGGATTAAATTTTTCTGTCGCCAATTTGCAAGTTTTTGTATTAATTGTACGCAACTGCTCACGATTAAACTCATTAATAACATAACCGCGCAAAAAACAATTAACATCCCTATTATTTGAAAAATCATTTAAAATCATCATTGTAATCATTTTCAATAGTTGACCATGTTTTAAGTAGAAACTCAACATACCCGAAGATATAAGCCAGTGTTTCATTAAACAATTTTTACAATTAATGTGTATGATCTTTGCGTCTGTTTTGGCACACTCACAGATGAATTCCTGAGGTATTAAAGGGCTGGCACGTTTAAGTCATCCCTTTACTACTTTTGAGGAAATATCATGTCAATAATACGTCCAAAAATTGTCATTGTCGGTGGTGGAGCTGGCGGGCTAGCACTGGCAACACAATTAGGTCACAGTTTAGGGAAAAAAGAACACGCTGAGATTTTTTTAGTTGATAAAAATCGTAGTCACATATGGAAACCGCTACTTCATGAGGTCGCGACAGGCTCACTTGACGCCGATCTAGATGGTGTTATTTATAGTGCCCATGCCGCAAAACATTCCTACCGCTTTGTATTAGGCACCTTTGTTGACTTAGATCAGCAACAAAAAACGCTCACATTAGGTGCATTATCTGATGAAGACGGCCATGAGATTTTACCGCAACGAACGTTAGATTATGATTATTTAGTGTTGGCTATTGGTAGCGTGAGTAACGATTTCAATACGCCCGGTATAAAAGATCATTGTTATTTTCTCGATTCAAATCAACAGGCTGAGCGGTTTCAACATGCGCTTTTAGATAACTTTACCCGTGTACATCAAAGCAATGACTCTGATACTCCGCTTAAAATTGCCATCGTTGGCGGTGGGGCTACAGGAGTCGAACTATCAGCTGAGCTTTATCATGTGACTGATTTGCTAAAAATGTATGGTTTAACCAATATGACCGCGAATAAATTACACATTAGCTTGATTGAAGCCGGTCCACGTATTTTGCCCGCATTATCAGAACGCATTGCACTATCAGCTAAACGCGAATTGAGCCAATTAGGCGTGCATATCACTGAAAATACCCAAGTAAAGGCGGCGACAAGCAAAGGCTTTATTATCCAAGATGAACAACAAATTGATGCAGATATCATGGTGTGGGCTGCTGGTGTCAAAGCACCTGATTTTATTAAAGAATTAGGGTTATTTGAGTTAACTCGCAATAACCAAATAAAAGTCAATGACTTTCTACAATCAACCGCTGATGATGCGATATTTGTTATCGGGGACTGTTGCGCTTTTACACAAGCTGATGGCTCCCTAGTCCCTCCTCGGGCTCAGTCTGCCCATCAAATGGCTAAAACGGTGAAAGCCAACCTCATAGCATGTGTTAAAGGAAGAGAGCTGCAACCATTTCGTTATCAAGATCATGGCTCATTAGTTAACTTATCTCGATTTAGTACTGTTGGTAGTTTAATGGGTAATTTAACTAAGAATAGTTTTTTTATTGAAGGGAAAATTGCACGCATCATGTATATCTCTTTATATCGCATGCATCAACGCGCTATTCACGGTACTTGGCGCACCATAGGTTTATGGCTCAGTGAAAAAATGATGCGTATTGTTCGTCCAAAAATGAAATTACACTAAATTAACCTGCTCTCTATTTAATAGATAATTCACATGATGAGTTAATCAAGAGGCTGTTGATCTTTCGTGAAAGTTTTGACAGTGAATTGTTAGGTAGTTAATGCTGGATGCTTGCTTTTGCGTGTAATCAGTTTCGATGGTTTAAATTTCAGTCAACATAAAGCCAGTAGAGCGACTCTACTGGCTTTTAAAAACATCGAGTTTCTTAGTAACTGAACCTATTAAACCGTGGCTAGGTTACCTTCAAAGGTAAAATCGAGTTTATTATCTATCAAGTTAATTTTAACCGTGCCACCTTCGGTAAGTGCACCAAACAAAATTTCATTGGCTAAAGGCTTTTTCAACCTCTCTTGAATGACCCGAGCCATCGGGCGAGCGCCCATTGCTTGATCATATCCTTCATTAGCAAGCCATTGACGTGCTTTATCTGTCAACTCAAGACACACCGACTTCTTATCTAATTGTGCTTGTAATTCAACAATAAACTTATCAACCACTTGTAAAATCACTTCTTCATTAAGGTGATTAAACCAAATAATGTTATCAAGGCGATTTCTAAACTCAGGAGTAAATGTTTTATTAATTTCAGACAGCGCATCATGAGAATGATCTTGCTGTTTAAAACCAATTGATTTACGTATTGTTTCTTGTACACCGGCATTGGTGGTCATCACTAAAATAATATTTCTAAAATCAGCTTTACGACCATTGTTGTCTGTCAATGTTCCATGATCCATGACCTGAAGCAGGATATTAAAAATATCGGAATGTGCTTTTTCAATCTCATCAAGCAAGACGACCGCGTGCGGTTGTTTAATCACAGCCTCAGTGAGTAACCCCCCTTGTTCAAAACCAACATATCCTGGTGGTGCCCCAATCAAACGACTAATTGCATGGCGCTCCATATATTCAGACATATCAAATCTGATTAAATCAACACCCATACACTTAGCTAGTTGCTTTGTGACTTCAGTTTTACCGACCCCGGTTGGACCGGCAAACAAGAAAGAGCCGATTGGTTTGTCTTCACTCGATAACCCTGAGCGTGAGAGCCTAATCGCCGCAGTAAGTGCATCGATTGATTCATCTTGCCCAAACACCACCATTTTAAGATTACGGTCAATATTCTTTAAGGTTTCTTTATCAGACGAAGACACGCTTTGTTGAGGGATCCGCGCCATTTTGGCGATGATTTGTTCAATATCAGCCACACCTATGGTTTTTTTGCGTTTAGACGCAGTAAGCAAACGTTGGTTGGCTCCAGCTTCATCAATTACATCGATTGCTTTATCAGGTAAATGACGTTCATTGATGTATTTTGCACTAAGCTCTGCAGCAGCGCGCAGCGCTTTTTGTGTATAACGAATACCATGGTGTTGCTCATAGCGCTCTTTTAAGCCGTTTAATATTTTTGTGGTATCTTCGACGGATGGCTCTGCCACATCAATCTTTTGAAAACGACGCACTAAAGCACGATCTTTTTCAAAGATATTTTTAAACTCGCCATATGTGGTCGACCCCATACAACGAAGTTTTCCGCTTGAGAGCAAAGGCTTAATTAAATTAGACGCATCCATCACACCACCCGACGCAGCGCCCGCCCCAATGATGGTATGAATTTCGTCAATAAACAAAATGGCATCTGGTTCTTTTTGAAGCTGTTTTAACAATGATTTGAAGCGTTTTTCGAAGTCACCACGGTATTTAGTCCCTGCAAGCAAAGCGCCCATATCAAGAGAATAAACAACCGCGTCTTTAATCACTTCTGGTACATCATCATTAACAATACGATAAGCAAGCCCTTCTGCGATAGCTGTTTTACCAACACCCGCTTCACCCACTAATAATGGATTGTTCTTTTTACGACGACATAATACCTGTACCGCACGTTCAACTTCAGCATCGCGTCCAATTAATGGATCTATGTGACCTTGCTCAGCTTGCTGATTTAAGTTTGAAGTAAAATTAGTCAGCTGATTCGACTCTTCCTGAGGGGTTTCGAGAATTTCATCGGACATCTCCTCATGTTCTTCGTCGTCATGATGCGAGTCTAATTTTGAAATTCCATGAGAGATGTAATTGACGATATCAAGTCTGGTGACATCGTTCTTTTTAAGTAAATATACAGCCTGACTTTCTTGTTCGCTAAAAATAGCGACCAAAACATTAGCCCCTGTTACTTCGTTTTTACCCGAAGATTGCACATGAAAAACAGCACGTTGTAATACACGCTGAAAACCAAGTGTCGGTTGTGTTTCTCTGTCTTGCTCAAGTTCAGGGATTAACGGCGTTGTTTCATCAATAAAGTCAGACAAGGATGTTTTTAATGAAGACAAGTCGGTGCCGCAGCCCGTTAACGCTTCAATGGCGGCTGGGTTATCAAGTAAAGCTAATAGTAAATGTTCAACCGTCATAAACTCATGGCGACGGGTTCTCGCTTCACGAAAAGCTGAGTTTAGGGTAATTTCAAGATCTTTGTTTAGCATAGGCAACTCCTAACAGCTCAGAATGTATCTGGTTATACCTGCTCATAACTACATAGCAGTGGATGCTCATTATCACGTGCGTATTGATTAACTTGAGCCGCTTTGGTTTCAGCAATTTCTGCAGAATAAACACCGCACACTGCTCGCCCCTCGTAATGAACTTTAAGCATAATCTCTGCCGCTTGTTCATTTGTTTTATTAAAAAATGTCATGATTACTTCTATGACAAAGTCCATAGGGGTGTAATCATCATTATTTAGGATTACTTGATACTGTCTTGGAGGCTTAAGCTTTTGCTTTTCAGTGTCCTTAACGGTATCAATTACATCAGACTCTTTATAACCACTCATAATATTAATATAGTCATCTCATGGGTTCTCAAGCAAACTTGAGAAGTAAAATAATAAAAAAATATTTGATTAAAAAAACAACCAAAAACACTTGACTGATTGCTCATTTAAACTACAGTCGTTTATGAACATGGTTAGTCACTAACCAGTTTACCAATTTATAGTTGTTTAGAATAACTAAATTAGTCAACTTATAGAAGGATGTAGAAGTATGGCTTGCGGAAAAGTCAAATGGTTCAATAACGCAAAAGGGTTTGGTTTCATTGTTGCTGATGGTCGTGAAGAAGACATCTTTGCACACTTTTCAACAATCACAATGGATGGTTACAAAACGCTTAAAGCTGGCCAAGACGTTACATTTGAATTGCAAGAAGGTCCAAAAGGGCTCCACGCAACCAATATAGAACCGAGTGGAGAAATGCTCTAACCAGTATTTCTCAAGCAATAAAAGCGGGTTAACCCGCTTTTTGTTTATCTATCCCTTTATTGCCCTTTTCTTTCTGTTTTGTGTTTCAACTTATACTATTCGGTAATAAGCCCCCCCTGTTTTATTTACTAACTCACTGATATACTAATGCGCGAAAACTTGACTGGATTAATTTGCAATCTTCTTATTTGCTGTTTAAATTCAGTTTCAAATTATTCAAATAATCATGGTACTGCTGCCGTCATTATTGGATATCTCTAATTGACTTACTCTATCAATATTGAGTAGCAATGAAATGCATTGTTGATTAAGGCGTTTACGCCCACACTTTAGGAAGAATGATGACTACAAAAACATCAAAGATCATATATACCAAGACCGACGAAGCGCCGGCTTTAGCAACGTATTCACTTTTACCCATTATCCAAGCATTCACCAAAGTTTCCGGTGTTGAAGTTGAAACGCGCGATATTTCTTTAGCTGGTCGTGTTATTGCAAACTTCCCTGAGTACCTTACCGAAGAACAACGTATCGGTGATGCGTTAGCTGAATTGGGTGATCTTGCAAAAACACCTGAAGCAAACATCATTAAACTTCCTAATATCAGTGCTTCTGTCCCTCAATTACAAGCTGTTGTCAAAGAGTTACAAGCACAAGGATATGCACTACCAAACTACCCAGAAGAAGCGAAAACTGACGAAGAAAAAGCAGTTAAAGCGACTTACGATAAAATCAAAGGCAGTGCGGTAAACCCTGTACTTCGTGAAGGTAATTCAGATCGTCGTGCACCTGGTTCTGTAAAGCAATATGCAAAAACAAATCCTCATTCAATGGGTGCATGGGATAAAAACTCAAAATCTCACGTAGCAAGCATGACACAAGGTGATTTTTTCGCGTCAGAGCAATCTGTAACTGTTGAGCAAGCAACAGATGTTCGTATTGAACACGTTGCTGCAAATGGTGAGATTACAGTGCTAAAAGCAAGCACACCGTTATTAGCCGGTGAAGTCATTGACTCTTCAGTGTTAAGTGCTGCTGCATTGCGTGAATTCTTAGAGCTTGAGATTAATAAAGCAAAACAAGAAGATGTGCTTTTATCTGTCCACTTAAAAGCCACCATGATGAAAGTGTCAGACCCAATTATCTTTGGTCATGCTGTCACTGTATTCTTTAAAGACGTTTTTGCGAAACACGCAGCATTATTTGCTGAATTAGGTGTTGATGTAAATAACGGCTTAGGTGATGTATATAGCAAGATCCAAACATTACCAACAGAAAAACGTCAAGAAATAGAAGCTGACATTGCCGCTGTTTATGCCGAGCGCCCTGCACTTGCCATGGTTGACTCTGACAAAGGCATCACTAATCTTCATGTTCCTAGTGATGTTATCATCGATGCTTCAATGCCTGCTTGTATTCGTTCTTCAGGTCAAATGTGGGGCCCGGATGGTCAATTAAAAGATACTAAAGCGATTATCCCTGATCGTAGCTATGCTGGCGTTTATCAAGCCACTATCGATTTCTGTAAAGAACATGGCGCATTTGATCCTACAACTATGGGTAGCGTACCGAATGTTGGTTTGATGGCTCAAAAAGCTGAAGAATACGGCTCGCACGACAAAACGTTTGAAGTCGCAGCGGCAGGTGAAATACGCGTAGTTGACACTAACGGTACTGTATTGCTGCAACACACTGTTGCACAAGGTGATATTTGGCGCATGTGTCAGGTGAAAGATGCACCAATCCAAGATTGGGTTAAGCTTGCTGTGAATCGTGCTCGTTTATCTGATACGCCTGCTGTATTTTGGTTAGATGAAAACCGTGCACACGATGCCCAGTTAATCAAAAAAGTAAATGCATATTTACCACAGCATGACACCGCAGGATTAGAGATCCACATTCTTTCTCCTATCGACGCGACAAAATTCTCATTAGAGCGTATCAAGCAAGGTCTGGATACTATTTCTGTTACAGGTAACGTACTTCGTGATTACCTAACAGATTTATTCCCAATTCTTGAGCTTGGTACGAGCGCAAAAATGCTCTCTATCGTACCACTAATGAATGGTGGTGGTTTATTCGAAACGGGTGCAGGTGGTTCAGCACCTAAGCACGTTCAACAGTTCGAAAAAGAAAACCACTTACGTTGGGATTCTCTTGGTGAATTCTTAGCACTTGCTGCGTCTTTAGAGCACTTAAGTGTGACAGCTGATAATGCTAAAGCAAAAGTGTTAGCGGATACTCTAGACGAAGCGACAGCTAAGTTCTTGCAAGAAAATAAATCGCCTTCACGCCGCGTAAATGAGCTAGACAACCGTGGTAGCCACTTCTACTTGACTCTTTACTGGGCTCAAGCGTTAGCTGCACAAACAGCAAATGCTGAACTAGCAGCAATTTTTGCAACGCCAGCTGCAGAGCTTGCTGAAAACGAAATGACAATCGTAAACGAGCTAAACTCTGCTCAAGGTGTCAGCGTTGATGTGAACGGTTATTACTTCCCAAGCGATGAGCTTGCCAGTAAAGCAATGCGCCCAAGTGCGACCCTTAATACAATTATCGACAAAATCTAATTGATAATTTATTAAAACAATCAGGGCACTTCGGTGCCCTTTTTTGTTTATCTCAGTATAATTAACCCATTAATCGAACTCAGAGTGATCTTATGCCTTCACCGCAGGGTAAGCGCCCATCTATTCAACGTAAAAAACCAACTCAAAAATCCATCAAACCACGGCCAAGTGAACAAAAAATTGTGCTGTTCAATAAACCTTTTGATGTGTTGTGCCAATTTACGGATCAAGAAGGACGCCAAACATTAGCCGATTTTGTCTCCATTAAAGATATCTATGCCGCCGGGCGACTCGATCGCGATAGTGAAGGATTACTGGTGTTGACCAATGACGGACAACTGCAAAATAAACTGGCTTCCCCCAAACATAAAACCAGTAAAACCTACTGGGTACAAGTGGAGGGTGTCCCGACCCAACACGCAATTACACAACTGTGTGAAGGCGTTGAGCTCAAAGACGGTATGACCTTGCCCGCAAAAGTTGAAATGATTGATGAACCTAATATCTGGCCACGAACCCCACCTATTCGCGAGCGCCAAAATATTCCTACCACTTGGTTATCTGTCACTCTCACTGAAGGACGAAATAGACAAGTAAGACGAATGACCGCGCACATTGGCCATCCTACTTTGCGCTTGATCCGTTACCGTGTTGGGCAATGGACGATAGAGGGTATCGAAAATGGTCAATTTAAAGATGTATCTAAGGTCCAATAATGCACAAACCTCATGTGACTGTTGCAGCCGTTGTTCAACATCAAGATAAGTATCTTTTTGTACTAGAAAAAGACAAAACAACTAATCAGCGGGTCATCAATCAACCTGCTGGGCACTTAGAGCAAAATGAGACCTTAATTGAAGCCTGCCAAAGAGAACTGCTCGAAGAAACAGGCTTACATTTACAGCCAGAAAGCTTCATTGGTACTTATCGATATCGTGCGCCCAATGGCATTGACTATCTAAGATTTTGTTTTTATTTTCAAGTTGATACCTTAGATCATCCTCTAGCACCACAAGACAGCGACATCGAACAAGCTCTCTGGTTAACAAAAAATGAGCTTCATCACTACACTTTGCGAAGTCCATTAGTGCTGCAATGCCTTACTGACTCGGAACAACGACCGAGAATGAGTTTAGAGTATATTTGTGGTTAATTAGCATTAAGTTACCATTTAGCCATCCGCAATTGCGTGCTACAATATGCGCCTTTAAAATCTTTAGTTAGTATCACTATGAGCGACAACAGTAACATCAAAGTCATCGTCGGTATGTCCGGTGGTGTCGATTCTTCCGTTTCTGCCTACTTGTTAATGCAACAAGGGTATCAGGTTGAAGGCCTTTTCATGAAAAACTGGGAAGAAGATGATACTGATGAATACTGCGCTGCAGCGGACGATCTCAAAGACGCTCAGGCTGTCTGTGAAAAATTAGGCATCCCTCTTCATACCGTCAATTTTGCTTCAGAATATTGGGATAACGTGTTCGAGTATTTCCTTGAGGAATACAAAGCGGGTCGTACCCCCAATCCAGATATCATGTGTAATAAGGAAATTAAATTTAAAGCCTTTTTACAATTTGCGGCAGAAGCTCTCAATGCTGATTTTATTGCTACAGGCCATTACGTTCGCCGTGCGCTGCGTGATGATCAATATGTCATGCTGCGTGGTGATGACAACAACAAAGATCAAAGCTATTTCTTATACACTCTCAGTCACGAACACTTAGCTCAAACCTTATTTCCTGTCGGCGAAATAGAAAAGCCAGAAGTAAGACGTATTGCAGAAGAGCAAAACCTGATCACACACGATAAAAAAGACAGCACCGGGATTTGCTTTATTGGTGAGCGTAAATTTAAAGATTTCTTACAAAAGTTTTTACCGGCACAACCTGGGAAAATTGAAGACACCGATGGTCAAGTTGTCGGCGATCACGAAGGTCTTATGTACCATACGTTAGGCCAGCGAAAAGGTCTGCTGATCGGTGGCATGAAAGAAGGCTCTGGCGAGCCATGGTATGTAGTCGATAAAGATCTCGAGCGTAATGTACTCGTTGTTGGTCAAGGAAAAGATCACCCGCGCCTTTATGCCAATGGTTTGATGGCAAATCAGTTGCATTGGGTCGACCGAGTCGGTCCAAAAACCACCTTACGCTGTACTGTTAAAACCCGTTATCGTCAAACCGATGTAGCTTGTACTTTGTTGGTTGGCGATGATGGCTATGCCCGCGTATTATTTGACCAACCCGAAAAAGCAGTCACTCCGGGTCAGTCAGCAGTATTTTATTCTGACGATGTATGTCTAGGCGGCGGCATTATCGATTCGGTTATCAAATGAGTATGCAAAACCAAGTAATGGCGCTGGCTGCAATGTGCCAAGTCGCTAAGTATGTGCAAAAAGTTGCTCAATACGGTCAACTAAATGACCATGATCTGGATATTATGCTGCTGAGTTTAATCCAAACCGATCCTGATAGCCCTGAAGAAATATACGGCTCGCATGGCAATTTGCGTGACGGTTATCGCCTGGTTGTTCAGCAGCTAGAAAGCGGCTCAGAAAAAGATATTGAAATGGTCAAATATGTCGGGGGGCTGATTCAACTCGAACGCGCTCTCAATGCTAAGCCACAAAACATGGCACTTCTTGGCAGTCGTCTTGATGACATCAAACGACGTTTGAATCATTTTGATATCCATGACGAAACAATCATCGCTAGTTTTGCTGATATTTACGCAGAAGTAGTCAGTCCTCTTGGCCAACGTATTCAGGTCTTTGGCAAACCGACTTTACTTTCTCACAAGCCTGTACAGAATAAAATCCGAGCCTTATTACTTGCCGGGATCCGTGCTGCGGTTCTTTGGCGTCAGATGGGTGGCAAGCGTCGTCACTTCTTTTTGGCAAAAGGTAAAATTGTTACAACTGCAAAATCAATGTATTAACTTAAGATCTTACATTATTATTAGGAGCTATTATGGAGCTTTCAGCGTTAACCGCTATCTCCCCTGTTGACGGTCGTTACGGCAGCAAAACATCAGAACTTCGCAGCATTTTCAGCGAATTTGGCTTGATAAAATACCGAGTGACGGTAGAAGTTCGTTGGTTACAAGCACTTTCACGTGCACAAGCGATTGCAGAAGTACCTGCATTCAGTGACCAAGCAAATGCGATTTTAGATGCCATCGTGACAGACTTTTCTGAAGCAGATGCGGCGCGTGTTAAGGAAATCGAACGCACCACTAATCACGATGTTAAAGCGGTTGAATACCTTCTAAAAGAAAAAGTAGCGAATAATCCAGAACTTAATGCTGTAAACGAGTTTATTCATTTTGCATGTACGTCTGAAGATATTAACAATCTATCTCACGCATTAATGTTATCTGAAGCCCGCAGTGCTGTTTTATTACCATACTGTGATCAGCTTTTAGACGCGATTAAAGGCTTAGCTCACCAATATCAAGCCATTCCAATGATGACTCGTACACACGGTCAGCCTGCTTCACCTTCGACTATGGGTAAAGAAATGGCTAACGTGTATGCACGTTTAAAACGTCAACGTGATCAAATCGCCAATATTGAAATGCTAGGTAAAGCAAACGGCGCTGTTGGTAACTACAACGCTCACCTAAGTGCTTACCCTGATTACGATTGGCATGCCCACGCAGAAGCCTTTATTACTGGTTTAGGTATTACATTCAATCCGTTTACTACACAAATAGAACCCCATGACTACATTGCGGAATTATTTGATGCAGTTGCACGTTTTAATACCATTCTTATCGATTTCGATCGTGATGTTTGGGGTTATATTGCCCTTGGCCATTTCAAGCAAAAAACCGTTGCAGGTGAAATCGGCTCATCTACTATGCCGCATAAAGTTAACCCTATCGACTTTGAAAACTCGGAAGGTAACTTAGGCTTAGCAAATGCGATATTTGGTCATTTAGCTCAAAAATTACCTATCTCTCGTTGGCAACGTGACTTAACAGATTCTACCGTGCTGCGTAATTTAGGTGTCGGTATGGGTTATGCTGTGATTGCTTACCAATCGACCCTAAAAGGGATCAGCAAACTAGAAGTCAATGAAGCAAAGTTGCTAGAAGAACTTGACCAAAACTGGGAATTACTTGCTGAACCAATTCAAACAGTGATGCGTAAATATGGCATCGAAAAGCCATATGAAAAACTCAAAGAGCTAACCCGTGGTAAGCGTGTTAATCAACAAATCATGGCTGACTTTATCGATGGCCTTGAGTTGCCTGAAGAAGCTAAAGTTGAAATGAAAAAATTAACACCAGCTAACTACATTGGCCGTGCTATTGAGTTAACGAATACTCTATAATAGCGCCATAGGCACTGTTTAATAAAAGCGAAAGGTCAGCCTTTCGCTTTTTTTTTCCCAAAAATGTGGATATCTGTAATATGTATGAATTAACCATCAATGGTTTAAGCAAGCAGCAATTTCTTGACCAATATTGGCAAAAAAAACCCTTGTTAATCAAAAAGGGATTCAATGATTTTATTGATCCGCTCAGTGCTGAAGAATTGGCCGGATTAGCGATGGAAGAATGCGTCGAGTCACGCATCGTCACCAACCACCAAGAAAAATGGCAAGCGCATCATGGGCCATTCGAAGACTTTTCATTACTCACAGATCACCATGCCACTCTTTTAGTACAGGCCGTCGATCATTGGCACCCAGAAGCCGCAGAGCTGCTCGCGCCATTTCGCTTTATCCCTAATTGGCGAATCGATGATTTAATGATTTCGTACTCAACTCCAGGTGGAGGTGTTGGCCCTCATCTTGATCAATACGACGTCTTCATCATTCAAGGAGCCGGTAAACGTCATTGGCGTGTCGGTGTGGCAGAACAAACACTCAATGAAGTGATCCCATGTAAAGATTTATTGCAAATCACACAATTTGAGGCAGTGATTGATACTGTGCTGGAGCCTGGTGATATTTTATATATTCCACCTGGTTGCCCTCATGAAGGCTATGCGACAGAAAATGCACTCAACTACTCTGTCGGTTTTCGTGCACCAAATCAAATCGATATGCTTTCATCATTTAGTGACTACTTAATTGATAACGAACTCGGTAAACAGCGTTATAGCGATCCCGATTTATTACTCACTGAGTCAATAGGCGAACTGACTCAAGCAGAATTTACACGTATTCAAAGCTTATTAATGAGTCAAATTCAACATACAGAGCAATTACAAAATTGGTTAGGACAATTTTTATCGACTGCCAAACATGACATGGATTTAGCGGCTCCTGATGAACCTTATACAGTAGAAGAAATCAAAGAGCTGTGCCAAGCGGATGACATCGTTTTGTATCGCGTTGGCGGCCTGCGTGCTATTTATCAACTTCAGCCTGATACACTCTTATTAAGCATTAATGGTACTAATTATAATTTACCATTAAATCAATTAGATGATGCAAAATTGTTAACAGAACAGACGCAAATCACATCCGACCAGTTAAAAAGTTCAATAAACAATCAAATTTTCATGCAAACCTTAACTACACTTATAAACGAGGGCTACTGGTATATTGAGTAAATGAGGGGTGTATATGTCTTACCACGTTCATCAAGTTAATTGGCTAAATAGTCAAAAAGAACTTAAGGCGATACGTGAAAAAGTCTTTGTGTGTGAATACCACATTCCCAAAAATGTTGAATTCGATACTCTCGATAGCTTAGCAAGACATATTATTTTAAAAAATGAACATGAAGCGGTCATAGCAACCGGCCGCTTAAGTGATGACGGTTTAATGAGCCGCGTCGCTGTGTTGGCCAGCCACAGAAATCAACAAGTGTACAAGATGGTCTTTAGTTTTTTGGTTGAATTAGCTAAAAAACAAGGAATTGAAAAAGTGTCGTTTAATTGTATTTTGCAAGAAACCGATAAATTTTTAAATGCGGGGTTTGAGGCGCAAGGCCATGTGTTTATGGAAGCCGGGATCCCAAGGCTACGCTTGAGTTGTCCCGTTTCCAATTTTAACCCTGAACCATTTACGCTGGTTCATTAGTCCACAGTTCATCTTTTTCAAAAAATTCATACAAACCGTGTGCACGATTGACCAATAAGTTTGCAAAATCGAGCTGTGTTTGCTCTTTTATTCCGCTTTGAACAATTTCATCTGCTTTTAACTGCCATTGAAAAGAAAAATGACGAATTGCGTCGCGCGCTGTTGCAGCAACAGATGCTTCAACATGGTCAGTTGGTAAGCGGCCCGAAATTACCCAGTAAGACTTGCCATTTTGCGATTTAATTTTCCACACTGCAAAAAATGGTGCTAAATAACGGCTTTCTTTGTCAAACACTGATTGAGGAATGATCCCCTTCGATGCTAAGTGTTTTTGTGAATTTTCGAATGTGTCACGTTGCCACTGGGCAATTTGTTGCTCTGTTGGCTCGGTAGTTGTATTTGTTTGTTCCATTATTACTTCTCCAAATGGTTTGCGCTTACTCTATGATGTTATCAGGCTGTTATCAAGTATTTACCCCGAATCTCAGCCGCAAAGCATTGTAACGCTTAAAATTTACCCTACTTTAACTAAAAGCTGCTATTTTCTTGCTCTAAAAAGCGTAATTCATCCGAGGTCGATACCCTTGCGAGTGCTTCATTACGGTGAGGATAGCGGTTAAATCGTAGCAAGATATCTCGATGGGCATGTTCGAATGATGCCTGTTCGCTCCCCTGAAATAAACGCAATGCAATATCATGAATGAGCAAACTTTCACTGTGCATAAATGGCAAGTACATAAAGGTACGCTCAGAATCATTTAATCTTTTATCAAAGCCTTTTTCAATCGCAAAATGGCTTAACGTCAATGCCTGTGGATCGCAGGCAAACGCCTCAGCTTTGCCACGAAAAATATTACGGCTGAACTGATCAAGGATGATGATTTCACATAAACTACCTAGTGCACTATCACGCCAGTGGTGCAGCTCGCCATTTCTAGCCGCTTGATGGTATGAATAAAAACGCTCTGTAATCATTTGATCGAATTCATCTGATTTTTGAAACCAGTCCGAGGGCTGACACTCTTCAAACCAAAACCTATAAATAGGATGATAATCCATGGGTGTCTCCTTTTATTGCCCAAGTACTTTGGCAGGATCTATTCGGCTTGCCTGCCAAGCCGGATAAATGGTCGCAATGCACGTCATACATGTTGTCACCGCTAAGGTGACAAACACATCACCCACTACCAATTTTGAAGGTAAAAACTCCACAAAGTACGCACCAGCCAAAACATTAGTGCCACTAAACTGATTCCACCACAAAAATAAATCAGGGATCCAAATAGCCAACACCACCCCGAAAATTGTACCAAAACCCATCCCGATCAGTGCCTGCGATAACCCTTGATAAATAAAGGTACTGATAATCACGCTATCTGTGGCGCCCATGGTTTTTAAAATAGCAATATTGGCCTGTTTCTCTTTCACTTCCATCACTAACGTCGAGACAATATTGAAACTCGCGACCGCAATAATCAAAAACACCACTAGATAAATAATGGTCCGAACCATTTGAATATCTTGATACAGGTTTCCTTGACTTCGAAACCACGTATTGACATAAACATAGTCGCTTAACTTTGCTCCCGCTGACATCGCAATTTTATTTGCCGAAAACACATCCAAAACGGCCATGCGTAAACCACTCACCTCATCAGCTTGATAACCCAGTATCTGTTGTGCCTGCGATAAATGGATCAGTGCGCTGCTGTGATCAACCGGTCCGCCCATTTCGATTAAACCAACGAGGGTTAAGCGCTGTTTTTTGGCCGCCGATAAACTGTTATCTTTGGTCAAATCAGGCAGTAAAAAGGTGACGGTTTCCCCTATTTCAACGCCAAGTTGTTTGGCTACTTGCTGACCTAGAATCACCTGCCCATCGGAGAGTTCATTGAGCGCAGCAGCAGAGATAAAATCAGATATTTTCGAGACCTTGATTTCGTGCTCTGGCATAATGGCGCGGATTTCGACCGCTTTGAGTTGCGTTTTAAACTGCGCCATCCCGTTTAATTTAATCACTGGCGCTGCAGCACTGACCCCAGGTTGCGTTTCTAATAATGCCACTTTTTGCGGCCAATGCTTGATTGGTTGCTCCGGTGCATCATATTCAACATGGGGGATCACAGACAATAAACGCTCCTCAAGTTGCTGCTGAAAACCATTGAAAACCGAAAGCGCCACAATTAAGACAGTGATCCCTAATGCAATACCTGTACTGGATGCTTTACCAATAAATCCGATAAACCCGTTTGCATGTTTGGCTTGTCTAAAACGACGACTGAGAAAATAACTGAGTCTCACGCTGACCTCACCTGCTGATGAAATTTCAGCTTTCCTTCATCTAAATAAGCACTTTTATTTAATTTTGCCGCTAATTCAAGATCATGTGTAACAACAATAAAACTTGTTTTTAATGTCTGATTCAACTCATGGATCAGCTGGTAAATATTAAGGGCATTTTGCTTATCAAGGTTTCCTGTAGGTTCATCAGCAAGCACTAAGGCAGGCTCATTGACTAGTGCACGGGCAATGGCCACTCGCTGTCGCTCTCCACCTGATAATTCCCAAGGTTTATGATTGAGCCGATGACTTAACCCCACTTTTTCTAACATCGCAGCGGCTTTTTGATGTGCTTGTTTAGCAGCCATTCCAGCGATTAAAAGTGGCATTGCGGTATTCTCTAAAGCGGTGAATTCCATCAATAAATGATGGAATTGATAAATAAAGCCCAAATGCTGGTTACGAAACATCGCCTGTTCTTTACGAGATAACGCAGCGATGTCTTGTTCTAAAATCATCATTTTACCGCTGCTCGCCTGATCAAGCGTCCCCAAGATATGAAGTAAGGTACTTTTACCAGAGCCTGAGCTGCCAACAATCGCTAACATCTCACCTTGCTCTAGCTGTAAATCGACCCCATTGAGCACATCAGTACTGAGTGCCCCATCTTGATAGACTTTGCCTATTTGTTGGCAATTAACGACTAATTTATTCATATCTTAATACCTCTGCTGGGCGAATTGCGGCGGCTTTTGCTGCGGGATATAATGTGGCGATAAAACTCATCGCGATGCTACTGGTGAAAATGAGTGTTAATTGCATCGGTTCAAAAAGGACAGGTAACGCCGCCCCTCCTAAAAAATGTAAGCCGACCGCAGCTAAAATCTCATTGATATTGGCGGCAAATAATACACCTAAACTGGCCCCAATGACGGTGCCAAGCACCCCATTATATAAACCTTGTACAATAAACACCTGCTGGATTTTAGCGGGAGTTAACCCTAATGTTTGTAAGATTGCCACTTCTGATTGTTTTTCCCCCACCATCATGATGAGTGCTGAAACAATATTAAATACAGCCACTAAGATAATTAATCCCAATAACAGCGACATAATGCGTTTTTCCATTGCGACAGCGCTAAACAAAGTGCCTTGTGTTGCCCGCCAATCCGTTGTTGTAAATTGGCTAAAGTGAATGTGGTAATCGTTTAATATTTCATCGATTAAAAACGCATCATTAAGCTCAAAGGCTATTTCAGGGACTTTCTCTGGTGATGTTTTCAGTAACCGAGATACAAATTCCCCCCGTGTAAAAGCTAGTGCTGTATCCACTTCAGAGCCTGTCGAAAATGTAGCAACTAAGGTGAAAAGCCGTTGGCTGGGCACACGTCCAACTGGGGTAAAACTCGAGGCTGCAGGCACAATCACTCGAACTTGATCGCCAACTCTCAGTTGTAATTTATTTGCCAAGTATTGGCTCATCGCAATGCTATAACGAGTGGAAAACAAGCGTTGCCACTGCCCTTGAGTCATTTTATCTTGCAGCGCGGTGAACTGTTCAGTCAAAAACACACCTTGCAATAGAATTGGCCTAATTTCAGCGCTGGTTTGTAATAGCGCTTCGGCTTTTACATAAGGCGTAATATGGTTAATGCGCGGATCGGACTGAAACTGAAGTGCAAATTGCTCAACATCTTCAAGTGTATGGTTTTGATTTTCTAAACTAATGTGAGGGATATACCCTAACATACTTTTTTTGAGCTTATCTTCAAAGCCATTCATAACAGAAATGACTGTAATCAATGCAATCAAACCCAGTGTGATACCCGTTATCGAGAAGAAAGAAATAAACGAAATAAACGCATTGCCTTTGGCTGCTCGACTGTAACGAAGCCCAATAAACAAACTAACCGGTTGATACATCAATAAGTTCCTGCATGACACACTGCCAACAAATGTATTGGGATTCTAACACTAAAATCATTCATGTCTGTGCGACCGAGCAACATATTTATGTAAATATTTGTTAGGTTTAGCAGCTTTTAGCGTCAATTGGGCGACTCATCGCCTAGAATGTGCTTAACAGATCTGATCAGTGAAAAAAAAGCCCCTTATTCCCGCCCAAGGCTACCATCACACTGATAGGGTGTTAAAATGCGCCAGATTTTATCTTTCGAGGTTTTAACATTGTCTTTTCAACGCTTTGCTCATATGAATGTTAAAGGGGATTTATTTGGCGGTGTCACCACTGCAATCATCTCGTTGCCATTAGCCCTTGCATTTGGTGTCGCCTCGGGCGCAGGAGCCGAAGCAGGTATTTGGGGTGCCATTCTTGTTGGCTTGTTTGCAGCATTGTTTGGTGGCTCGACCTCGTTGATTTCTGAACCCACCGGTCCGATGACGGTCATTATGACTGCCGTGTTAACCACTATGGTCGCAAAATACCCCGAACAAGGCGCAGCTATTGCTTTTACTGTCGTCATGTTGGCTGGTGCGTTTCAAATGTTGCTTGGCGCATTAAAGCTTGGGAAATATGTCACCTTGATGCCGTACAGTGTTATTTCAGGGTTTATGTCAGGCATTGGTGTTATTTTAATTATTCTCCAATTAGCGCCATTGTTAGGCCATGCCGCACCAAACGGCGGTGTAATCGGTACCATTTCTCATCTGCCTGAGCTCATTTTAGACCTTCATTTTGCTGAGCTATTCCTAGGCATTCTAACCCTAGGTATTTTATTTTATTTACCTGAAAAATATCGTCGCTTTGCCCCGCCCCAGCTGGTTGCTTTAGTGGCTGTGACCTTAATTTCTATCGTGTTATTTGATCAAGACAGTATTCGCCGAATTGGTGAAATCCCAAGCAGCCTGCCCGCATTAGTTTTACCTACTTTTTCTTGGGATTTACTCACCAGTATGCTAATCGATGCTTTGGTGTTAGGCACCCTTGGCTGCATTGATACTTTGTTAACGGCTGTGATTGCCGACAGCTTGACCCGTACAGAGCATGACTCCAATAAAGAATTAATTGGCCAAGGGGCTGCGAATATGATTTCGGGGCTATTTGGTGCGCTGCCTGGTGCAGGTGCAACAATGGGTACTGTGGTCAATATTCAAGTAGGTGCTCGCTCGCCTCTATCCGGTATCATTCGCGCCCTGATCTTAATGCTTGTGGTATTTGTTGCGGGTAATTTGACCCAACCTATTCCGATGGCAGCGTTAGCAGGTATTGCGGTTTATGTCGGTTTTAATATTTTGGATTGGAGCTTTTTACATCGCGCCCACAAAGTCAGTCTGCAGCAAACGTTCATTATGTACGGTGTGATGTTATTGACTGTTTTTATCGACTTAATTGTTGCGGTAGGTTTAGGGGTCTTTATTTCTAATATACTGGTGATTGAGCGCCTAAGCCGAGAACAAGCTAAAAATGTCCGCGCCATCAGTGATGCCGATGACGATGATGTGCCATTAACCAAGCAAGAACGGCAATTACTCGACCAAGCCAATGGGCAAGTGCTGTTTTTCTATTTGTCTGGCCCGATGATCTTTAGTGTATCAAAAGCGATTTCTCGTCAACATACCTCTGTCAGTCAATACCAAGTCATGATTTTAGACCTAAGTGATGTACCAATGATCGACGTGACGGTTGGCTTAGCCCTTGAAAATGCCATCAAAGATGCCATCGATGCTGATTGTGATGTCATCATCTATTCGCCCAATACCGATGCAAACGATAAATTGGCACGCCTTGGAATTAATGAATTAATACCGGATAATCAATTTGCTAAAGATCGAGTATCCGCGCTTAATCATGCGCTTGCCATCATTGAAATCCACAATGAATCAGAAGAAAGCCGAGGGGATGTTGATCTTTCGTGATGATTTTTGCAGCGAATTGTTGAGCAGTATTTGCTTAGAATGCTAGGCTACACACTACTCGCCGCGATAAATACGCTTTTATCTCGAACAAAATTTAACCACGAAAGATCAACTGCCCCTAAGCAAACAGATAGACTAAACACATCCATCAGGTGGGATTTTCACTTGATTTATCGACACATTGCGCGTTAATGTGACGACAATTAAATGTTGTGAGTAAACGAATATGAAGTTGTTCTGTCTTTGCTTATTGTTATATTCAGCTGTGTGCTCAAGTCAAACTGTGACCTTTGTTGCAGAGGAGCTGCCAACATTTCATTATTTTAATCAAAATAATCAGCCAGAGGGTGCGTTAGTCGATGTCATACATGCTATCGCGCAGCGGACTGATCTCACTATTCGTATCGAACTAATGCCATTTGCACGGGCATACCACCAAACTCAAATTCAACCCGAAACCTTAATGTTTTCCTTATTACGTACACCCGGCAGAGAGCAGCAATTTAAATGGCTTGGACAAACCTACCAAACCACCGCATTTTTAGTTGGCTTGAAAACAAACACTGAAAAACTGGATTCACTTGATCACGCAAAAAAAAGAACCGTGGGTACTATTCGTGGGTATTACAGTGAGACATTTTTAAAACAACAAGGCTTTACAGAAGAACACAACCTAGTATTGAGTGTTAATTTTGATCAGATGTGGCACTTATTGTTTAAAGAACGCATCGATTATGTATTAACGAATAATATAGCCCTAAAGCGCGAGCTCGCCAGTGCTAACTTGCCACCTGAAGCCGTGGAGCAAAAATTAGCAATCCAAGACTTTCCGCATGATTTGTATATCGCAGCTCACGCAGATATCGACCCCAAGGTTGCAGAACAAATTATTAACGCACTGGCACTCATTAAACAAAATGGTGAATACCAGCGGATTTTGACTCGCTGGGGCTTAGCCTACCCAACGTTTACAGTTGCACATTAACCGCCGCTCTACCTCTTAAAATCATCACAATCAAAGAATGCCTAGGGGCTGTTGATCTTTCATGGTTAAATTTTGTTCGGGATAAAAGCGTATTTATCGCGACGAGCAGTGTGTAGCCTAGTCATTCTAAGCAAATACTGCTCAACAAAGAGAAATACGCTTTTAGTCGAACCCTTCGGGCAGCGTTTGTTGGGTATTTCTACTGCGTTATCGCTTTTTCGTGTAGCTCGCTACACCACAAAAGCGCTGCCTTGTATAAATACCCAACAATTCGCTGCAAAAATAATCACGAAAGATCAGCAGCCCCTAGTGATTGTTAGCGTTAATTGATTAATATTCCCCCATCCACTGTTACTCTCCCGCTTTTTTGTGCTGATTTATCGAGAATGATTTTGATTTTTTCCTAATAAAGGTAGTATCTAGACCCAAACACAGTAAATGGATTGAAACATGGATAAAACAAACAACGTAAAGCCAAGTTTAGTCAATCGTTTTTTAAACTCGATTGAACGTTTGGGCAACGCATTGCCTGATCCGGCAATGATATTTTTAATGGCGATGCTGCTCATTTGGGTGTTGTCAGCGCTATTTGCAAACACACAATTCGATGCTATCGACCCGCGTACTGGTGCACCGATTGTGATTCATAATTTACTCAGTGGTGATGCACTCGCCGGATTTTTAGCCTCACTGGTTAAAACCTTTACTACCTTCGCGCCTTTAGGTGTAGTGTTGGTCGCGATGTTAGGTGTCGGTGTGGCAGAGCATTCTGGCTTTATCAATACTGGCTTAAAACTGATGCTTAAGCGCACGCCAAAGTTTTTACTTACGCCTTCAATCATTTTAATTGCCATTGTCAGCCATACAGCCACCGATGCGGGCTATGTTTTGGTTATTCCACTTGCGGGCGTGATTTTTTATGCCATGGGCCGTCACCCTCTTGCGGGGATCGCGGCGGCTTTTGCTGGGGTCAGTGGTGGTTTTGGGGCAAACTTTATTCCTTCAGGGATTGATCCGTTATTACAAAGCTTTACCCAAAGTGCTGCACGAATTATTGATCCAGAAATCGTGGTGAATCCACTTAATAACTGGTTTTTTGCTTCTGCGTCGAGCTTATTTATCGTATTACTCGGTTGGTACATTACCGATAAAATTATTGAGCCACGCCTGGCCAATACCAAAGTGGATGGTGATACCAATGAGCTGCCCTCTTTTGATGAAGCCACACCTAAAGAGAAAAAAGGCTTTGTAATAGCAGCCTCTGTGATGCTCGCTGGGGTGGCGTTACTCGCTTATACCTCATCATTACCAAATTCACCTTTGCGGAGTCCATCGGGTTCGCTAACAGAATTCACCGCTCCATTGATGCAATCGATTGTGCCGCTCATCTTCCTTCTATTTTGGATCCCAGGTGCTGTATATGGTTTTGTTACAGGCACTTTCACCTCCAGTAAAGACATGATTGATGCGATGAGTAAGTCAATGTCTTCAATGGCTTATTACATTGTAATGGCTTTTTTCTGTGCTTTATTTATTGCTGCTTTTTCAAGTTCTAACTTGGGAGCGTTAATGGCCATTGAAGGAGCTGAAGTGTTAAAAGCGCTTGCTTTACCAAGTACAGTCACCATAGTGGGCATTATTTTCTTAACCGCTTTTGTGAACCTATTTGTCGGCTCAAGCTCTGCCAAATGGGCTTTACTAGGGCCAATTTTTGTTCCAATGCTGATGCAATTGGGTATATCCCCTGATTTGTCACAAGCGGCTTACCGTGTCGGTGACTCAAGCTCAAACATCATTACGCCATTGATGCCATATTTCCCATTAGTCGTGGTGTATTGTCAAAAATACGTTAAAGACACTGGGATTGGCACGCTTATCGCGTTAATGCTGCCCTTCTCTATCGCCTTTTTGATTGGCTGGACGTGTTTCTTATTAGCATATTGGGCAATAGGCGCACCACTTGGTCTGCAAGCGAGTTACACTTATTAAAAGCGTTTAAGATATTAAACAGGCTGTCCCTGCTGACAGCCTGTTTATTGCCTAGCATCGAGTGTTCATTTCAACTATCCACCAACCCGATTGATTTTTCACCTGCCATATTTACATTGTGTTACAGTCGAATATTGCTTCTATCACGCTTTAACGATACCGTTTAGCGACTCCATTATTTAGGTTCATCTGGATGCCGTTTTTTATCCGTCTGATCAGTATCATTATTAGTGTAAGTGCCCTCACGCCCGCATATGCAATCGATTCAGCGTTCAAACGTTTTGAATTTGTCTGCGAATCAAACGCATCTGATTGTTTAGTTGAGCAGCAAAATTTCTTAAGCACCTTAGAGCCGCTGAGCCCCAAATGGTATGAAACTAAACTCACGATGTTAGAGTTATTATTTCAATTGCATCAATACGAGGCGCTCTATAATGAGGTGAGCGAGATTGTCAAACAACCCGAGTTACCAAAGGCATTTTTAACTCAAGTCGAAATTTATTTAGCCAAATGCCTTTATCAGATGGGAAAAAACGCTGAAGCATCAAACATTTTGAATCACGCGATAATGCAGTTAGAAGGGCTGAATAATCAATTACCTGATCCGACTCGTTTAATTGATATTGCCAATTTACTACACGTAAACGGTGAACCCCAGCGTGCATTTCGAATTCTAATCCGTTTAGAAACTCAGTTAGGAAAACGTTACGAGCCGGTGTTTAACCGCGAGTTGTACGCTAATTTAGCGCAAGCAGTTACGCAGTTACAAGATCGAGAGCTTGCGGTTGATTATTATACGCAAGCCTTATATTGGGCAAAGTTGGCAGGTGATAAACAACAGGTTGCCGTTATTCAAGCGAACATTGGTATGATGTATTTACATTTACAGGCTTATCGCTCCGCTGCTGATGCATTTTATATTGCAGTTAAAATTGCTAACGACGCGCAAGATTTGCCCAATCGCGCCGTCTATCAATTACGTCTGGTAGAATCGCTGCTTGCACAGTCAGAGTTTGAACAAGCCCACTCACAGTTTGCCTTGATTAATGCTGAGCACCTGCCCACATTTAGGCATGAGTTATATCGCACTTTAAAACAAGACATTGCCAAGCAGTCGCGTCTGATAAATTAATTCGACTTAGTGCCAAAAATTTTATCGCCTGCATCACCCAGCCCAGGAATAATATATCCTTGCTCATTCAAGTGGCTATCAATGGCGGCGCAATAAATACTCACATCGGGATGAGTGTGCTGCATATTCTTCAAGCCTTCTGGTGCTGCCACTAACACGAGCGCTTTAATATCTGTACATCCGGCCTCTTTTAAAAGCTGCACTGTGGCAATCATCGAGCCTGCGGTTGCGAGCATCGGATCGATAATCAATGCGCTACGATTAGCCATATTGGAAACAATACGGTCGAAATAAGGAACTGGTGTTAGTGTTTCTTCATCACGGTAGAGCCCAACGACACTGATTTTGGCTGCAGGAACCATAGACAAGACACCATCAAGCATCCCCACTCCTGCACGCAATATTGGCACCACGGTGAGCTTTTTGCCTGCAATTCTTTGCCCATTCATTTGACCATTCCAGCCACTGAATGAATAACGCTCTAAAGGCAGAGATTTTGTCGCTTCATAAGTCAGCAGAGCAGCGATTTCATTACTGAGCTGGCGAAATTCACGCGAGCTCAGTTTAGCTTGGCGCAGCAATGCCATTTTGTGATGAATTAACGGATGGTCAATTGCTTCAATAGTCATAATTTTTTCCTTGAACGGATCGTTAGCGGGGTGATAATAAACCAAACACCAGTAATGTTTGGGCTAAATAATAACTGCCAAGTACAATACTGTGGCTGATAGGCCATGCTTTTACAAAGCGAGAAAAGCCCAGTACCGAGTCCGAAAATATAAAGTACAGCGCACCAATCAAACATAAATATTGAGATGATGAATGGCCCTCAGCCATGGCAAAGCTGCCTGCACTGAGCACCATAAGTTGTAAAACGAGTCCATATGCAACAACCGGAATTTGTAATTGCCCCGCTTTTGGTAAAACGACATATAAATAACCTGAGCCCACCAGCATTAGGCCAATTAATAGTCCTAAATGAATTGTGAGCGGGGCTGCGTACAAAAATGCACTGATATACAAGACATGAGCAATAAAAAAACTAATTAAACCGGCCAAAAAACGATCTGAGCGCAGCATTAAAAAAATATCGCCCAATAAGCTAAAAACTAAAGCAAAAATCACCAATGCGGTAAACATATCAAACGCTGGCCAAGTTAAGTATTGAGCGAGGAAAATTATACTCATAGTGGTGGCAGGTTTGAGCAGATAACTGGCCTGCCAGACGCGATAATAGTCTGCAATAATATGGGCGAGCGCAAGTGCGGTAATAATGTAAAGTATCGTGGTCATAGTGGCTGTTTATTTTTATAAAAAACAATCATACCAAACTTTGTCGATGACCCAATAAAAAAGCGGCCTAGTCGGCCGCTTTTTCATCTTTTATGCGTTTTTATTAAAAACGATACGAGACTGAGCTGTAATAGAAACGACCTAAATTGTCATAACTGGCACTACCCGCCCCAGTGCCAGTTGTAACACCTGGCAAATCGCGATCAAAAACATTATCAACGCCAACAGACACACTTACCCCAGAATCAAATGCGTACGCAACACTGATATCTGAGACAAAATAACTGCCGTAATACATGATGTCGGAAGGATCTGGGTTCGTTATTAAGTCTTGTTGATTATATAAATCCACATCACTTAGGTAACGGGTTTTCCAATTGGCTGTCCATTCATCTTGTTGATATTCCACACTGAAGTTTTGCTGCCACTTGGCTTCGCCTACAGTGCCGGCATTTTCTTCAAAATCATGTGGATTATCTTGGAATGAATACGTTTTACGTGATTTTAAATACGTACCTACCAATTTAGTTTTAAAATTACCAGCCAGAGCTTCAAAATCATAACCTATCTCAAAGTCTATCCCGCTGGCATTTTGTGCTGCGACATTTTGGCTAATGGAAGTAATTAGTTTTAGCTCATGATTGTTAGGATCACGCTCAATCAACTGACAAAATTGATTGTCGATACCCGTTGATGAATCAACACAACGATCAAGAATATTTTGCGCTGATACACTTGAAATAGCATCGTCAATTTCGATTGACCAGTAATCAAGCGTGAGCACAAAACCATCAACCATTTGTGGCTCGTATACCAAACCAACAGTAAAGCTAGTTGACTCTTCAGGTTGCAAGTCTGGATTGCCTCCGCTTAATCCTTCAATGCTCGACGCAGTGGCGGTCGGATCAAAATCCGCAGGGATCCCAAGCGCGGCACAGTTTTGTACACGAATCGCAGATTGTGCATATTGCGCACTACACGGATCGTCCACACGGAAATACGTTTGGTTTTGCGGGCCAAATAACTCACCAATATTAGGCGCTCTGAGTGCGATTGAATACGTGCTTCTTACACGCACTTCTTCATCAATCGTCCAGTCAAGACCTGTCTTCCAGCTTGTTGCATCACCAATTGAACTGTAATCAGCATAGCGAATTGCAAAATCAAAAACTAAATCTTGAATCAAAAACTGATCAGCAATCAAAGGCACAGTAAATTCTGCGAAAATTTCTTTGACATTAAACTTGCCGTGCTCTTCTTGTAAAGAGTTTAAGAATGTAGCACCTGTCGCTGCAAATTCATCTGGCACACTGTCGCTTTGCTCTTTACGATATTCGATACCCGCGGCAAAACCTACTACACCAGCAGGTAAATCAAACAAGGCACTGTTAGAAACACTGGCATTGAATACTTGCTGCGTAATGGTTGATTCAGAGATTGAAGTAGTATTAAACCATTGCTTCGCTTGCTCATTGACGGCACCGTGACCAAAAATACTCGTTGGTACACAGCCCGCGGCACGTGCTTGCTCATCACGGCAAACCGCTTGACCGTCCACTAAAATAGCATCAATGCTTTGTGCAAAGTTTTTACGGATTAAATTATTGTAATTTGTTTGCTCAAGGGTCGTTTCACCGTGCACAAAATAAGTATCAAATCCCCAATCGTCATTTAAATAACCATCAAAGCCGCTCACGAATCGCACTGTTTCGCGCTCATTTTTTTCTAAGCGACGCCCTGCATCTTTATTAAAACGATGTACATAAATGGCTTCTTGCTGATTTTGTTGCATCAGGGTGCGTAAGCTGTCATCAATATAAGCATTATCCGCAGTAATGGTCAGTGCTGAGCCGTATTCAAAAAATGATGGTTGACCTTCACTGTTTGCTTGGCTATTGACGTATTTTGCATCTGCATAAAATTGCACATCATCGTTGATGTCGTAATTTGTTTTAATGCTAATGTTGTAGCGGTCAAAATCAGGCTGAAGATCGTTATACTCTTTTAAGTTCAACAATTCACAGTTAGTACAACGACCCCATTCACCGTATGTCGTGCCTAAATTTTGTGGTCGGACAGATCCATCAGGATTAAAGATGTACCAATTAATCCCATCTTCTTGTGAAAGATAAAAATTACCTGCAATTGAGCTATCAAACCAACCAGTATTGGCCACAGTGATGCGATCTGGAATACCATCATGAATGGTTTGGCCATTTTCATCTTTAGTATCGCCATCTGCTGGGTTTCTGACTGCCATATAAGGCGTACGAGTCAAATCACGCTCTGTCGCATTGAGTGCATTTTGGCTCGATAGCTCAAACGCAATGGCCGCATTACCACGCCCTTCGGCATAATCGGCTCCATAAGAAAAGCTCAATTTGCTATTCTTGTACGGGTTATCTTCTGCCTTGCCAGCTGTAAGGCTAACATCAAGTCCTGTGATGTCTTTTTTAAGCCTAAAGTTCACCACACCCGTTACCGCATCGGCACCGTATACTGCCGATGCTCCACCCGTAATGATTTCAACTGAATCAACCCAAGCTGTCGGAATGGTATTGGTATCGACCGATGCAGAACCTGCACTACTTGATACATGGCGTTTGCCATCAATCAAAACCAGTGTTCTATTTGCACCCATACCACGCAAATCGAGTAAATTAAGCCCTGCTGTGCCAATATAATTGCCAGAGTTAGCCAGTGAATAGGTATTTGCTAATGAAGGCAGTTCATTTAGAGCCTCACCAATATTCATCGCTCCGGTTGATAATAGTTCTTTACCACTGATTGATGTGACTGGAGATGGCGCAATTGCACCTTCACGAAGAATGCGTGATCCTGTGACTTGAACTCGCTCAATAGTAGCCTCGGCTTCAGCCGCGATGACCTGTGTGCTGAATGTAGAAATAATGGCACTTGAAGCCAAACCCAAAGTGACAGCGCGCGCCAGTAAATTAACTTGCAACATATTACCTCATAAAAATTACAATAGTTAACAAATATGAATGAAAGCGTTAAGCTTTTAACTCATTAGATATCAGTTAGATAGTATTTAAATACCAACCAATTACCTTACATGAAAATGCAATTTAGCTAGATAAAAATGCAACTTTTTTTACGCTTGTCACATCGGTTCGAATAAAAAAAGATCAAGTGGCGTAATAAACAATCAGTTTCATCTGCGAGCGTCGCCTAATATAGGATTATTAATACCTTGCTCAATGGCAACATTTGACTGTGAGGCCAGCCATCTAAGTCACCTAATTTTTAACAATTCAATATTATTGATGGCTGACAAGAGCAAAAATAGCCGCGAAATAAGCGGCTATTTTGAATAAAAAGGAGGCAATAAAGCGCAGGAACAGCAACAGGACAGGTTATTTATTAACAATTGCTCCTATAACAGTACAGGTTAATTCAAACCTGTTCAGCCCTTCAAACCTGAGCTAAATAACTGACATGTTTGTGAAATGAATTGTTCTAACTCATCCTCTGGCAATGCTGGCTGCCAACGGATCGCTTGATCCCAAAAAGTGAGTTTCTTAATGCCACCGAAAAATAAGGAGGCAATAAAACGCGGATCATAGTCTCCAAGTGCACCGGCTTCTTTAGCCTGAGTGAACCATACTTGTAAGCCCACTTCACAATTTTTGAATTGTTCATCTAATTTTTTTGCACGGCTTTGGCTGCGCATTGATTCAATGATGACAATTTTTGATAAGCGCAGGTAATCTTGATCAGCACTCAATGAGACTGACAAGTGTGCCAATTGTTTTAGTTGCACCCCAATATCAAGCTCAGCGTCATACGCCACGCAACATAAACTCTCAATCCGTGCTAATAATAGTGACACCACCGCATCAAAGAGTGCATCTTTAGATGAATAATGCTTATATAGTGTTCGTTTTGATACGTTTGCCCGTTTGGCGATAGCTTCCATCGTAGTTGCTACCATGCCTTTTTGTGCAAACTCAGTGATTGCAGCACATAACACATCGTTATGTTTATCTATACTTCTAACCATTATCGCCCCCAGATGAACTACGGGAGAAGTATAACTAATTTTATAAAAATAAGTCAGTAAAAAGTACACGCTATCGTTTACCTTATTAAATAATAGGTATACACTTGCGTTTACTTTTAAATTATCAACGATCCTTTGTAAGCTGGAGCTTTTAAAAATGACACGTTTTTCGTCCCTTTGGCCCACCTCTTTATTAGCTGTTTCAGTCTTGAGCCTGCTGACAGCTTGTTCTGAAAAACAACCTGATGCAGCCGCACACGCGATGCCACCGGCCATGGTCTCTGTGTTGTCAGTTCAACCAACGACTGCTGAGTTTTCGATTGAACTTCCGGCCACCTTGTCTGGTTCAAAAGAAGTCGAAGTCAGAGCCCGTGTAGCTGGCATTTTAGAGTCACGTAACTTCTCAGAAGGTGAAAAAGTCCAAAAGGGGCAATCGCTTTTCACCCTTGATTTGCAACCTTTTTTACTAGACGAATCCCTGAATGAAGCACAACTTCAGGCTGCGCAAGCTCGTCTTGATCAAGCCAATCGTGAAGTAAACCGCCTACAAACATTACGTAAAGAGCGCTCAGTTTCACAAAGAGATTACGATAATGCCGTCTCCGAACGTGAGATAGCACAAGCCGAGCTAAAATCGAGTCAGACACGCTTAAAAGAAGCGCAACTGAATTTACAATATGCCCGCGTTGAATCCCCTGTCAGTGGAGTGCTGGGCAGAGAGTTTGTCTCTGAAGGGACATACGTGCCCGGCCCCGAATTATTACTCACGCAAATTACGCAACTTGACCCGATCCGTTTACGCTTTGGTTTATCTGAGCGAGAACAACTCGGTATGCGAGAAGATGTCGCTGCTGGGCAGTTAATTTTGCCAGAAAATGGCCATTGGACCACGCACATTAAACTACAAAGTGGCCGCATGTACCCGCTTGCAGGTTCAGTCAACTTTAGTGACGTGCGCATTAATCCTTCGACTGGTACCAGTGAAATGCAAGCCATTATGCCGAATCCTGATTACCAATTACGCCCAGGACAGTTTGTGACTGTCATTTTAAGTGGCGCTAAACGCGACAATGCGATTGTGGTGCCGCAACGTGCCGTTTTAGATAATGGCATGGGAAAATTTGTTTACCGTATGCTTAAAAATGATCAAGGACACACAATTGCCAGCCCCACTCCTGTGGAGATTGGTGAGTGGACAGCACAAAGCCAAACGGGCGATAGTGGCAATTTCTGGATTATTCGAAAAGGACTAAACGCAGGTGATCAGGTCATCGTTGATGGGATGGCTCGAATCTTTTTCCCTGGTATGCCAGTAGCATTAGCTGCTGACACCGCAGCGAAGGAATAATCATGTTTTCTCGATTTTTTATTGATAGACCTATTTTTGCCTTTGTTATTTCAATCGTCATTGTATTAGCAGGCTTAGCGGCTATGCGCGCGCTCCCCATCGCGCAATACCCTGAAATTGCTCCACCTGTGGTGCAGGTTACAGCTGTATATCCGGGCGCGTCTGCATCAGTACTTGAACAAACGGTTGCCGCCCCGATAGAAAATGCCATTACTGGCGTTGAGGGCATGATGTATATGTCATCAAATTCAACCAGTTCGGGTGTGACAACAGTAGAAGTCACCTTTGAAATTGGCACGGATATCGACCAAGCGGCTGTGAACGTCAATAACCGAGTCAAACAAGTTGAAGCGCGTTTACCCGAAGAAACCCGTCGCCAAGGCGTGATTGTGCAAAAAGGTTCCTCGAGCTTTTTACAAGTTCATGCTTTTTATTCTCCTGATGGCACCCGCGATTCATTGTGGACGTCAAACTTTGTCACCATGAATGTGCTTGATCGTATTAAACGCATTCCTGGCACAACCAATGTACAAATATTTGGTGCCAAAGATTACGCGATGCGTATTTGGTTACGTCCTGATTTAATGAGCCAGTTGAAAGTCACGGTAGAAGAAATCACCCAAGCTGTTCGCAGTCAAAACTCTCAATATGCCGCGGGTAAAATAGGCTCAACCCCAACATCGAGCTCGGCACAAGAAATCGTTTACAGTGTCACAGCTCAAGGACGCCTCTCGACTCCTGAAGAGTTTGCGAACATCATTATTCGCGCCAATTCTGATGGCAGTAACTTACGCTTGAAAGACATAGCACGAGTTGAATTAGGCTCAAAAGATTATGATTTCAACGGTACGATTAATGGTAAACAAGCGGTTTTATTAGGGATATTTTTACAACCAGGTGCGAATGCATTAGATGTCGCTGCGCAAGTGAACCAAACTGTCGATGAAATCAAATCACAGTTTCCAACTGGTTTAGCTCATTTAACTCCCTACGATACCACCCGTTTTGTTGAAGTCTCTATTCGTGAAGTGCTGATTACCTTAGTTGAAGCGATGGTGCTGGTGTTTTTGGTGGTGTATTTATTCCTACAAAATTGGCGAGCGACGTTAATCCCGACTCTCGCCGTGCCAGTCTCTTTACTTGGTACGTTTGCTGGTTTGTACATGCTTGGTTATTCCATCAATACTTTAACCCTCTTTGGCATGGTGCTGTCGATAGGGATTGTCGTCGATGACGCCATCGTGGTACTTGAAAATGTTGAACGCTTAATGCATGAAGAAAAGCTCAACCCCCGTGAGGCTGCCATTAAAGCGATGCAAGAAGTCAGTGGCCCAGTTGTGGCGATTGTATTAGTACTGTGTTCTGTGTTTGTGCCTATCGCCTTTTTAGGTGGGTTAACAGGTGAGCTATTCCGCCAATTTGCGATTACTATTTCAATTGCTGTGAGTTTATCTGGTGTGGTTGCCCTGACCATGACCCCTGCTTTGTGTGTACTGATCCTCAAACCTGAGCACAAACAAACAGCTAAGTTTTTCTTATGGTTTAATGATTGGTTTCACCGTGTGACAGGTCATTATGTCAACGCGGTCAGCTTTTTTGTCCGCCGTGGGGTACTTGGTTTTGTACTGGTTGCCGGTATGATTGCGCTCACTGTGGGTATTTGGCAAAAAACGCCCGGATCGCTGGTACCTGATGAAGATCAAGGTTTTTATATTTCGGCTATTTTCTTACCAGATGGTGCCTCTTTAGAGCGCACTGAAGAAGTCGTCCAACAAGTGATTGCTGCGGCAAAATCAAATCCGGCTAACGAAAATGTGATTGCATTTACTGGTTTTGATTTTATTGGTGGCGGTTATAAAAACAGTGCCGCGACATTGTTTGTCACTCAAAAGCATTGGGATCAACGTGAAATCACCAGCAAACAATTAGTTGGTGAGTTATTTATGAAAACCGCTGGTATTAAAGAAGCGCTAGTGTTGGCTTTTAATCCTCCACCCATTTTTGGTTTAGGCAGCACCGGGGGTTTTGAATTTTATATTCAAAATAAAGGCGCAGGTGGGCCAGAAAAATTACAGCAAGCCATGGGCATGATGATGGGTGCGGTACAACAAAGCCCCGTTATTGCGGGCATTCAAACACTTTGGCGCCCTAATACACCTCAGCTGAACGTTGATGTAGACCGTGAACAAGCACGTGCAATGGGCATAGAGATTAACGATGCTTTTAGTGCACTGTCTGGCACATTGGGCACCGCGTATATCAATGACTTCAATAAATTTGGTCGTGCTTGGCAAGTACTGATGTCTGCTGAGGCAAGCTTTAGAATGTCACCAGAAGACATAGGCCGGATTTACGTCAAAAATAATCAAGGTGAAATGGTACCCATTTCTGCCTTTGCCAACATTGAGCATAGCCGAGGGCCCGATAGCCTCAACCGTTATAATAATTTACCTGCAGTTAAAATGTTGGGTAACGCGGCGCCGGGTTACAGTTCGGGTCAAGCAATTGCAGAGCTTGAGCGCATTGCCAAAGAAGTATTGCCTCCTGATATGACATATGACTGGACTGGCACAGCGTTTCAAGAAAAACGAAGCTCTGGTACCACTGGCCTTGCCTTGGCGATGGCCGCCATTATGGTCTTTTTAATTTTAGCGGCTTTATATGAGCGCTGGTCATTACCACTTTCTGTGATGCTGGCATTGCCATTTGGCACCTTTGGCGCGTTAATTTCAGTGTGGATTGCAGGCCTAACTAATGACGTTTATTTCCAAATTGGCTTGGTGACATTATTAGGACTGGCCAGTAAAAACGCTATTTTGATTGTTGAGTATGCATTGATGAAATACCAACAAGGCTGGTCTGCTAGCGCTGCAGCACTTGAAGCTGCTCGCCTGCGTTTTCGCCCGATCATTATGACTTCTTTGGCCTTTATTTTAGGGGTTGTCCCGCTAGTAATTAGTTCTGGTGCGGGTGCTGGCGCTCGCCACAGTGTCGGAACAGGGGTCATGGGGGGCATGATGGCTGCAACCTTCTTGGCTATTTTCTTTGTTCCGCTGTTTTTCTATTGGCTCACTGAACGCCGCTTCTTTGAGTCTCGTGATAAACAAGCCTTGCAAGATGAAATAGCACATCATCACCAACAAGAGCACACACATGCTGATTAAGCTGATATGATTAAAGTGAAAAGCAAGCTTAGGCTTGCTTTTCACTTTATGGCCATTTCATAAGGATTGCTTAATATGCGTGGGATAATGTGTTTACTGTGTGTTTTATTCTCTGGATGCGCGCAATACCAGAGTGTCACTCCAACTGTGATTGCTTTATTTGCCCACCCCGACGATGAAACCTGGGTTGCGGGGACGTTAATGCATGTTCAGCAGCATCACATTAATGTTGTGCCTGTCTATGTCACCTCTGGCGACCGAGGTTCAGATCGCTCTGGGCGCGGCCTATCAGGTGACAAACTTGCTAACGTTCGAGAGCATGAAACAAAGCAAGCTCTTCAGCACTTAACACTTCCACCTCCAGTGTTTTTACGTTACAAAGATGGCCAAACATCAGCTCAACTCTCACAGATTGCTGCGGATATCGATACAATCGCCAAGCAATACGCTGCACCTGTGATGTTATGTTTTAGCCAAGGAGGGATCACAGCAAACAGTGATCATGTTGCCCTTGCTGAGCTTTGTCAGTCTCGCTATTTTGCACACCAACTGGTATTTAGCATCTCAAATACCCGTGCTGAACGTCTCGAAGCGACCGCTAAAGCCCATCAATTTGAGTATCCTATCAAATCCGCGGTGACCGATACGCTCATTAGCCACCGTGTTGATGTTACCCACTTTAAAGCACAAAAAATCCTAGCGGTTGATAGCCATAGCACGCAATTTCCTGCTGTAATCGTCAACGCTTTTAGTGCGTTTGTTGACCAAGCACCCTATGAAGAATTAATCGCAACCGCTCCTTCTTCTCGCGTGCAACAAGTGCTCAATGTATTGCCGCACTACAACAAAAAATCAAACATAGATAAACATGTTCGTCATTGAACAATTCTTTTAAACTAGTCGTATACGTCTACTCTCACTTGCAAGGACACCAGAATGGAAAACCAATTTATCAAATCAAAAGCGGCCATCGCTTGGGGGCCAAATCAACCACTTTCAATCGAAGAAGTCGATGTGATGCTCCCCAAAGCTGGCGAAGTATTAGTAAAAATTATCGCATCGGGTGTGTGTCATACTGATGCATTTACCTTATCAGGCCAAGATCCTGAAGGTGTTTTCCCTGCCATTATGGGCCATGAAGGTGCTGGAGTTGTTCAAGCGATTGGTGAAGGTGTTACATCTGTTGCTATTGGCGATCATGTGATCCCTTTATACACACCCGAATGTGGTGAGTGTAAATTCTGCACATCGGGCAAAACTAACTTATGCCAAAAAATTCGCACCACTCAAGGGCAAGGATTAATGCCCGATGGCACAACTCGTTTTTACAAAGATGGCCAACCTATTTATCACTATATGGGTACTTCGACATTTTCTGAGTACACAGTATTACCTGAAATTTCATTGGCCAAAGTCAATAAAGAAGCGCCGCTTGAAGAAATTTGTCTGCTTGGCTGTGGTGTGACCACAGGCATGGGCGCAGTGATGAATACAGCAAAAGTACAAGCTGGCGACACTGTGGCTATTTTTGGTCTTGGTGGCATTGGGCTCTCTGCCATTATCGGAGCGCAAATGGCTGGCGCAAAACGGATTATTGGTGTGGATATCAACACCAGCAAGTTTGAGCTCGCGACTAAACTTGGCGCAACTGAGTGCATCAACCCACAAGATTTTGATAAACCAATTCAAGAAGTCATTGTCGAGATGACTGATGGTGGTGTCGACTTTTCGTTTGAATGTATTGGCAATGTTGATGTTATGCGTTCAGCCCTAGAGTGTTGTCACAAAGGTTGGGGTGAATCAATCATTATTGGTGTGGCCGGGGCCGGCCAAGAGATTTCAACTCGCCCTTTCCAACTTGTGACCGGTCGAGTATGGCGTGGCAGCGCGTTTGGCGGCGTTAAAGGGCGCTCAGAATTACCTGAGATTGTCGAACGTTATATGGCTGGTGAATTTAAGCTTGATGATTTTATTACTCATACTATGGCACTTGATGAGATCAACTCAGCATTCGATTTAATGCACAGCGGTGAAAGTATCCGCTCTGTCATTCATTTTGATAAATAACCCTCTTAATGTTCAGCATCTTATAAAGATGCTGAAAAAGGTATGTTATGACCATACAATTAATCAGTGAAAATAAAGTTGCTGGCGGCCTTCATCAGCAATTTGAATTTGATTCAGTGGCATTAAAAAGTACAACTCGCTTTGCTATTTTTTTGCCGCCTCAGGCGATACAAGGTCAATCGGTGCCCGTTATTTACTGGCTATCTGGCTTAACTTGTAGCGATGAGAATTTTATGCAAAAAGCAGGAGCATTTAAAACTGCGGCCAAACTCGGTCTATGTATTGTCGCTCCTGATACCAGTCCTCGCGGCGAAAACATTCCTGATGATACTGAAAAAAGCTATGACTTTGGTGTTGGTGCAGGTTTTTATGTAAACGCGACACAAAAACCATGGGCGACTCATTATCACATGTATGACTTTATTGTGGATGAGTTACCTAATGTGATTGAAAACCACTTTAATGTCACTGCACAACGCGCGTTAGCGGGCCACTCGATGGGCGGGCATGGTGCGATGATGATCGGTCTTCGCAATCCAGATTGTTACTCATCAATTAGCGCATTTAGTCCGATTTGCCAGCCCAGCCAATGTCCATGGGGTATCAAAGCCTTTAGCGGATATTTAGGCGCCGATCCTGAAGAGTGGCGTGCGTATGACTCAACTGAGCTCATCAAAGCAATCGATTCTAACCAGTTTGTGCCAATGTTAGTTGACCAAGGTGATAAAGATAACTTTTTAGCGGAACAATTAACGCCAGAACCATTCATTGACGTTGCGACACAACGGGACTATCCGCTGACCTTTCGTATGCAAGAAGGATATGATCACAGCTATTACTTTATTAGTAGCTTTATTGATGATCATTTACATTTTCATCATCAACACTTTTAGTTTTGGCAGTATTAATTTGCCATAAAAAAAGGTTTACCTCAGGTAAACCTTTTTTATTACGCAAGCATTTTATCTCTCATCAGACACTTGTTCTGATGCTTGTCCTTGCTGTTTGTTATGCTTGGCAATCACTGACCATGCTTCGAGCATCACCATTACACAGACTACCAATACCACCGCATCAATCGTGACCAGCAGCCAATTTCCTTGCTCATAATACTCTGCAAGCTTAATCAGACCCGCTAAAAACGCCATGGTTAAAACAAACACCATAGGGATCAAGGTATACCGTGCAGGTTTACCCATTTTGATTAACATCACAGAAATCACTAACAGCGTTAAACTAGCAAGAATTTGATTGGTCGAACCAAATAAAGGCCAAATAATCATCCCACCTGAACCCGATGAGCCACCCGCACCAAATGCAAGTAACAAACAACACGCCACTGCTAACAACGTCGCTATAACGCCATTTTTAATCAGCTTAATATTATAAATATCACCCCATTCTTGGATGATATAACGCTGAAGACGTACGCCAGAATCCATGGTTGTACCAGCAAATAACACCACCATGACAGCCAACAAGGTTGAAGCCAGTTCTTTTGGGATCCCCCAGCCACTTTGAATTAAGTTTGCTCCGCCCGTAATAAAGGCTCCCACACTGCCCGCTCCTAAGTGGCTGTAAACTTCATGCCATTCTGCCGGAGATAGAGCGAGTGTCACCCCACTCACTGCAACGATGGTGATCAATGCTAAGCACCCTTCACCAACCGCTCCAAGGTAACCAACAAAGCGCGCATCGGTATCTTTGTCTAACTGCTTTGAGCTGGTTCCTGATGACACGATGCCATGAAAGCCAGAAACTGCCCCACAAGCGATTGTCACAAATAGCAGCGGAATAATACTTGGGGTATCAACCGCTACTTGCGTATTAAACGCTGGCGCTGTGATATCAGGCATAAATAAAAAGACTGCGCCATAGAGCAAGAATAAACCAACCAATAATTGTACCCCATTAATAAAATCTCGTGGCTGCAATAACACCCAAACCGGCAACAAAGAGGCAATCGCTGCGTAGACAAATAAAATGATAATCCAATTGGCTTTATCGCTTAAACCAAACATTTCAGTTGGTAACGCAAGTGGCATGATACTGCCAGCATAAACACTCAAATACAGTGCTATCACACCAAAAACACACAGCATAATAATATTAAAATTACGGTGTAATAACTGCCCTATCACTAAAGCAAAAACAATGGCTGCCCAAGCAGGCAGTACCGCTGTCGGTTGGCTCACAAATGAATTGGCAATCACCACACCAAACACGGCATTGACCATCAGCAGCACTAAAAAGACCACCACCATAAACAACGCCCGAGTGCGCTTACCAATCACAGACTCAGATAATGCCCCCATTGATTTGCCTTTATGGCGACTACTTGCCCACAATGCGCCCATATCGTGGACACCCGCAAAAAAAATCGTGCCCAGTACAACCCACAGCACCGCAGGGACCCAGCCCCAATAAACCGCAATAGCAGGGCCGACTATCGGTGCCGCACCCGCAACAGATGTGAAGTGATGTCCCCATAAAACGAGTTTATTGGTTGGCACATAATCAACACCATCATTGAGTTGATGAGCGGGTGTTATGAACTTATCGTCCATTTGGAAAATTTTGCTGGCGATAAATTTCGAGTAAACAAACCAACCAAACAGCATTCCGATTATTCCGAAAATAACAATTGCTATGGATTGCACGTTAATATTCCTTTTTATTTTTGTTAGTGGGTAAAAATTGCGTCTTACACGACTGTACCAGTAAATTAAGAAACTGACTGTAAACCTATAGTCTAATAACAAAAAAAGGAATGAAAACAGCATCTTCATTCCTTTTGATTATCATTTTGTGCGATTAGCGAACTTTGAACTCCTGAGCAATTAATGCTAACTCATTTCCATTCTTTCGCTGGACTGCGCCGCTTGCTGCGCACTTTGAGCAGAAGTTTCCGATGCTTGAGCAATGCCGGTGATATTTTGGTTAATGTCTTCGCACACACTCGATTGTTCTTCGACAGCAACAGCCACTTGATTATTCATATCATTAATTGAGCTGATCATAGCCAATATTTGTGTCAAGGCGTCCCGTGTATCTGCAGATAACTGCACAGAGTTGCGGGCTTCTTGACTACTGCTTGACATGCTACTCACCGCAGCCTGACTCCCTGTTTGCAGTGCTTCGATCATTGTTTGGATTTCATTGGTCGATTCTTGAGTTCGCTGGGCTAAACTTCTCACTTCGTCTGCAACAACTGAAAAACCGCGACCTTGCTCGCCTGCTCGTGCAGCTTCAATGGCGGCATTCAAAGCAAGTAAATTGGTCTGCTCAGATATTTTTCTGATCACTTCGACGACAGCACCAATCGAATCGCTGCTTTGCGCTAAGTCGTTCATGTCACTCATCGCCCTTTCAATTGTCTCTGCAAGATGATTGTTTACCGAGACCGTTTTATCGATTAATTGCAATCCATTATCTGCTGTTGTTTTTGCTTCATTGGCTGACTCGGCTGAGTTTGTAGATAGTTTGACGACTTCTTGAATACTATACGCCATTTGATTGATTGCCGTGGCTATTTGCGCGGTTCGTTCTCTTTGAATATTGACCGCTTCGTTCGTACTTCATGCGACTTCATTTGCATTGAGCGCGGCATCCTTAATTTCGTCTCCATTGCCAATAATTCGCAGCACAACGGCTTTTAAACTTTGCGACATGCTAGTTATGGATTTAAGAATACCCGTTGATTCAGAGTCATTACTAAATTCTTGAGATAAATCACCTTTGGCAATTTTAGCTGTAATTGCGGCGATTTCTGCCGGCTCACCACCGATTGGTTTGCAAATGATATTAGGTAATATCACCGCCATAACCAAACCAAATATTAAAGCCGCAAGAGACACCCCTTTAACTAAATAAACCATAAATTCAACATCAGCTATTACTTGCAGGCCTAGTTCATCTTGCTCTGCTTTGATGCTCAATTTAATATCTTCTAAGTCATTCGCTATTTGCGGACCAATCACATTTAATTGATCATTAATTATCGTGTTGCGTTCAATAATGATTTTTTCGATTGCATCTAACGCATTAAGGTATTGCGTTTTGAGGGTCATGAACTGTTGTAATTTAGTTTGATCCACCGAAGATGTTAAAACATCCTGCGCTTGTTGATACATTTTAGTGGTGTTCACCCCCAACTCATCATGGGCACGCTTTGCATCATCAATTTGATTTGTTACTAAAAACTTAACAACATACAGCCGACCTAATAATAAAGACTCTTGTAATTTTGCTAAGGTATAGACTTGTTCGTTCGAAGCGTTTTGATTTGCATCAAGCAACTCTGTCACTAATACACGCATCGCTTTTCCTGCAGGATCAAGCTCTGTACTCACAATTTCATTGCGCTTAGCGATTAAGCTCACCACCGTTTCAAAGTGATTTTCGTACAGTGATATATTATTGATACTTTGTTCGATTAAACCTAAGCGGATTGGATTGCTAATCGAATCTTGCGCTTCAGTGACAAACTCTTTGGAGCTTAATATTCGTTGTTTAAAATCCGCTAAAGCTTCTGGATCATTTTCATTGATGTATTTTAATGACATTAAGGCGGGAGTACAGCAAATTTGCTTGCAGTCTCCCCGCCAAGTTTGTATTGATTGCTAAGTTTCTATATTGCTTAAAGTTATTCTCCGATGACAACAAACCTACGTAGCTTGAGATAGACACAACTATCAGTAAAGTAACCAAAAGTAAGAACGACATTCTCAATTGGTTAGCGAGTTTCATTTTTTCTATAAAGCTGATCATAAATTATCCCAAACAGTCCACCTACCCTAAGAATAGACAAATCTGTTTTTATTAGGAAAAAATATAAACACTTTTTTAAACAGTGAATTGGCGCGTTAAGTACGCGGTCTAAACTCAAGAACTGTAGCATTAATGCAAAAGCGTCGTTGACCATTAGGGCCATCGTCAAAAACATGTCCTAAATGGATCCCAGATGATTTAGAGCGGATTTCAGTTCTGCGCATACCATAGCGGTTATCCGCTTTTTCAATCACACTATCGGGTAAAGCGCGTGTAAAGGATAACCATCCTGTCCCCGAGTTAAAGCGGTGCCGAGTATCAAACAAAGGAGCTCCGCTTAATTTATCAATGAAAACACCATCTGGGGTATTTTTGAAAATCTCATATTCCTTACAAAATCGCCCGTCTGTTCCTTCATCGAATGCAACATTAAACGCTTCACTCTTACCGAGTTTAAATTGACCTAACATGAGGTAAAACTCTTCTGGATTCAAATACCCTTGGCGACCAAATACTTCTTTCCCATCTTCAATAAACAAAATAGTGGGTGTCGCCCAAGTGGGGGTACTGATAGTTAATCCATCAAGCTGGCTGGCTAAACGTGTAGTGACTGGAATGCTTCCTTGGTAATCATTTAACACGTCTTTTTTAAATTTCTCACAGTAAGGACAATAGCCTTGTGACTCAATGACCACAATATGTTTTCCTTGGAACAAAAGAGTATTGTCTGTTTTATCGGCAACGGTCTTAGCTTGGGTAAATGTCACTCCGGTTCTCAAATCTGGGCAATACCCATTTGGATTTTTGGCTAAATAGTCTTGGTGATAGCTTTCTGCCTTATAAAATGTATCCAATGGTTTTATAATTGTGGCGATTTCACCAAAACCTTGCTGGGTTAATAATGGTTGAAATTGTGTTTTTAATTCTTCAGCCGTCTTTAACTGTTGCTCTGTGGTGGTCAGGATGATTGAGCGATATTGAGTGCCAATATCATTTCCTTGACGATTTAACTGTGTCGGATCATGATGCTCGAAAAAGTGCATCAACAATGTTTTTGCACTGACACGATTGCTGTTGTAAGTGACTTCCACTACCTCGGCATGATTGTTTGGATTGTGCTTATTGCTTCGTTTAGTGATTGCTCTGTAGGTAGGTGAGACTCCTTGTCCGTCTGCATATCCCGATACCGCATTGATCACACCGTCTATTTGTTGATAACGCTTTTCTGCTCCCCAAAAGCAACCAGAGCCAAGCACAATCTTTTCAATATGTTCTGTTGCTCGTTTTTTTTCACTGCTTGGTGCTGCATGCCCACTATTTGTATATGCTGTAATACATAAACTAAGCAACACATAACCTAATAAATACATTGGTTTACTCTTCATACTTCACCTGTTGATCTTTCATCATATTCACTAACAAGACCTTAGAAGCCTGTGGTTAATTTCAAATAAAAGAAATAAGGCTGTTTCCTTGGTTATTGTCTAATCTATATACATGACCAGTAAATGAAGTGATCACTTGTGAAATACCTCTTATTTATACTCTATGTGTATTCAGCGTCCTTATTTGCTGTTGATAACTCCATCAACTTACTTTTTTGTTATGAAGACAAAGAGCTGCCCCCTTATTTTTTAGGTAAAGGCCCTGCCACTCCACCCCAAGAGCCAGGCGCAACAATAGAAGTACTTCAGCAAGTTGTATCAGAAATACCGCAATTATCACTTACATTTATCCGCCAACCATGGAAACGTTGTTTAAATGATTTAAAACACAACAAAGTCGACGCGATTATTGCCAGTTATCAACTGAAAAGAGAAACCCTCGGTGTCTACCCAAAAGTGAATAATCAGATCGACTCTACCCGCGCGATTAGTGAGCATGGTACGTGTTTTATCCGCCGTTCAGAAACCGAAATAACTTGGGATGGTTTATCATTAAGTGGAATAAGCGAGCCAACCATCGCCTTACCTGCAGGGTATTCGAGTTTAGAGCAATTAGAACAATTGCCACTCAAAGTTGTACAAACTGACTCAGCCAATACTGCACAACGTTTACTAAAAGAAAAACGTGTCGATTTGGCACTCACTCTGTGCCAAATTAGTGAAACCTCTCCTCACCTGCCTCAATCTGAATATCCTAATCTTATCCATATGTTTCCGCCGTTGGTGGTCAAGCATGGGTATCTCGTTTTTTCATATCAGTTTTATGAGTCCCAACATCAGTTAGCCCAAACACTGTGGCAAAAAATTGGTGCTTTTAATACAATCCCAATTTTCACACGTTACCTTAACCCTGAATTTAACGATTTAAAAAAATAATATCGCTGTGATGCTTTTGGATACTCACTCATTACAAATGCCTCTTGGTAGCCATGACTCAGATAAAAATCAGGCGCCTGAAACTCAAGGGTATCTACCATTACTTTTTTACACCCCCTGAGCACCGCTTGATGCTCTAACTCTTCAAGTAATCGACTGCCTATTTTCTGGCCTCGTAACGCACTGTCAACCCATAACCAATCAATCAGCAGCCAATTACCAAAGGTATTGCCGCTTATCCCCGCCATTAATTCACCTTGGTCATTACAAGCCTTGATGGCAATCGGAAAACGCTCTTTCACTTCAAAATGCTGTTGATTGAATGCAATTATTTTTGCGCGCAATTGTGCGCTAATTGCCCCATCAGCGTCATCTGAGTGACTGAAATGGATCATAATTCATCCTCTCATCATGTTGTTTTGCTTTATGATTGATTATAAAGCCGTTAAAGTGAACTAGCTATTTTATCGGTTGCTCGCTAACATAAGCATAATCAATGGATTAGTTAATTTTAAGTGGCTATTTTATGTCTAACCAACAACTTGACGTGTTTAATCAATATTTTCAAATCCAAGAAGTGATTAAAGTCAACCTAAAGGCTGTGTCTCCTCATCTAGTGCCAGGAGATGTTCACACCCTCGAAATGACTATTCCACCTTTATTTAAACTGGCCAACGAAGTCAATACACTAGAGCAAAATGCCCTGCGACCTTTAAGAGGATTAGGTGACCTTGCAGATGAACTGGCACAATTTTTAAAACTGCAATCTCGTAAAATCGACTTAATCATGGCGCATATCCTTGCCACTGAGCATCAAGATGAACAACAGTCTCAAACGATTTCCTATGGCGGTGGTGGCGTCGTCGTCTTTGATGAGACAGATTTCCCTTTAGGGCAGCATTTTTGTACTAAGTTGTTTCTTCATCACGAAGCGGCGGCTGTTTTTTGTTATAGCCAAATCATTTTAAAACAACCTCACGAAACAGGTTGCCACTATACCTTGGCTTTTTGTCAAATTCGCCCAGAAGATCAAGAGCTCATGGTCAGAGCGAGCTTACATGCACAATCAAGACAGTTACGTGACCGTAATCGTTCACCTCTTTAAATACACGATTTATTTGGACAAAGTTGCTGACAGCGTGTGACTTAATGCTAAAATATCGGCCTATTTACCCTAGCTAACCAATATTATGGCTTACACACTTCCCGCTGAATGGGCATCACAAGATGCCATTATGTTTACTTGGCCACATGCAGATACAGACTGGGCACCCATTTTATCGGATGTTGAACCTGTTTATCTTGCGCTGTGCCGCCATATTCTTGCGTTTCAATCGTTGGTCTTAGTGGTTCATAATGAACAGTTAAAACAACATGTTAGTCAGTTACTCACGACTCATCAAATTGACTTAACTAACGTTAAGTTTGTCGTCACACCTATTGATGATACCTGGGCACGTGATCACGGCCCAATTAGCGTTTATCAAGAAGATGGTTCAGTTCGAGCGCTTGATTTTACCTTTAATGGTTGGGGCAACAAGTTTGACGCCAAACGTGATAACGCCATTAATCAAGCAGTGTTTGAAGCTGTGTTGCATCAAGATGCCCATCACGAAACAATTAATATGGTGCTTGAAGGAGGTGGAATTGAATCCGACGGTCAAGGAACGTTACTCACAACCTCGATTTGTTTACTCAATGACAATCGTAACCCGAATATGACGCAAGCTGAGATTGAAGCTCTGCTCAGTGACAAACTGGGTATTGAACACTTTTTATGGTTGCACCATGGTCACCTAGAAGGTGATGATACAGACAGCCATATCGACACATTAGTACGACTGGCTCCTAATAACACCTTGGTTTATGTACAATGCGATGATCCGCAAGATAGCCATTATACAGAACTAAACTTGATGCAAAACGAGCTACGGGCACTTCGCAACAAAGATAATCACGCCTTTAATTTAGTGCCTTTGCCTTGGCCAAGTGCAAAATACGATGTCAATGGGGATCGTCTTCCTGCAACTTATGCAAACTTTTTAATCATCAATGGTGCCGTATTAGTGCCTACTTATCGCGATGAACACGATCAACTCGCCCTTGAACAAGTCGCTAAAGCTTACCCAGAACATACAGTGATAGGTGTTGATTGTTTACCATTGATCCATCAATTTGGCAGCTTGCATTGTATCTCGATGCAATTGCCTACCGGTTTTTTGAGGTAACCTTATGACTAAACCATTACATGTTGCGTTAGTGCAACACAGCAACAGCGCCGATTTGGCGCATAATTTCGCAAAAACTCAAGATGGGATCAGAAAGGCTGCGGCCAAAGGGGCACAATTGGTTGTCCTGCAAGAATTACATCGCAGCCTGTATTTTTGTCAAACAGAAGACACTGACCTGTTTGATTTAGCCGAAACAATCCCTGGCCCAAGCACAGATACGTTAGGTGCGCTAGCCAAAGAGCTGAATATCGTCATTGTCGCTTCATTGTTTGAAAAGCGTGCCACCGGTTTATATCATAACACCGCGGTGGTTTTAGAATCTGACGGCACTATCGCTGGAAAATACCGCAAAATGCATATTCCAGACGATCCGGGCTTTTATGAAAAGTTCTATTTCACCCCTGGAGATCTGGGTTTTGAACCTATTCAAACTTCTGTGGGCAAACTGGGTGTATTAGTCTGTTGGGATCAATGGTTCCCTGAAGCAGCGCGACTTATGGCCATGGCTGGGGCTGAAATGCTTATCTATCCAACGGCTATTGGTTGGGATACTCGTGATGATATTGACGAGCAAACTCGCCAATGTGACGCTTGGGTTATCTCACAACGCGCTCATGCTGTGGCCAATGGTATTCCAGTGATCAGTTGTAATCGCGTGGGCCATGAAAGTGATCCAAGTAATAGCTCTGAAGGTATTTTGTTCTGGGGTAATTCTTTCATTGCTGGGCCACAAGGTGAGATCCTCGCTCATGCAGGAGCCAAAGATGACGAAATTTTATCTGTTGAGCTTGATATGCAACGCAGTGAAGATATACGACGCATCTGGCCATACCTTCGTGATCGACGCATTGATCACTACCAAGATTTATTAAAGATTTACCGCGATTAACCTGTATTTGGCCATGTTTTTCATGGCCTTTTCATATAAAAAATAACAAAACGCACCGACGTTACTTTACTTTGCTACGGAGTTTTTAATGGCACTTACACACTGGGCACAATTACCTTGGATTAAATCAAAAAAAGATAAAATCCACTGGGGACAATTAACAGGCAGCGCGCTCAGTATTGCCATTGCACAAGGTGTAAAAAGCCATGATTCCTTAGTTGTGTTAATTACCCCCGATACGCCCAGCGCCTTAAAGCTAGAAGCTGAACTGGAATATTTACTGCCCGAACACAGTGTTATGGTTTTTCCTGATTGGGAAACCCTTCCCTATGATCATTTTTCGCCCCATCAAGACATTATTTCACAACGTTTAGCGACCCTTAATCGTTTAAAACAAAGTAAAACGGGCATTTTACTGTTACCGGTGTCGAATTTAATGCTGCGCACCGCGCCAGCCGAATTTATTTATGGCAATACCCTTGTGTTTAAGCAAGGCGATAAAATTGACCCGCAACAACTGCGCTTAAATCTTGATGGTGCAGGTTACCTCAATGTACAACAAGTGATGGAACATGGTGAATTTGCAATACGCGGTTCGCTGGTTGATATTTATCCGATGGGCAGTAAAGAGCCAATACGCCTCGATTTGTTTGATGATGAAATTGACAGCATTCGCTTATTTGATGTTGAAACCCAACGTTCAAGCAAGCCCATTGCCAAAATCGATTTAATGCCCGCCCATGAGTTTCCGACCCAAGATAAAGACATTGAGACTTTTCGTATCGCATACCGAGAGCACTTTGGCGCGACCAGTGATCAAGACTCAATTTATATGCAAGTCTCCAAAGGTGCCTGGCCTGCAGGCATCGAATATTACTTACCCTTATTTTTCGACAAACTAGCGACCTTGTTTGACTACTTACCTGATGATGCCGTCATGATGACGCTGGGTGATATCGAGCACAGCGCACAAGGCTTTTGGCAAGATGTCGAAAAACGCTACGAAAACCGCAAAGTTGACCCACTGCGACCCCTGCTTGCGCCTGTTGCACTGTATCAGCCCATTGAAGAATTGTTTGCCAATATTGGCCGTTTTTCGCGGATTGCGTTATCACAAGCCACCCTTGGTACCAAAGCAGGTCATCACAATTTAAATGCTGCACTGATTGAAGACATTCGGGTTGATCACCAAGCAAAAGCGCCGTTTGCTGCCATTTCAGATTATTTAGTCAAGCAGAAAAAGGCCAAAAACCGCGTCTTGTTTTGTGTTGAAAGTGAAGGTCGCAGAGAATCTTTATTAAGCTTGTTCAAACCAACAGGCATTAAAGTAACCACCTTTGACAGCTTTGAGCTGTTTACTAATAGTGACGCTGACACAGGTTTAATCGTTTGTCCTCTTGAGCAAAGTGTCTTTTTACCTGGCAAACCGGGCCTCACGCTTATTACGGAACAAGAGCTACTGGGTGTCAAAGTCTCACAGCGCCGTCGTCGTAAACACAAATACGAAGCAAGCCAAGATGCCATTATCCGTAATCTCGCAGAGCTTAAGGTAGGCCAACCTATTGTCCATTTAGATCATGGTGTAGGGCGTTATCAAGGATTACAGACCCTCGATGCCGCGGGTGTTCAGACTGAATTTGTTACCATCACTTATAATGGCGAAGCTAAGTTATACGTCCCCGTTTCAGCGTTACATATGCTGACCCGCTACTCGGGAGGCGAAGAAAGTAGCGCTCCGTTGCACAAACTCGGATCAGATGTCTGGGAAAAAGCAAAACGTAAAGCGGCCGAAAAAGTACGTGATGTCGCGGCCGAATTACTCGATATTTATGCTAAACGCAAAGTGAAACTCGGCAATGCCTTTAAACATGATAAACAGGCTTACCGACAGTTTGTTGATACCTTCCCATTTGAAGAAACTGACGATCAAAAAAATGCCATTTCTGCCGTCTTGACTGACATGCAAAGCAATCAAGCAATGGACCGCTTAGTCTGTGGCGATGTGGGCTTTGGTAAAACAGAAGTGGCCATGCGTGCTGCATTTGTTGCGGTCAACGAAGGCAAGCAAGTCGCGGTATTAGTGCCAACCACTTTGTTAGCACAGCAGCATTACGAAAACTTTAAAGATAGGTTTGCAAATTTGGCCGTTGAAGTCGATGTCCTGTCACGTTTTAAAAGTACCAAAGAGCAAAACGAAGTCCTCAAAAAGCTTGAATCTGGTCAGGTTGATATTGTTATTGGTACCCATAAACTTATTCAGTCAGGCATTAATTTCAAAGATCTCGGTTTACTTATCGTCGATGAAGAGCACCGTTTTGGTGTCAGACAAAAAGAAAAAATCAAATCATTACGCGCTGATGTCGATATTCTGACCTTAACGGCCACACCTATTCCACGGACATTAAATATGGCCATGAGTGGCATGCGTGATCTGTCCATTATCGCTACGCCCCCTGCCAAACGCTTAGCAGTGAAAACGTTTGTCCGTAAAGGTGAAGCCGATTTAAAACGCGAAGCCATATTGCGCGAAATTAAACGCGGTGGTCAGGTATATTATTTACACAATAATGTTGAAACGATTGAAAAAACGGCCGCAGATCTGGCTGAGCTCGTCCCAGAAGCCAGCATCACTACAGCCCATGGGCAAATGCGTGAGAGTGAACTTGAGCACTTAATGGCTGAGTTTTATCATAAAAAATACAATGTCTTGGTCTGTACAACGATTATTGAAACAGGCATCGATGTACCCACAGCTAATACGATTATCATCGATCGCGCCGATAAACTCGGTTTAGCACAATTGCATCAGCTACGTGGTCGTGTTGGGCGCAGCCATCACCAAGCGTATGCCTATTTATTGATTCCAGATCCAAAAGCTATTTCAAAAGATGCGGCGAAACGACTCGATGCCATCGAATCACTTGAAGACTTAGGTGCAGGTTTTGCTCTGGCCACTCACGATTTAGAAATTCGCGGTGCCGGTGAATTACTCGGTGATGATCAAAGTGGCCAAATTCAATCAATTGGCTTCACCTTATACATGGAAATGCTTGAACAAGCCGTTGAAGCACTTAAACAAGGTAAAGAGCCTACTCTTGAGAACTTATTGCAGCAACAAACTGAAGTGGATTTAAAAATCCCAGCCTTGCTGCCTGATGATTATATTTACGATGTCAACACACGCTTAAGTTTGTACAAACGTGTCGCCAGCTGCCAAGACAATGAACAAATCGATGAGTTACAAGTTGAGTTAATTGACCGTTTTGGTTTATTACCCACACCAGCTAAAAATTTGTTTGCTGTTCAGCAGCTCAAATTTCGTGCTCAACAACTGGGGATCAGTAAAATTGAAGCCAACATTAAAGGCGGCTTTATTGAATTTGGTGCACAAACAAAGGTTGACCCTCGTTTTATAATTGCCCTTTTACAAACTAATCCAAAGGTTTATAGAATGGAAGGCGCAAATAAGTTACGATTTAATATCGAAGAACCCGACAGTGCAGCGCGTTTAACGTTAATCAGCAATATGCTGAATGATTTTGCACACAAGGTGAGTGAGTAAATATGAAAAATCGTTTAGTGTCTGCCCTTTGGTGCCTACCATTGATGATCGGTTCAACATGGGCCGAAGCCACTCGTTGGTTTGAGGCCGAGATCATTATTTTTGAACAAAAATCAGATCCGCTATTGCGCGAAGACTTTTCGTTTGAGCTAAAACCTATTAATAACACCCAGAGCCAACAGCTGCTTATCAATCAGATTGAGCAACAGCAATTAAACGCATGCCTAAATAATGCACGCCCTGTCCTCGCTGGCGATGCGTTAATTAGTGACCGTCAAGTGATCCAATCGGTTGATTGCCCGGAACAAGGGGAATATCTATCCGGCCTTGATCGCATTCCTGTGGTGCTTTCTGCTGAGCCTTTTGACCATATGGATTCGGTTTATTTATTGGCACCAGAGCAATTACAATTTAACGATGTAATGCAACGCTTAAAAAATCAAGGGCTGAAACCTCTGCTTCATACTGGCTGGCGATTTCCTGAAGAGCCAGAGAAACGTGCACCTTATTACCGCGTATTAGCGGGAAAAAAACTCGAAAACGCCGCGCAAATGAGCTTTATCGAGGCGACTCGCCCAAGTAATCAAGCGCCGAGTAACGATCTACTTGCGCTTTTACTCGTTGATAATCAAACAGAAGCACTGCCGCCAGCTTCTACCCTTTGGCAAATCGATGGGCAAATTCAGATTTATGTTCAGCATTATCTGTTTATCAACGCGCAGTTTAATTATTTAGAAAATAACGCTGTCTCTGGTGAGATCCAAAGCGCTTATTTCGAACAGTTTCGCCGAGTCTATAGTGGCGATGTCCACTATTTAGACCACCCAAAGTTTGGCTTAATTATTCAAATCCGAAAATTTAAACACTAAAGGAATCGCTATGAAAAAATTATTGGCTATTACCGCTTTTTCTGCGGCACTTGTTGGCTGTAGCAAAGTTGATATCGAACATTACCAACAAATCACTGTAGGCATGGACAAGACTGAAATTGAAGCATTACTAGGCTCTGCAGACCAATGTGAAGAAAAAACGCTCCATACAAACTGTACATGGGGCGGCGAAAGTAAAAATATTTCTGTGACGCTGGTATCAGATAAAGTCACTCTATACAGTAAAAAAGGCTTCTAAATTTAGTGCCGTATTCCCTTTGCGGCCACTTCAATAGATATGCAATCAAATTGAATTTATATTTATTTATGAAAATTTAAGAAAAAGGTTGCATCATCATTTTATTTCAATATTATTGCGCTGCTTCTTGTTGATAGCCAATCCGAGTACATCGCATTTAATTGCGACCAGGCGATAGAGCAACTATCCAAGAGTGAAATTAACGCTTAAGAGTTATTCAAAATGAATAATTCAAACCAGCAAGGTTTTGTTAGTAATTTTACTTTAATCGGAGAGTTGGCATGACAGTCACCCCAGTAAAAAACGCCGTTGAATTTACCTCTTTTTCTGCCAAAGATGAGTCTGAAATCGAATTAATCGAATCATTAGTTGAGCGTATGGGTGCGCCGTTAATGATTTTAGATTGTGACGTGGTGCGTAACCAATATCGCGCGCTTGCGGCCGCTCTGCCAAACGTTATTTTACACTTTGCTCTTAAACCACTGCCTCACCCTGCGGTTGTGAGCACACTATTAGCTGAAGGCGCCTATTTTGACTTAGCTACCAATGGCGAAGTCGATTTAGTTGCCAGTCAGGGTGTGCCTGCCAATAAAACAATTCATACTCACCCAATTAAACGTGACAGCGATATTAAAGTAGCCCTTGAATATGGCTGTACAACATTTGTGGTTGATAATATCAATGAACTTGAAAAATTTATTCCGTATGCAGATAAGGCAGAAATTTTAGTTCGCTTAAGCTTTCCAAATGCACAAGCGTTTGCTGATCTCTCTAAAAAGTTTGGCTGCAGTCCTGATAAAGCGATTGAGATTATTGCTTATGCCCATCAGTTAAACATTACTGTGCGCGGGTTGTCTTTTCATGTTGGTTCACAAACAGCTAACCCTGAGAAATATGTACACGCTATCGGCCGCTGCGTTGAGCTGTTTTCACAAGTTGAAGCGCTTGGGTTACCGACTCTTCACACCCTCGATATTGGTGGAGGCTTCCCTGTGACTTATTCCCAAGAAGTGATGCCAATTGATGAGTTTTGTGCACCTATTCGCCACGCACTCACGGCATTGCCTGCGTATGCACAAGTGATTGCTGAACCGGGTCGTTTTATTGTGGCTCCTTCTGTGACCAGTGTTGCTTCTGTAATGGGTCAAGCTGAACGAGATGGTAAAACTTGGTATTACTTAGATGATGGAATTTATGGTTCTTTCAGCGGCATTATGTTTGATGAAGGTAATTACCCTGTTGATGCACTGTATTGGCAAGGTGAACGTTTTGAAAGTGTCCTTGCAGGGCCGACATGTGACAGCATTGATGTAATTGCAGAAAGTATCATGCTACCAAAATTAAACAATGGTGATTTAATCATAGGTCGCATGATGGGCGCATACACTAGTGCCACCGCAACAGAGTTCAACTTCTTCAAAAAGGCGCAATTTGTGATCCTAAATGAATATCATGCTGTCGACTCATTAAGCCAAGTTATCTAAGGTCATAAACGCTTTTATACTCGCGTTGGTGACATCAGTTGATGGCTATTTTAAATGGGGTTTAAATGGGGATTCTTGAGGTAAAGTGAGATCCCCATTTGAGCAATTGAAGACTGTCCAATTCTCACTTCGTATAAAAATCTATAAAGCTAATGGCTGGTTACTTTTGTTTTGTGGCCGGGTCAGCAAGTGTCACACTATACTCAACAGCAAAAAATTCGCCATGCTCATCTTTATGAATGTAGTCACTGACTTTGTTCATACCTAGTTTTTTCATTATGGCAATAGAGGCAATGTTATCGACCAAAGCGGTGGCCGAATACTGCTTAATTGCGCGCTGTTGCAAAAGTGTTTCCATCACCGTTTTGGCTGCTTCTGTCGCAATCCCTTTACCCCAATGCTTTTTGAAAAAACGCCAACCTAGTTCCAGGTTATTTCGTTGCGGAGAATCAGAAAAAAAGCACATAGGTCGCACTAATACCCACCCATACGGTTCATTATTGATTACATCACTCACCAGCCATAATCCATGCCCTAGGGTTTGATCGGCATATCGAGCCAAGCGAGGTAAAAACTCATTTATTACTTGCTCTTTGCTGGAGGTGCGACCTGAGGTTAAATACTTCATGACTTCTGGATCGTGATCAACTTGATAAAGCAGCTCAGCATCGCGCTCAGTAATGAATGAAAACTGTAAACGTTCAGTTGCAGTGATTTGTATCATATATTAAAGGTCAGTCCATTTTGGCTGTGATATTGATTTCGTTCTACATTGTAGATTACAGATTGTTTAAAGATAAAAAGCCTTATTTGAACACAACTTAGTTAAGCAGCGTTTAAATAAGACTCTTGGCCTTTATGTTTTTGAGTACGTTTAAACGCGCCCTTGCCTTTTTTAGCCGCCACAACTTGTACTCTAAATACTTTTGAGGTCACTAAAGCAGCTAATGCGTTATCTTTGATCACACCGCGGCCGATTTCGCATTTAATATTTTGATTAGATTTACTTTTTTTATTCGCCATTTTATTTCCTATCTTTATTGTGGACTGATTAAGTCATAGATACCTTCACGATGAAAGGAACACGGCTACTATAATCGGGGTGTTAAATTTTACTAGTGCTTTGCAAAAATATTTTTAATTATTAATTGATCGCAACCATAAAACACTGCGTATAGAGTGATGAAGGGCATAAAACGCAACACTATGTTTTTATCTGACCCCTTCGCGATATTAAACCCACAGCCTTTGTACAATGAAGGCTGTGGGTTTTAACGTTTAATCTGACCATTGGGATCACCAGGTTACTGTGTTGTCATAATACAATTAAGTGAGTTAAATTGCCTAATTGCTTTATTTTATTAAGATAAGTCATACCAATGTGAATTCTTGCCATTATAATGCCACTGTATTTGAGTCATAAGCAAAGGAGCTTCATGTGTCACGCTTTTCAGCCATTACTGATAATCCCCATGAACAACGTTTTAACCAAAAAACCGGGATTTTACTGACAAATTTAGGCAGCCCAGATGCGCCGACGACCAAAGCGGTGCGCACCTATTTAGCTGAATTTTTGTCTGATCCCCGCATTGTAGAAATCCCACGTTTGATTTGGCTGATGATACTGCATGGTATTATTTTACGGATCAGGCCAAAACGTTCTGCCAAGCTTTATCAAGGTATTTGGACTGATAATGGCTCTCCCTTAATCCATATCACCCAATTACAGCAACAAAAACTACAAGATAAACTTCATTCGTTGGATCTCAATCATGTCGATGTAGTGATGGCGATGCGTTATGGTAATCCCTCTATTGAAGCTGGCCTTGAAGCCTTACGGGATAAAGGCATTACTAAAATTATTGTTTTTCCTTTATATCCACAGTACAGCAGCCCAACCACAGGGTCGACTTTTGATGCTGTGGCCAATGTATTGAAAAAATGGCGCTGGGTGCCTGAACTTCATTTTATCAATGGCTATCATAAACAGCCGTCGTACATTGATTCGTTAGCCAACAGTATTGCTGAAGATATTGCTGCACATGGTCAACCACAAAAAATCGTATTTTCATATCATGGCATGCCAAAACGTTTTCTCGATCATGGCGACCCTTATCATTGCCTTTGCCAGCAAACAACACGTCTGGTAATTGAAAAGCTCAACCTTGATAAAGAAGCTGTAATTACTACCTTCCAAAGCCGTTTTGGAAAAGCCGAGTGGTTAAAACCTTATACAGATGAAACGTTAGCAAGCCTTCCGGCACAAGGCATCAAAAATATCGCCATTGTCAGCCCTGCTTTTAGCGCAGATTGCTTAGAAACTCTTGAAGAGTTAGAAGAAGAAAATCGAGAAATATTCATCAACGCAGGGGGTGAGCAATATCGATACATTGCAGCCCTTAACGATAGAGATGATCACATCGATGCCCTGTTTGATGTGCTCAAGCCTATGCTTTAATAAGTGTTCATTTTCGGCCTCTGATGAGGCCGGTTTGTTAACCCAATCGAACGTTTAACGCTGCTTTACAACGCAATCAAACAAATGAGTTATTGGCCAACACAGCTCATCTAATCTTACTCACCTAGCCAATGGTAAGCTGATACAGCCGCTTTTTTAGCCGTTGTGTCGGTTAAATTAGAGCTTGATGACTTCGATACTGCCACGCTTTTGCATCGTGACATACAACGTATCTTCACTCGGGTTGAGTGCCACATTTGTCGGATGCTGACCCTTTAACTGATAAGTTTTAAGCACTTTGCCTGCTTTTGATAGCTTTACAACCGTACCACTGCCATAACGGGCAATATACAAGTGACCAGCAGAGTCAGTGCGCATGCCATCGAGTCCAAAATCGTCAAAACGTATAAATTGGCGTTTATTACTAATCTGGTAATCTGAATCTAAGTCATACGCCCACACGACCCGTTGCACACTTTCATTAACAAATAATGTTGTTTGATCGGCGCTAACCGCCACTCCATTGGTCGTACCCATATTTTTTTCTAACAGCAGTGAGGTGCTATCCGGGCTCACCCGCCATAATTGTCCAGATGAGTCGGCCCAATTAGGATCGCTGGCAAAAATGAATCCGCCATTAGTGACAGCGATGTCATTTGGTTGGTTAAAATTGGGGTTATGGGCTAAAACGGACACCTCTTTTGTTTGGGTATCTACTTTCAATACATTGTGGCCGGTGTAATCGGCCACCAGCAAGTCCCCATTAGCATCAAATTGCAAACCATTGCCGGTACTGCCTTTTGGCAAAGTGACATACAAAGAAGCCTCTCCCGAGGGGGTGACGATACCGATGGTGCCTTCTTTAGCAAAATTAACAGCAAAAAGCTGCCCCTGTTTTGACACAACCGGCCCTTCAACACCTTGGGTAAAGATATTATCCATAACAAAATCTTGGCTATCAGTTGCAGCTGCATCAAGGGTGCCACACGCTGATGCCATGAATAGTAATGATAAAAATGTTGCTCTCATAATGTTTTCACTGGTTATTATTTTAGTGATAGATAAACAGCTTTATCACTATGGGTCAACTAGCTATAGGTCGCATCTAACAGGCTGCAACCTATGTTGAGTTGACTTCATTTACTTAAAGTAACGTTTTTTTAAAGTCACACTTTGGATATGAGGAGCAAGTAAAGGTTGTGCCGCCACTTTCATCTGTTGATTGCTCAACTGTAGATAAACATTGTGGACAAAATGCAACAGCCTGACTAATAAATTGCTGTTCGCCTTCATCACAATTATGTTTTTCGTCTAGCTCTTCGCTTTGCGCTTGTATCACTGCGTGAATAGCTATCGGTGCTGTTTGCTCTGTTTGCTCTGTTTGCTCTGTTTGCTCTGTTTGCTCTGTTTGCTCTGTTTGCTCTGTTTGCTCTGTTTGCTCTGTTTGCTCTGTTTGCTCTGTTTGCTCTGTTTGCTCTGTTTGCTCTGTTTGCTCTGTTTGCTCTGTTTGCTCTGTTTGCTCTGTTTGCTCTGTTTGCTCTGTTTGCTCTGTTTGCTCTGTTTGCTCTGTTTGCTCTGTTTGCTCTGTTTGCTCTGTTTGCTCTGTTTGCTCTGTTTGCTCTGTTTGCTCTGTTTGCTCTGTTTGCTCTGTTTGCTCTGTTTGCTCTGTTTGCTCTGTTTGCTCTGTTTGCTCTGTTTGCTCTGTTTGCTCTGTTTGCTCTGTTTGCTCTGTTTGCTCTGTTTGCTCTGTTTGCTCTGTTTGCTCTGTTTGCTCTGTTTGCTCTGTTTGCTCTGTTTGCTCTGTTTGCTCTGTTTGCTCTGTTTGCTCTGTTTGCTCTGTTTGCTCTGTTTGCTCTGTTTGCTCTGTTTGCTCTGTTTGCTCTGTTTGCTCTGTTTGCTCTGTTTGCTCTGTTTGCTCTGTTTGCTCTGTTTGCTCTGTTTGCTCTGTTTGCTCTGTTTGCTCTGTTTGCTCTGTTTGCTCTGTTTGCTCTGTTTGCTCTGTTTGCTCTGTTTGCTCTGTTTGCTCTGTTTGCTCTGTTTGCTCTGTTTGCTCTGTTTGCTCTGTTTGCTCTGTTTGCTCAAGATTAGTTGTGTTGCCCCAATCCGGATCAAGAGATAAATTAGCAAATAAGTTTTTCTTTTCAACTACTTCCTCTGGATCCACAAGGGTTTTAGGATCGTTGCGAATTTCAGGTTTCAACCCTTTAGCGGCCTCTTGAGGCTTAAACTCCATTAAATGTGGATCAGTCGAGTCAACGCCATCGAGTTGTAATGATGGTTCAGAATCGCTCTGTTCATCTGTTTTATGATGACTTGACTGTGCCTGCATATCATCTGAGCTGAGATTTTGTGCCTCTTTACTTTGATAAGAAGGTTTATTTTGGCGCTCTTTGATTTCATCAACAACTGATTCAGGCTCTGGAACATATTCACGCACCACAGGCTCTTTAAATTGGTGCTCAGTATATTGATGGGTTCGTTTAGCCTCTTTAGCCAATTCCATCGCATCGATGTGTGCAATGGTATCGACATCAAGACCGTCTTCCTGAGCTTCTGGTTCAGACACTAAGGCGTGCTCGTTTGCTTCATCGATTTTTTCTTCGAATGATGGTTGCTGTGCTTTGTCATCCTCGATTGTTTTGTTCACCGTTATTTCATCTGTCTGGAAGGATGGCTCTTCAATTGGCTGCTGAGCAGTTGCCTTTTCTTCTTGGCTTTTATCGTCTGAATCGACTGTTTTATCCTTTGCAGCCGTTGAGTTGATATCATCGATAAATGCTGCTGGGCTGACAAACTCACCGATATCTTGATCTACCTCTTCATTATGGATTGAGGGTTTTTCTAGATCAGCTTGAGTGATATGCCCTAAAGGCGATTGATCATCGCTCGGTTTCGCTGTTGTATTCGTTGCTACATTCGTTGAGATGCGCGCCGAAGATTGTTCATTCTGAGGGTTATTATCAGACTCTGTGTCTTTCTCCTCAGCTGGGCTTGCAGAGGCAATAAAACCATATTGATCGACAGGTGTTTGATCTTGTTGATGATATTGTTCATTAAAGCGCTCAGTCAATACCTGTGTAAAATGTTCGACCTGTTCATCCATGTATTCAAGTTGCTTTATTCCTTTAATGGTGTCTATAAGTGCATGACGATGAATAATATTTTCTGGCATCGGTGATTTAAACGTCACGGAGTCATGAAACATCACTATCGGCTTTATCCCTTGTGAAATATCAAGCAATCGACCTAGAGCCATTGATAATTGATTCGCCAACTGTAATGGATTATCGAATGGGACCGTTTTGTCATCAAGCTGCTCTGACCATTGTGCAGCATTAGTTCCACCAAAAACTGCTCCTTTGACTTCTGGGGCGACAACAACAAAAATACCAAAAGCAGAGACAATCACACGTTCAATACTTTTGCTTTTATCTCCATCTATAGTGATGGCCAGCTGTTTAAATGACGAATAAAGTTCTGGATCGAGTCCTTTTGATAAACGCTTCTTTTTACTTTTATCACGTTTAACAGCTTGAGATTTTTCAGTTACTTTGTCCGTTACTTTAGCAGCCAAAACAGACGTTTTGTTTTTAATCGTGGCCATGCGCCCTTTTACCAACCAAATCCCTCCCACTACAATTAACAATAAGGCGATGATTGCGAATGTTGGAATAAGTAAATCTGCAAATAATGATTGCTCTTTTTTTACGGGTGCTGCGGGTAAGTCAGGCGCTGATTTTATCGCGGTTTTCGCTTGCTCTTCCACAGTCGATACAGCACTCACTGACGGATTCGTTTGCTGTTCTTGTTCATATAACGCCTTTAACTGTGCTTGTTTTTCGTGTGTATCTTGATCTTGTTCAGCCAAGCTTTCTTTAGGCGTTGAATCGTTTAACTGGCTAGTGGCCTCTCGAGCTTGAGTTGAGTCTTGCTCATTTTGTATAGGCTGTTCGGCGGGCTGACTGATTGACTTTGCGTGTGTTTGTTGTTCAATTGGCGCAAAGGTACTCACTGCAGATTTATCTTCTGTAACGTGCGCTTTTACCTCAGGTGTCGTGATAGCTGGTGTTGATTTTTTTTTGGGTAAATCTCGGCAATCACGATCATAGCTTCTTTTCGCATCTCGATATTGTCGACTATTTGGTACATGACTAAATTGCGACACCTGCTGATTTAATAACAGACAAAGCGCCTCTTGATTAGGTGCAGCAGACAACGCAGAACTAACAAATAGCGAGAAAAATAAAAGTGAGAGTGAACCAGAGCTAGACATAAAAATAAGTGTTTGTATTGATTTATATTTAGCTTACTTGTTTAGTGCCCATTTTTCCATTACAACTTATTGCAAAAATCAGGATGCTAGGCTTATTTGTCCTTATTTTTAGATTAAATTTTCGGATCAGAAACTGAGTTTTTCTATTTGTGTCAGTCCAATTCGCCCGTTTAAGTCTTCAAATACTGACACTATGGCTGGATATGGGGAGGAATGAGGGGCCACTTGGATTGCATTACATAAAAATGCGTAGTTAGTACCTTGATTATTTTCCGTCGATACAGCGACAGGCTCATATAATACAGCGTCAATGCCCGTTAAAGCACTGGTAAATACCAGCCGCGCTTGGGGGCTAATCTCATGGCTGAATTCTTTAGGCCCATTGTTGAAATGGTTTGACATTACTGATTCCCTGTAACTTTTTATTAAATAGTGTGTGCATTAAATTTGTATTAAAACACTATAGTCAATTTACTCAGTTTGTCAGTGTAGCTCGTTGCATTAAAAACATTATTACACTCTATTACAATCGGTTCAGTCTAACAGCTGCTTAATCCGACTAAAGGTGTCTTGCCATTGTTTGTAATTAATTTTTATTGCAGTGACATGGCCTTCGTGCATTAAAATCAATGAAGGAAAACCCGTTATTGGCCATTGATGTACCCTTTCTATTTCTGTCAGTAATTCATCTTGTATTTGAGGACTGTTTAATAACGTTGCAAACTCGTCTGAGGGAATGCCAATATCGTGTGCTAATGATATTAAGGTTTCATCATCTGAAGGGTTTTGCGCATTGAGGTAATAAGCCTGTTGAATGGCAAAATACATCTGGGCTTCTTTATCAAATTTACGTGCGATAAGCGCCGCCCGACAGGCCGGATAAGTTGACCTCCTAGGGTGACATTTGAGCCAAAAATCAAAATTAAAATCAACATTTAACTGCTTACTTATTGTGCGCCATGTTTGCTGTAAATGACTCTTCATTTGTTGGCTCATCGGTTGATGGCAATCGGGAGCGAGCCCACCTAATCGATATTTAACTGTGACAAAAGGCTTCAATGCCTGTTCTAACATTAACCACGTTTTTCGGTATCCCCAGCACCAACTGCACATTGGATCATAAATGTAATAGAGGGTTGTATTTTGCATGACGCTTCCTTCAAGTGAGCTTAAAGATTAGCGCAAACATCACGAATGCTCCAACAAACCGTGCGTCATGGTAATGTTAAGTATTTTTAAAGGGGTATCTAAATAAAAGCACAGCCTTGGTTGGAGGCTGTGCTGAGTTGGGAAAATCAATTGCAAAAATAGTGGATAATAAGCTTCCCCATTCTTCTATCCATTGCTGCGACGAAGTGTGTGTGGGTAAACTGTGAGATGGACAATACAGCCGACTGTACGTTCATTTTTCAATAAAATGATGAAAGGTCAATTTTAAGGATGAATGGCCAAACTGAGCTTTTAGCCGTTACATACCTCAGCTAATATTATTTACAACCGATATTCAAAGTTGATATAGGTTTTATCAATCGACATATAACTAAAATGGCTGTAACCCGCTTTTAATCCCCAATCATCACTGAAGTCATATTGGATCCCCACTCCTAGTTTTGCACCCGCTTCTAACTCTGTTGACCGAGCAACATTCACCCGCGTATAAGGTGTTGATTGTGTACTTCGGTTATAAATAGTGGCATCTATTTTATGAATTGCGATCCCCCCTAGCATGTAAGCGGATAATTTAGGCGTGAAATGGACTGGATAATAGGTGGCATCAAACTCAAAAATATCCATATTTATAGTATAATAATCTCGTTGCTTTGCTTGCGAGGGTTCGCAACCAAGCCAGCAGACATCGGTAAACACATCACCTAAAAAATCAATTTCGATATCAGCGACATAATTAAATCGCAGCGCTAAATCATCATAAAGATAATAGCCAATCGCTAGGTTGTAATTAACAATATCTGACTCATCTCCTTCAACTTGGTACTTTTCAAGTCGATCCGTTATTTTGCTTGGTAGCGCATCTTTTACATCTTGGTTTTCATACTCATAAAAACTACTCAGCGCCCCGCCATTAAAGAAAAACCGCCCTTCTTTTGGCAATGAGTGTGATACTTGCGTATCGGATGTTTCTGCGACTGAATGCAAACTAATGGTCGCGAAGAGTAAACCGATGAGATTGCTTGAATGTAGATTCATATCTTAACCTTGGTACGTTCCTAATTTGGCGCAATCATACCTGCTGGATATCGATAAATAACTAAGTAATTTGTTAGAAAATGTATCGATTTTTTATACTAGGATAGGGTGTTTAAAAGGTAAGCTAAAAATAACTAGGCTGTGAAACAACATCTAATAAATCTAACATTTTCTGAACGTCGTTTACGAGAGAGTCCTCTGCATCTTTATGAAAAGCGAGACAAATAGGTAAGTTTTCCATGACAGTTAATTCCATCACTTTTTGAATGGAGTCATAACTACGGTTAATTTTTTTAAGCTGCTCAAGCAATGCTATTTCCGAATAAATGACAAAATCTATCCGCTTTGCAAACAATTTTTTGATGCTTACTTGCCCATTAGCAGCTAAATCTAAGTTCACCCCTAATTCAAATCCTGCTTTAGTTAATACATCTTGAGCAAGATCGCCACGGGTCACGCTTACTTGATAACGCTTTGCATCTTCAAAGGATGTTACATTCAGATCTGTTCTATCTTTTAACTTATACATAAATGTGGGGACAGGTGAAATCAATGGGCATACCCATTTAAATGTGTGCTCTCTTACTTGTGTACGGTAGACAGAAAAAATAGCGACATTTTTATTATTCGCGGCTAAATCAATCGCGCGAGCCCATGGGTAGCTCTCTAAGGTATAGTCAATCCCTGCTTGATCTAAAATCCAACGAACCTTCGCCGTCGCAGTCCCCACCACTTTACCGTTGTCATTGGTATAATTATAAGGAGGCCACTCTTCGGTCACAACTCGTAAAGTACTTTTTGCAACGAGTGAATAACTCGTCAAACAAAGTACAAATGACATGCAATAACAAACTGTTTTTCGCATCTATCGTTACAACAACATAAATTCACTCAAAGTGATTATAGTTAATTGATAGACATTCACCCTAGTCTATTTGTGATTAACTAAACAATTATGTGAACTCTTTCACACATGGTCTATTAGGGGTGACTGATTTTATTGAGCAACCGACATACAATGCCTGTCTATCACACCCTCACGATATTTATCCATTAATGCCCACAGTACCGCGAGTGTTTTAGGATTCACTTCACCAGTCACTTGCCAAGGCAAAAAATGCAACTGAAAAGCTTTAACAGTATTAAATGTTTGCTGATCAAATTCACCTGTGACCTCGACGCCATAACCATATCGCTGCAACGCACATTGAACGACCTGATAATCAGGTAAGCCTTCATCTTTAAACTGCTGCCAAAATTTAAACACCGTATCATCGTCATACCAGGCACCGATACCGTGCTGATATAAGGTATACCAAGGGAAATTTGGGCCAGGATCTTGTTTGTTGCCCAATTGAATATCAGAGTGCCCGACAATTGCTGTGGGCTCAATATTTGGGTAACGAGTTAAGATATCTGTGGCCAACTCGATTAATAATGAAATCTGCTGCTGATCAAAACTTGGATACAAACAAAATGATTGCGCGTCGAGTTGTGAGGCGCTTAAAGCTTGCTCTTCCCAATTGAGCGGTTCATAAACACAACGAGCACGATTGACAAGTTCAATCCCAATTGATTGGTCATTAATGTTTTCTCTGCCCTGCCAATGACTCACACCCGCATGCCAAGCGCGCTGTTGCTCCTCGACCAATCGATAAACCGCTAAATCCCCTTCTACAAAGGAAGAGTCGTGTTTTTCGGGGATTAAATAATGGGCGCTCACTTGTCCTTTAGTTAATGCTTCGAGTGAATCATTCCAATTACCCGTCGTATAATGAATCACTAAAAATCTCACTCGGCTGTCAAAATTATCGGACTGATAGGTCTGCTTTACCCCATGACTGCAGCCTTGCAGCAAACCAAATAGACAAACCAGCAGTGCTCCTTTGTTCATTTCTGATCCTTTAATGAATTTTTCAAATGATAAGGCTAGCACTTACGAACTAAAGCCCCTAAAATCAGTGCTCTAATGACTTGAATCAGAGCAACGTTGTGACGCCCCATTATTACATTGGCATTATGTCAGGAACAAGTTTAGATGGCATTGATGTCGCTTTAGTCGATTTTCGCGACCAAACCATCAGCTTAATCGCTGCCAGTGAAACCCCGTTCGAGCCTGAATTACGCAGCCAATTACTACATTTATGTCAAAACCCTACTGTTGAGTTAAAACAATTAGGGACGCTATCAGTCAAGCTCAGCCTAGCTTATGCACAAGCGGTTAACCAGTTACTTGATCACACTCATCTGGAACCTTCTGATATTCAAGCCATTGGCTGTCATGGTCAAACTATTTTCCATCAACCAGAAGGTGCATGGCCTTTTTCAATGCAGTTAATCAACAGCAGTGTTTTAGCCAGTCAGTGCCGTATTACCACCGTGAGCGATTTTAGAAGTATGGATATCGCCCTTGGCGGTCAAGGCGCTCCATTAGTGCCCCCTTTTCATCAGCAGCTCTGCGCGCATTTAATCGCCAAACACCCATCATTGGTGTTACTTAACATTGGCGGCATCGCTAACGTTTCTATTTTAAAACCAGCACCTTTGCGAGGCTTTGATACAGGCCCAGGTAACGTGCTTATGGACAGTTATTTACAACAACAAAATGGATCTCTTTTTGATGATGGTGGCAGTGTTGCAGCCAGTGGTGCTGTTAACTCACGCCTTTTAGCACGTTTTTTGTCAGACGATTACTTTGCGATTACAGGCCCAAAAAGCACTGGAAGAGAGTATTTTAATCTGCAATGGCTCAACCAGATTTTGTCCCAATTTGATCCTTTGCCACTTGAAGATGTCTTGGCAACCCTCAGTCTGTTTGTTGCTAAATCCATTGCTGCAACACTACAAGCGTTACCCGCAGGGCAGTTATTGGTGTGTGGCGGCGGAGCGAAAAACACCCACTTACTGCAAAATTTAGCGCAACAGTTGCCTAAATGGCACGTCGATATCACCAATCAACACGGTATTGATGCAGACTCAATGGAAGCGATGGCCTTTGCCTGGTTAACAAAACAGTGCCTTGAACGAAATACTGCCAATGATCCACACGTGACGGGTGCAAAACAAGCTGAGATCCTCGGTCAAATTACCCAAGTTCACAACCATCACCCCACGCCAAAAACAGGAGCAACACAATGAAATTAAACTGTGACTTAGGTGAAAGTTTTGGGCAGTGGCAAATGGGGCTCGATGACGCTGTCATGCCTCACATTGATATGGCCAATATTGCCTGTGGATTCCATGCAGGTGATCCGCTAGTCATAAACAAGACTCTGGCATTGGCCAAACAACACAAGGTCACCATAGGTGCGCACCCTAGTTATCCTGATCTGGTTGGTTTTGGTCGGCGTAGTATGAAGTGCTCGCCAGATGAATTAATTGCCCTACTCCATTATCAAATTGGTGCAATTGACAGCATGGCAAAAAACCATGGGCTGCAATTAACATACGTCAAACCACATGGGGCACTTTATAATGACATGATGGCTGATCCCGCCATTTTTACCACTGTCTTAACTGCACTCTCGCAATATCATACACCGTTAAAATTGATGGTCTTAGCAGGAGCCTTAAGTGATGAAAGTCGAGCGCTTAGCCAGCAATATGGTGTTGAGCTGCTATTCGAAGCGTTTGCAGACAGACGATACCTAGACTCCGGAGCGCTAACACCGCGAAGCGTACAAGGCGCTGTTTTATCTGAGCAAGCCATGTTGGCACAAGTTGAGCAACTCCTTAAACACCATACCGTAATCACCCATAGCGGCAACACACTCGCCATTGTCGCCGATACCCTTTGCGTACATGGTGATAACTTAGCTGCCATCGCTGTGATTGAAAAAATTAACGCTCTGTGTCAACTTGCACGGTCATAATCGGATGCTGAATCAAGCAAAAATCGCCCTTGCAGGTGAAAACTCACTAATTGTCTATCTCGCGGAGCATCCAAGCCAGCAAAGCTGCAATGAAATAGCCGCACTTAGCGTGAGAATCAAACATCTTTTTGGCGAGCATTTAATCGATATCATCCCTTCTTATGTCTCGTTGTTAATCACTTACAACGCGCTTGAAATCGATCATTTTCACGCCCTGAGTTTGATAAAGTTGTCGCTAAACAACCCTCAATCAACAGAAAATTTACCTGTCAAACATATCCGATTACCTGTTTTTTACGATGCACCCTCGACCCCTGATTTAGGCCGTATCGCGGAGCATCAAGGGCTAAGCAAAGAGCAAGTCATTTCAATTCATCTTGCCGAGCAATATGATGTGTTTGCCATTGGCTTTGCGCCAGGGTTTGCATTTTTAGGCGAAGTCGATCAGCGCATTGCCATGCCAAGGCTGAGCACACCGCGCAAAAGCGTTCCAGCTGGCGCAGTCGCCATTGCCGATCGTCAAACAGCAGTCTATCCGAGTATTTCCCCCGGAGGTTGGAATTTAATTGGCCTTTGCCCTCAACTTTTATTTAACCCGCAATCTGAACCCTATCTACCATTTAAAGTCGGCGATAAAGTGCAATTTTATCGTATTGATGAAGCCGAGTTTTTAAATCTAGGGGGTAAAATATGAAACAAGCCTTATATGTCAACCACCCCGGTTTCTTAAGCCAACTCCAAGATTTAGGACGTTTTGGCCAAGCAAACCTTGGATTAACCACATCTGGACCTGCAGACAGATTTGCCTTTATCGTGGCCAACAAGCTGTTAAACAATCCTGATAACGCAGCTCAAATCGAGCTCAGTTATGGGGGAGCCAGTTTTACAGCCTTAACTGATTGTTGTATTTCAATCACCGGCGCGATGTGCGAAGTGTTAATTAATCAACGCCCGCAAGCACGTTGGCGCTCTTTGCAATTACAGCAAGGGGATATTCTCGAGATTGGCTATTGCCAACAAGGAGTACGCTGCTACCTTGCAATTGCTGGCGGATTTTTAGGCACACCATCCTTTGGCTCTATGGCAACCACAATTCGTGAAAAAATTGGCGGATTCGACGGTCATGCGTTAACGGCTAAACGCGTGCTTATTTGCCAAAGTGCCTCAACGTGCGTCAATCAGATGCTTGATATTAGTCAACTACCACATTATGACCAAGACACAGTCCTGCGTATAATTGCGGGTTACCAGCATGACTTATTTCCGAGCAGCGAAATAGCGCGGTTTTTTCATCATGATTTTCAGGTCGACCCACTCAGTGATCGAATGGGCTATCGCCTCAGCGGGCCTCGTATCGAAAGCAAGGTATCTCAGCTCTATTCAGAAGGGATCAGTTTTGGTGCAGTACAGATCCCACCAGATGGTCAACCTATCGTTCTTATGAATGATCGGCAAACCATTGGCGGGTACCCCAAAATAGGGACTGTATTGTCTCTTGATTGCCATAAACTGAGCCAGATGGTCGCAGGCAGCAAAGTTCGTTTTGAAGCCATCAGTATTGAGCAAGCCCAAAATGCACTGCATTTACATCAGTATCAATTAGCGCATTTAAAGTTTAACCCTTGTTAAAAAAGCTTATTTGACTATCGCTTTTTTCAGAGCATCCGTGCCATCAATGGGTCCCAATAACTTAAGGCCTAACAAATGCGCCACCAGCGGATAAATATCTAAATTACTGGCTGTCTCAAATTCAAATCCTTGTTTTAACATTGGACCTTGGGCCACAAATAGTCCGGCCATATCCTGTGTGTAAGCAAAGCCATGCGTTCCAAGGTAATCACTCTGTCCGTGATCTGAAAATGTGCTCGGCGCAGTGGTTTCAATAATAATATCGGCAATGCGTACACTCTTTACATACCCTCGTTGTGCTAACACATCCTCTGAGAGCACAGTAAAGCGTCCCATCGCTTTGTTTTGTAATTGTTTCTTCACCTCTGTCAAATCTGCCTGACTGTCAGGTTTTTGATACAGCTGAACGCGCGTACCGCTATTTTTAATCATAAAATCAGTTTCATTGATGCCAAGGCTTGCTATTGCAATGGACTTGTTGGGTTCAATAGCTGACATACCATGATCGGACACCAAAATCAGCGTCACAGGGTGATTGACCTCACTTGCGATCCGCTTTGCTAATTGTCCGACTAATTGATCGACCTTTTGCACAGCAAGAAATGTTTCCTTCGCATCAGGACCAAATTCATGGCCTTGGGTATCAACCAATGAAAAATAACCCGCAATAAATCCAGGTCGCTGCGCGGGTGGTAATTTGAGCCAAAAAATCATCTGATCAATACGAGCTTGATAATCACTGTGTTTAGAATAGTGGTAATAATAATCCGGTTTTACACCATTAAATAACGCATCGGATTCTGGCCAAAAATACGTCGCTGACTTCACTCCTTGTAACGTGGCTAAGTTCCAAAGCGGGATCCCTGATAACCATGAGCTATCTTTTCCACCATCCCCCATTTTATAACACTGCTGGCGTGTTTTATCACAAAAACTATTATCAACAATGCCATGATTAACAGGCAATAAACCAGTTATAATTGATAAATGATTTGGGAAGGTTTTTGTTGGATAGACAGGAGTTAATTGCTTCGCTCTGACTCCTTGCTTGGCGATATGAGCAATGTGGTTTGCCTGATGTTTTTCAATATAATCCCACCTAAAACCATCAATTGATAGCAACACGACACTCGGTGAAGTCGCGGCTTGCGGGTTCGCTTTAGCTGATTCATTGAAACAAAGTAAGCTGATCAGGCTAGTTACAATCAAAAATAAATTATGGTTTTTCATAGCATTAATTCAAAAATCAATAAAAAACCAGTCTAACAAACTTAAGTCAAAAAAAAATCCATCTTACGATGGATTTTTTTTATGGTGTTACTTTTTTGGGTTTATTGCGCCAAACCCGTTTTTTCGCGGGTTTGTTTGTATCACTCCCCGCGGTATTTTTATTTGGTTGTGAACGTCGTGGCTTTTTCGCGCCACTGTGCTCTGAACGACCACTTTGCCCGTTGTTAGGTTTCTTAGGCTTTTTCGGTTTTTTAATCTTCACATTCAAGTCAGTTTGAGGCACAGGTGAATTAGGCTCGAACCCTTTTACAACTTCACGGCTAATCAGCGTCTGAATTAAACGTTCGATATCTGATAACTCTGCGACATCTTCAACAGTCACAAACGAAATCGCATGACCTGATGCACCAGCACGCCCTGTACGACCAATTCGGTGGACATAATCTTCAGCTATGTTAGGTAAATCAAAATTAACTACTTGCGGTAATTGGTCAATATCTAAACCTCGCGCCACAATGTCAGTGGCAACTAAAACTCGTACTTCACCATTTTTAAATCCGGCAAGGGCTTTCATCCTCGCCCCTTGGCTTTTATTTCCGTGGATGGCCGCAGCGTTAATTTTTTCTTTTTCTAAATGCTTAACTAATCGGTTAGCACCATGCTTGGTTCGGGTAAAAACGAGTACTTGCTGCCAATCATGCTGTTTAATTAAATGGGTCAACAATGCCGATTTTCTTGATTTATCAACTGGGTGAACCGATTGTTCAACCGTGGCCGCCGTAGTATTCGCCGGCGCAACAGATACTTCTACAGGATCATGGATCAAACCTTTGGCAAGCGCTCGAATATCATCTGAAAAAGTCGCAGAAAACATTAAGTTTTGACGTTTTGCCGGCAGTACCTTAATGATTTTTTTAATATCATGGATAAAACCCATGTCTAACATGCGATCGGCTTCATCGAGTACCAGCACTTCTAAGTGATCAAACTTAATCGCACCTTGATTGAATAAATCGAGCAAGCGACCCGGTGTCGCAACCAAAATATCAGCACCACGACGCAAGCGCATCATTTGAGGATTGATTTTAACCCCACCGTACACAACAAACGAGCTTAAGGGTAAATTTTTACCATAAAGTTCGACACTTTCAGCGACTTGCGCTGCAAGTTCACGTGTTGGTGTCAACACTAAAGCTCGCACTTGGTTATGATTAGCAGGCTTGCCTTTTACTAAGCGTTCAAGAAGCGGTAAGGTAAAGCCAGCTGTTTTGCCCGTTCCCGTTTGGGCTGCAGCCATCATATCTCGCCCTTCAATAATGGCCGGAATGGCAGCTAATTGAATTGGAGTTGGCGTGTCGTAACCTTGCGCTTTGACGGCGTCAAGTATCGGTGCGGATAAACCCAGGCGGGCAAAACTCATAAGTGCTCTCTTTCATACATATCAGACCGCCAAATGCGGCGCGCCAGAGTACAGGAATTACCCCATGAACGCAATCAACGCCTGAAAAGAAGCCATGCAAAGGTAAGCCAACCATGTTTTTGACTCTGGATGTCAAAAACAGCTTGCCTTCAAGGTGACAAAACGTACAATCCCGCCTCAGATCGATAGCTGGAGCACGCCATGAACCGCAAAAAGAAAATTAATGATATTTTAAAGAAGAAACTTAAAAAAGCTAAATCAAAATTACACACCAGTAACAAGCCTGCTTACGTGTCTAAAGCCGAGCGAGAAAGGCTGGCACAAAGCTCAGAGCAACTTGACGACACTCAAGGTTAGTTGAGCTGCTGTTGAAGTTGCAAATAAAGTGCCTGACGAAGAGGCGGTAACACCTCGATATTATCTAATTGCTTAAACCATTCTTTACCTTGCGAGTGTTGCCCAAGAGCAAGACTTTCTTTTGCAAGATAAAGAATGGCTAAGTTCGCACCGATTTGATCATCCGCCAAACGTGCTGCTTCGAGCGAATCAGCAAAGGCCTGATACGCTTGCTGATGATCTTGATGATTACTATAGCTGCGCGCTAAATTAAATAAACTTTCACCTAGCTTAAATTGACTGTTCAGCAAGTGCGCGAAATGCACCGCTTGGGCACGGTAGTTAATCGCCTGTTTGGTTTCTCCTACTCGCTCAGCAAAATGCCCTAAATTTAAAAATAACTCATACTTAAACTCAGGTAACTGCCTGCGCTGGAATTTTTGTGCTAATCCTTTGAGCATTCGATACGGAATACGTGGGTCGATGTCACTATAAAGCTGCAAGTTCAATAGCTTTACAAGCGAAATGGGATCTGAAAAATTTTTATTAACTTCGTTGAGCAGTTGTTCTGCTTCGACTCTAAAACGCTTTGATTCTTCTTCTTTTTTAAGTACTTGCAACATTTTAGTATGATAAATGTAGGCGTGTATTTTAAAGTAAGGTGGCAGTGACTCTTGAGCAACAAACTGGCTAGTCAACTCATATAAAGTCTCAAACTGTGCCAACGAAAACAATGTATCCATATGAATAACTTGGTATTCATAATACTGAAATGATTGCGGTGCGACTTGAGTTAAAAGAGTCTGAATTTCCACAAGGCATAGAGCTGGCTCTAAATTGCATTGCGTTCTCACATCAAACTCTTGTGCAATGGATGGTATCGAGCACAGCAACATTGCGCTCACAATGCATACGTGTCGATTTATCATCACAAGTTATTTAACCTCATTTAATTGAGACCCATTTGCCAATATTTTTGATAAAGCTTCGGGTAGGTTTTTTTCAATTCTTTTGCTTTATCTTTAAATCGTTTGCCTTTAGGCTCCGATAGCCCAGATGGCACAAACGGTAACTCATCTTCTGTGCGCTCTTCGTACAGCAGACCCGCTATCAAATCATATTCGTCTAAAAATGGATAAGGCAATTGAGCTTTCATCGGTACGACATCAAAATCAGCCAAATCATCAGGCTGTGCGACTGTCGAAGTGAAGACTTTTTCACCTCGAGAAATGAGCCAACAACGAAATTCAGAAAAGCTATATTCAGAGTTACAGCCAGCGATCACAAATGCAGCTCCCCAAAGAGGCCAAATATACGTTTCACGCATTTTTTGATTGAAGTGCTTATCAAATGCCGCTAATTGTTCATCCGTTAAATCGGTTAAACGTTTCTTTAACTCTTCGGCGATTTGCTCAGGCTCAGCAAAGGGATCGGTTGCAGTCACTAACTGCCAAAATTCATGTTCGGTCATAATCTAACACTGTTATCGGTTTATTAGCATTATACTGTATCTTTTCTTGAAAAGCGTGCGGTTTGCTTATACGGGAACACGTCGGCAATCGCTCCTTGGTTGATGCTATGTTGGATGTTAATCCAAAATTCAGGTGTATATAAATCAGCATGATAGCGCTCAAATAATTGCTTTGCCGCCGGATGCCCAGTGAAGAATACCGGGAATTGTTCGGGGAAAATATCGTTGTCATCAATCAAAAACCACGGGGCTTCGGCTAAGCGTTGATATTGATTATTCGGCACGGGCAAGGTTCTAAAGTGGCATTCGGTCAGCGGGCAAATTTCATCATAATCATAAAAGACCACTCTGCCCCAACGTGTGACACCAAAGTTTTTCATCAACATATCTCCAGGGAAGATATTGGCTGCCGCTAACTCTTTAATTGCAAGACCATACTCATACATCACTTGCGCTAGTTCGAGGTTTGACGCCCATTGAATATAGAGATTCAATGGGGTCATTTTGCGCTCAACATAGACGTGTTTCAGGATCAATGCATTACCCGAAATCACCACACTCTGCCCAGCATCGTGTTGTAATTGTGCTAACAATGATGGTGAAAATCGAGATAAATCAAACGCTAAATATCTAAATTCATGAGTATCAACCAGCCGCCCGACGCGATCGGCATTTTTAACAAAGTCATATTTTTCCATGACCTGTTGTCGAGTGATTTGCTTTGGGGCCACAAACTTATCTCTAATCACTTTATACACATAATCAGAATGTTCGGTGGTGAACACTGTCATCACCATGCCTTTGATCCCTGCTGCATTGCAATAATATTCATCGGCGGGCATTTTTCGCGTCGAATCGACTTTAAAGCGATAAAACTCAGTTTTGGCATGTTTGATAAAGCCGATTGCATTAAACAGTTCAAACCGTTCTTTATTTGGTAATAACCGCGATAAATACTCGACATACGCCTGTGGTTTATCGGTATCGACCATAAAGTAGGTTCGTGCAAAGCCAAACAACATACTCAATTGCGCATCCCCTAACATGATGCTGTCGATAAAGATTTCCCCCTCTTCATTATTTAAAAGCGCTATCGCAAAGGGGATTGGCGCACCGTCCAAATATTGTAAAGTACCAATGATGTACGCGGCTTTATTCCTAAAAAAAAGTGAATTGCCATATTGCATACACCAATGCGGTGTCACTTCTGAGAAATAAGCATGCTGGAAATGTTCAATCACCGCGTCGTTGAGTAAATGGATGTCTCGAACCGAGTCTTCATAGGGTAAACGAAAATGAAATTGCTGGAGTAATAACGTCAATGTTTGTGTTAGGTTTGACGATGCAGGGAGTGTGCTTTCTATCGCATCTCGGCTGCGATTCAATGGCCGATATTGGCGTTTTAAGATAAATAAATGAACGTCACGGATTTTATTATGGCCACGAATTGAGCCAAATACTGAGTTAAAAAAAGTTTGGCTAATCGCATCATTATCATGCTCACTGACCAACTGAGCATAATACCGCTTGGCTTGGTGCCACATTTTACTATCATCAAGGCAATCAAATGCAATGGTACTGACCGCTATTTTAGCCACAGCCACTTTTGCTTCGTACACTTTTAGCCTATCGCGCATTGCTTGTTGCACACCTTGCCACTGCGCTTGTTCAAAACGCGCTTGAGCGCCTAAGGTAATATTGAGAAATTCAGCAAACATGGCTTCAAAACTCGCCAGAATAGAACGAGCCACCTTGGCTGATACACCTTGTTCGAGCGATGTGATCTGTAATTGAGTCATAACATCCTCAGCTATCACCACAAACTATAGTGGTTATAGTTATAAACTTATTTACACACCTTAGCAGGCCCGCTTAAATAGAATTAATTTATAAATGAAATAGGTAGCATTGATTTAATGAATATTCGTAACGTCGATTTGAATTTATTAGTCTATCTAAACGTACTACTCGAAGAGCGCAACGTTTCAAAAGCTGCCAATAAATTAGCCCTCACACAACCGGCCATGAGCAATGCCTTGAAGCGTTTACGGGATTTATTTGACGATCCGTTACTCGTCAGAACCGCTGATGGCATGACGCCCACAGAAAAAGCCACCCAATTAAAACCCGAAATAACTCGATTATTAGTGCTGGCCGAAACCATCACTCAGCCCGATGGTGAGTTTAACCCAACCACAAGTAAGCATACTTTTCGGATAGTCAGCAACGATTACCTCGAAACCACCTTAATTTGGCCATTTATTCATTCGATTATGACGCGCTGCCCACATTTACATTTTGATATTTTAACCCCAGGAGACATCAATCTCGCCGATATGGAACAAGGCAACATTGATTTAGCCATTAACCGTTTTTCTGTCTTACCTAAGTCATTTCATCAAGCCAGTGTTTGGCGCGACAACTTTTGTTGCTTGAGCCATCCAGAGCACCCAATAGTTAACAATAACACACTGCAATGTTACTTAGCGTCAGAACATATTTGGCTTAACCGACCCGGTTGGCAATCAGAAACAACCACAGCGAATAAATCCGGCCACCAGCATTTAGGTTGGGTAGATGAAGCGCTTTGGCAATTGGATCACACTCGCAAAATCAGAATTTACTCTCGTCATTTGACCGCAGCGCAAAGTTTGACTCAATGCAGTGAGCTCCTTGCTACTGTGCCCCGTCGCCTTGCAATGCATTTATGCCAACAGCATGCATTAACTATGTCTGCGGTGCCTTTTCAAATAGTGCCCATCGAGATAAAAATGATATGGAGCCCTTTGCTTCACCACAGTAAACCTCATCAATGGTTAAGAAGACAGTTGCTTGAATTTTCTAAAAAAATAAATGATCGCTAAGGAGTATTGATATTATCAATAGCAGTTATTGAAAAGTTAAATTTCAAAAATAGTCATTTCACACATAGTGTTAAGTCAGAGCCAAACGGGTAAGCCGTTAACTACTTTTAATGCGAATGGGGAAACAACTATGACAACACATAACCAAGATCAACAAGGATTTATGCATATTTCAGCGTTTTACTTTAAACGCCCATTAGTAGAGTTACTTGAAGACTTACTTGCCCGCGCTCACATTGATAAAACTGACTTTTATTGTGTACTTGAAGAAATCAACGTGCGTTTTTCACCTAAACAGCGCCTGTTAGCAAAACAAATGCAACAACATCAACAAATACACACTGTTGACTATCACTCATGGGCACAATCTCAACAAACGCTCACAATCAAGGAGTTTGCGGCAACATGTGCGCATACTCTTGACCAGCACCGCTGCCCATTACCCCTGATTGTTCTGCAATTGGCTGTCGCACAATTAGCGGCGATAACAACGGATCTGAGTCTAGATTTAACCCTCGAAATGCCACAAGAGCAACAGGATTTTTGTCATCAACTGTCTGTGACTTTGCAACAAGAGTTTTCACACTTAGTCGATTCTAGCTATACGGTTGTGGAATTAAAAACGCCGCCATCACCTCAATTACTACGAGCTTAATGGCTTACGCGCGATTCACATTCAATCGCGCGCTTTAATATTTTTTCTCAGTGCCTGCATCACATGTTGAGTAAACGCATGACACCCGACTATTTCAGCATCGCGGGCGTTCAAAGACACATTTTCTGTCACCACATTGCTGTGCAAAGTGTCCGAGATCGCTTGAATAATATTTTTCGCGGCTAGCTCCCAACCCAAATGGGACAGCATCATCGCACCAGATAAAAAACTCGAAATAGGATTCATTGAATCTTGGCCGACTAATAAATCACACGTGCCATGTGTTGGTTCAAATAAAGCGAGTTGTTCGCCAAAATGGGCCGCTGGCGACATGGATACTTGGCCGATTTGGGCGCATAACGAGTCGACAAGTAAATCACCATGATGATTTGCAACCGCGATAACATCGTATTGCTCCGGCGCGAGTAAACTATTTTGCAACATCACATCCATCAGCTCAGTATTGATCACGATTTGATGCTCGCTCTCAGGACAGGTAATAACCATTTGCATGGCGTGTTCGTCCATAGTGGCATTAAATTCATCCCTTGCCAGCTCCAAGGCCCACTTCACAAAGGCGCCTTCGGTGAATTTCATCACATCGCCTTTATGGACCAAAGTAACACTGCGTCGTTTATGTGTTAATGCATACTGAATGGCTGCTTTAGCCACCCGTTGACTGGCTTGTTTTGAAATATGCTTAATGCCTACGCCACAATGCTCGGTAAAACGAAAACGGTTAACACCTAATTCTTGCTGCAAATAATCCAGCAAATGTTGCGCTTGAATCGAGTCAGCCTTAAATTCAATGCCTGAATACACGTCTTCACTGTTATCACGAAACACCACCATGTCTATTTTCTCGGGTGCTTTAACTGGGCTATCTAGTGGAGGTAAATAACAAATAGGCCGACATTGCACAAATAAGTCCATCTCATGACGTAATGCGACATTTAAAGAGCGAAACCCCGCTCCCATTGCCGTGGTAAGTGGTCCTTTCATCACCACTAAATATTCAGAAATAGCGGCGAGCGTTTCTTGTGGAAACCAATCACCATCGTACAGTTGCGCTGCTTTCTCACCATTAAAGATTTCCATCCAGTGGATTTTTTTCTGACCTGCATAACTCAAGTCAACAGCCAAATCGACTAATTGGCACATTAAAGGCGTGACTTGCTCCCCGACTCCATCTCCCTGAATAAAGGTGACAATTGGCTGATTAGGTACTATCAGTTGTCCATTAGCATCAACTGATATTTTCTCTGCGCACTGAGGGGGTACTTGGATATATTGATACATCACTTTGCCCTTTTTATTGTTATGTTGTAAGCAGTGGCAACTGCACGTATTTCTTATTCATGACTTCCATACTACCCACAACACGGCGAAAACTCGACCATAATTGTGCCTCTAACAATGAGGCAACTTTACGACTTCGTCTGTCAGCTACATCATTTTATTCGTTATTTTGGCCGCAAGTTCAGTCCTAATTAATTGGCAGCTCGTCCCAATCGACACTGAGTGTATCAGTGACTCTCGTCACTTTAAGCAGCTTCCCCCCCTGATTGTGAGCGTTTATTTAAGTAAAACTCGATATCGACTGCGTCTATTTGGGCAGGAGAAAGATAACGCTTTGCATAGTCTTGATAAATGCCTGACGACAAGAACAATTTAAAGATGTCCATATCGACATGTTGGTCTTGGGCCATTTTATATAAAATATCGATAGCGACACTTAACGGTTTAGCCTTTTTGTAAGGGCGGTCAGCTGCCGTCAAGGCTTCAAAAATATCGGCTAACACTAACACTCTTTCAGGGATAGATAACTGCTCTGCTGTGAGCTTACGTGGATAGCCAGTGCCAATTAATGTCTCATGATGAGTGGATGCATAACGTGGCACGTTTGCCAGCTCTTGCGGGAATGGCATTTTATCTAACATTCTAATGGTACTGATGATATGTTCGTTGACCTTAAAACGATCTTCCGCAGTCAGTGTGCCTCGAGCAATCACTAAGTTATGTAACTCTCCAAGGTTTGCTCTAAATTCAGGAATAGTCATATTGATGCCAAGTTTTTTGTCATATTCAATGGAGTGATCATGGGCAATAATATGCTCAGGTTTATTGGCTAATAATTGCTCAGTGACTGGCAATGGCTGCTCAGCTTTATTGGTGCGCAGCTCTTCAACAGGCGATAAACCGAGTGTGTCATCAAAAAAGCGTTGCCAAGTTTTCGTTGATAATTGATGTAAGCGTTCAATATGTTTTTCTGACATAAATTCACCGCCAATATTGGCATTAGCAATAAACGCAAAGTCATCGCGTAACTGTTGTTGGTGTAAGTCCTTTTGTGCTAGCCAGTCGTCTTGCTGTTCTGGTTGCGCCTGCACTTTTTGCCAATAGTCGATCTCTTCATCACGCCACAACACTTCAAAGCGCATGCGAATTTCGTGGATCCGATTATAAATTGCTTCTAATTTAGTTCCTTTATCAACAATATGTTCAGGTGTGGTGATTTTCCCGCAGTCATGCAACCACGCCGCAATTTTAAATTCTCGTATCTCATCATCGTTATTAAATTTAAATTGTTTGAACGGCGTTGCATCTGAATTCGAAGCAACTTCAGCGAGCATCATGCCAAGCTCAGGGACACGTTCACAATGACCAGCAGTGTATGGTGACTTATCATCAATTGCTTGACCTATTAATTCAATAAACGAGTCCATTAAGTCCGTTTGATTTTGCTGATAGGTTTTAATCGATGCTGTCATGCCTGCCATTGAATCTGTAAGCTCTTGTATCTCAATAATATTGGAGTCGTGAAATTCAATGTGATCATATTGCCGCTCTTTTATTCGCTCAGCGTGTTCTGCTAAACGCTTGATGGGCTCGACTATCGGCTTGGCGAACAGCCAACATAACGGAAGTAAAATCAATAACAACCCTGCAGTGACCATAATGGCGATTCTGAGTTTTTTTAATGCATTTTGTAATAATTTACTTTTAGGAATTAACAACGCTAAATATTCATCATGACCATTTAGCTGACTTATAAACAGATACATGTTTTGTTTATTAATTTCTTTTTGCAGTAAATGGTTAAAATTTTGCGGATTACTTGTCAGACTTAGCACTTCTTTGTAAGGAACCACCCCAACATGTTTAAGCTCATTCAATTGCTGTTCGTTAAATAGCCACTTTTGTTTCAGTGCCTCTTTTTGCTCATCACTGATGTTATCAATTGCCAGGTTGATTATTTCGAGCAAACCTGTCTCAGCCTTAGGCAGTAAAAAATGTAAATCGGCTAATAATGGCGGCTTATTTTGTGCCAAATCAAAGTGATATTGCACCTTATCAATGAAAAACTGCTTAGCGGTATATTGCAAAACAAAACGATTATCAATGCCTGCATAATATCGCCCTTGTTGAATACTTTTTAGCACCTCAAGTGTGCTTGGCACTTCAACAACCTTTATTTGTGGATGAAAGGCTTTGATTTCCTCAATGATTGACCAATCAGCTGAAATCGCGAGGGTTTTCCCATACAGTTGACTTAAACGCGTGATATCCGCTTCACCTGGCTGAGTGATGATCGCAAAAGGCGTCTGCAAAAAAGATTGACTCAATATGCCCAAAGCGCGGTTAGGTTGATTATCATAAGATGCGTTCAGTAGCTGCAGTTTTTCTTCTTTAAATAAGTTGACGAGCTCAGCCCAACTAAATCCGTTGATATAACTAAGCTCAAGTCCGGTCATGTCGCTGATCAGATTAAGAACATCAACACTATAACCTGCAGGTCGCCCCGAAATTGCAAAGTCTAACGGGGCCCAATCTGACTCATTTGATACCGATATTTTCCCCATGCTGTTAATCAGCGCTTGCTGTTTGGCAGTCAGTGGTAATGGTTTTGATGCTGGAATGGTAATTGTCGATAAACGTTGCTCAGTATTAGAAGCAATTAACTGACCTTCTTTTTCGAATAAAAACATCTCAACGTTAAACTCTTGTTGTCCTTTATTATCAAGATTAAGTAAATATTCAGAGACCGAAGACAACGCTATATCAATGGCGATAACGCTATTTTCACCCGCAAGTTTAAGCGAGTAAGTTTGGCCTGGTGCCTGTAAGTGCTGAAATAAATATGGAGAGCTTTTATATATTGTGTCTTCCTCTGCGCGCGAGAACCACATTCGTTCAACTGGATCATAGTCTGTCGGCTGGCTAATGGTATGACGTAAGGCATGATCCTTGGTGTAAAAGTGCGTTATTTTTTTCTTTTCCCCATCGACCATTTTTATTTCAATCACCGCCCAGCGGTCATTTGCTTTGGCTTTTATTTGCGAGCGCACTAAAGGACTGGCGTCTAAATTGATCACTTCATAAAACTCACCATTGTCTAACCCAATGTAAATAGCGTAAAAGTGTTGACTTAACTCCAATATTTTAAAAATATCCTTTCTATTGTGCTCTTCGATTAACTGACTTTTGATATCTGGATTTTGTGACAATATCTCTAGAGTATTTTCGACTTGTTGGTTGAGTTTAGTGAGATCAGATGCGGTGTTCTCTGTGGCCATTTTGAAAATCCGCGATGTATATTCCTCTGCCATTTTAGCATTAAAATAATATTGCAATGAGATAGCAACAGTTGCAGTCAGTAATACTGAGAAAATAAAAATACTAACAACCGTCGACTTAATCGAGAATAACAGACGATTCTTAACCACTTTAAAGACTTCCATGTTTCCACTCTTAAATTTTTCGCAACATTGCTGCGTTAATGTTTATAAATCAATGGTTTTATTACTATTTGATACTAGTCACTATTTAATAAAAGCTCAAAAAATTATATCTGACCTAACGAAGTAATTCGTATCGAGTATTTTATTTGTGAATACGTTACACTTACTTTTTTACAACGAGAATTGCTGTGATCCCAATCAGTCAAGTGCCCCCTGCTTCCCTCTCCTGCAGCACATGTGAAGCCTGTTGTTGTCGATTAGAAGTGTTGTTAATTACCGATACAGGGGTTCCAAGCCAGTACATTAAAAAAAATCCACATGAAATATCGACCATGTTACGTTTAGCCGATGGTTGGTGTGCAGCGTTAGATCGTAATACGATGCGCTGCTCTATCTACGAAGTACGTCCGTTGATTTGCCGTGAATTTGAATTAGGTGAAGCAGACTGTCGCAGTGAACGAGCCAAATTCGGCTATTAATCCTCAGGATTGTTACAAGAAAATAGCAGTTAACGATTGTTTTGATATCAAAAAAACTCATTTAACGTTAACATTTGACGAGAAAATTTTAATAGAAAATCAGCAAGGCGAATTAAAGATGGGCAGAGCGTATCAGAATAAAAAAGACTCAATGGCAAAAACAGCCGGAGCAAAAACAAAAGTTTATTCGAAATACGGTAAAGAAATTTACGTATGTGCAAAAAATGGTGGTATTGATCCGGATGGTAACCTTTCCTTGCGCCGCCTTATAGAACGAGCGAAAAAGGATCAAGTGCCTGCACACGTTATCGAACGTGCAATTGAAAAAGCGCAAGGCTCAGGTGGCGAAGACTATAGCACTGCTCGCTATGAAGGATTTGGCCCAGGTGGATGTATGATTATTGTTGATTGTTTAACCGACAATAACAATCGCACTTTTTCAGATGTGCGGGTTTGTTTTACCAAAGCCAATTCAAAAATTGGTGCCCAAGGCTCTGTGGCGCATTTGTTTGATCATTTAGCTATCTTTGCATTTGATGGTGACGATGATGAAGCCGTACTTGAAGCACTATTAATGGAAGACATTGATGTCTCAGATGTCGAGAATGAAGGCGGTAAAATTACGGTATTTACCCCACATACCGAGTTTTTTAAAGCAAAAACCGTATTAGACAGCCTAGATGGAGTCAAACTCGATGTCGAAGAAATCGCGTTTGTGCCGCAAAACACCACACCTATTTCTGGCGACGATGTAGAAGTATTTGAACGTTTCTTGGCGATGCTTGAAGATTGTGATGATGTTCAAGAGGTTTACCATAACGCAGAAATTACACAATAATTTCACTTTGTACCAATACAACTCTGCTCAGCTGTAAACGAACAGATTAAAAATAATGATTCAGGCGCTTTTTGCGCCTTTTTTTGGAGCTTTTATGAGCTTGGATGATTTTTTATATACCCTTAGAAATACTCCCGAAGAAATAACGTTTTCCCTCTCTATTAGCATCATTGATACTTATTATCAATTTACGCCCACAGCTTTTCAGAATGCAGGACTCGACAATCCAGCTGGTACAAATAATGGTTCGTGTAAAATATTTTCGTTTGGGTTATTACATAAACTCAGCGAGCAGCAAACTCTGGCTTTATTCGCTCAGTATTATCAAGATGTGCTCAATACACCTGATGGAGACGATCATCAGAATATTCGCCACTTTATGCGCCATCGGTGGTCTGGGATTGACTTTCCTACGGCTGCTTTAACATTACGTTAAAAAGTAATCGAGTTATTCAATCTTGAGTGGCATTTTCGGTATTGACTGTAATACTTGTATTGCTAGTTAATTTACTCAAGGATAAGAAAATGTTTAAAAAAGTAGCTCCATTTGTTGCTCTGGGTGTATTGGTTTCATTAAGCGGTTGTAGTAATACGAGTGGTTTGGAAGAACAAGTTAAATCGTTAAATGCTAAAGTTGACTCATTAACCATGAAAGTTGATGGCTTATCATCTGATGTTGCTTCTGCCAATTCGATGGCATCGCAAAATAACAGTGATATTAAAATGCTTAAGTCGTCTATTGATTCAGCGCAAGCTGACGCCAGTAAAGCCAATGATCGTTTAGATAACTTAGTGTCTTCTTATAAGAAATAACATCGCCAATTGATGAACTCATAATAAAAAACCTGCCAAAAATGGCAGGTTTTTTATTGAATAAAGTCAGCTGCTTTATTGAATATATAACGGCTTAATGAAAGCAAGTTGATGTTTATCGTCATCAGTCAATGGTCCACAATTAACCCATAAGACTAGCAACGCATCTAGCTGAGTGTCCTCGCCAGACATTTTTTCAGCTAACAAGGCAACTTGCTCTGTCATTCGAATTGCAGGATCCCCTTTTGGTTCTGCAACTTGCGATAAAATTTCCATTCTGACAAACACCTGTTCACGGGTAAGGCTTGATGGCTGTGATGTTTGCCAATGCTGCGGTATTGCAGTACCGTGTTCAAGCGCAGCAAACAACTGATCATAATTAGCGTTCAATTGTTGCTCATCAATTGTCGATATGGCTTGATTAACGGCGGCTAAAAGTTGCTTCACTTTGCCTTGCAGCGGTTTATCCTGAGTATCAATACGCTGCTGTAACAGGTTGAGTGTATCGGTTAGCTCGAGGAGCGACCCTTTATCATTCACCTTGCTTTCGAACACATTTATCAGCGTTTCTAATTCACGTTCAAGTTCAGCGCTCTGCTTAGCCACTTGTTGATCGTGCTGTGCTTTTGATTCATCACGTCTGGCAAATAAAGCATCGTTATATTGACGAAATTTTTGCCAAAGTTCAGGCTCTTGTTTATTACCTGCAAAACCTAAGGTTTTCCACTTTTGTTGCAAAGATTTTATTTCCTGACAAGCAGCAAACACATCTTCACTTTCACTTAATAGTTTAGCCTGTGAAACAACCTGCGCTTTGAGTTCTGCATTACTGCGGTGCATGGTTCTGATCGCAGTCGAAATAGGTCTCTCTGCACTCTTATAGGCATCTAATAAGTTTTTGTAAGCTTTTGCATCGACGCTACCCGCTGTTCGCCACTGTTTAAGTAATTTATTAAATTGTGACTCTACGTGTTTGATATCAAATTCAGGTTGTTCGATTTCAACAGTTAACGCCTGTAATTTGTCAATAATAGCTTGACGAGCTGCAAAGTTAACCGAGCGTTCTTTTTCTTGCTCAGCAAAAAATTCTCTACAGGGTGTAAACGCCGATTCGACCAACTGATTGAAAATTTCTGCATTTTGCTTATCTTGATCCGAGACAATTTTGCCTAAATCATTCCATTGACGGCGAAAGGTTTTTACTTCTTCTGCGCGTACTTTTGGATCATGGCAAGCTGTTTGGACCAATAATTTAAGTTCTTCAATCAGGGCTTCACGTTTTGGTGCCCCTACGTACTCTTGCCAATCTTTTGCTTTACTGAGCTCATCAGCAACATGTTGATAATCTTTTTCAAGTTGCTGCTGGTAGTTAGGCGTCAATGTTTGGTAAATCTCATGCATGCCTTTAAATACACCAAAGGCAACGTTGAAACGGCCTTGGTTAATTAACCGGCGCAAATCTTTAAGCTTTTTATGACACTGATTTTTGCTCTGCTCAAGGGGGCCTTTTAACGGTTCAATAGCCGTGTGCCATTGTTGCTCTAACATTTTTAGCTGCTTTTTGGCTGAAGCGTTAAACGTGCGAGGTAATTGCTTTAACAATACTTTACTTTGCTTATGCCAACTTTGATATGCCAGTGTCGCGTCGTCATACTGCGCCACATCATTGGGTATCTCAACAGTACTGAATTTGGCCAATTGTTGGTTGAAAGCCTCAAGCGTCGCCATGGTTTCTGGTAACTCAGCTAATATTGCTGCTAACTGCTCAAAGCGAGTCTGACTCTGTGCATCCACTTGTGGTGTCATTTTTAGTAACGCTTCTGTATGGCGGGCCATATCGTTAAGCGCTGAGACATTGTGTGATAAAAGATCATCTAACACGGTACTCATTTTATCTTCAAACTGGCTCAGCGCCTGTGCTAATACCTGTTGCTGCGCGGCAATTTCACGCAGCTCTGCAGCCTTTTGTTCAGCTAAGTGATAAGCTTCGCCAAGCGTGGTAATTTTCTTTTCTAATTTTTGTTCAAGTGTTCTGAATTTGTTTTTGAATTGCTCTTTTGATTCATTATCAAGCCAGACTAATTCTAATTGGTTCCATTGCTCATATAATGCAATAGCTTCATCTTTGACTTGTAGATAGTCATTTTTGTCACGCAGTGCATTCAACTTAGCTAAAATTAATGTCACCTCTTTGGTGATTTTCACCGGCATTTCTTTAGCTAGTTTTGCCTCAGCTACTTTTTCTTCTATCAATTTAAGAGCAGCCGGTTTCGCTTTATTTTTTACACTTTTTATTAATTGATATTGTTCAATTAAATCTAATAACTTTACTTGAAATTGCTCGTTCGCCTGTTGAAAAGCGGTTTCAATTAAGCTGGGCTTTGCCAGACGTTTAAGTAATTTCAAGCGCAGTAGGTCATCTTGGTCATTTAATGCAAGCTTTTCGAGAACCGTATTTTTATTACAACGGTCGATATAATCAATTCGGTGCTCTGCTGGCAATGATTGATCTGCATTCAATACCGCTGACATTATTTGTTTTTCTGCTAACTCTTTTATGGATTGCTCTTGCTCTTGCTTAAACGCTTGCCACCACGAAGTCATATTATTGAGCTTAGTAAGGGCTTTTTTGCGCACTTCAACCGCTTCATCACTAAAGGCTAACTGATTTAAAATGTCGTGATCTTTACTTTGCTTACAATCGAGCTTTTCTAAAGCACCTAAACGAATCGCTAGCTTTGGGTGTTTCCATTTAGGCGTGAAAAGGGTCTTAAATATCATTTTGGTTAAACCTTGCTATGTCGTTGCTAGAGGCAAATTGGCGTTTCAATTCTTGTTTTGACTTTTGTACGATGTGACCATCTGCACCAACAGTAAATTGCTGTTCAGACTTTTCAATTTTTGCTTGATACAACATGACGGCTTGAATAGCTTGATCTCTTTGCTCAGGCATCAGTGGTGTTCCATCTGGCCACTTACCTGTTGCTGCGCCATATTGCAAACGCTCATATAACTCTGGGGTAATGTTGTTTACGAGTTGTTCAATATTCATAGGTATTATTTCTTTTTCAAAAAAACGATGCGAATACGATTAATTAAGTACCATAAAAACCCTACGGCAATCGCCCCTTGGCAGATCATCATTTCGGTTGATTGGGGTTCAGGTGTACGAGAATACAGATATAAAAAGCCCGAAAGAAATAAAATCAACGCTAAAAATGAATGATTCATCAGCTTTTGCTTTTGTTCGTAATAATGCTGTGTTGCTATCACTTGGCGACTTTGCTCGGTCAAACCTTGCAAAGCGAACTGACAATGTGGACATTGTTTGTGTTTACTGGATGCCGGCTTTTTACAGTTGGGGCAATCGATTCGTGCCATACTCGCTCCTACATACTACTTAACGACACCGTCAAGGGACAAGAATAAAAAAGGCGCCCTATTGGACGCCGCATATTCTACTCTTTTTCATCGTCCTTGTCTTTTTTAAACTTCACCCAATAATCATCCACAGACTGCTTCATTTCTTTATGGAGGATCATAATACCCAGTAAGTTTGGTAAGGTCATAACAACAATAGCCACTGCTGCTAATTTCCAAACAAGTGTAGTATCAGCAAACGAAGCCCAAAAGAACCCTGCAACGTAAAAAACGCGATATGGCATGACTGAGCGACTACCTAATAAATAAGTCATGGCACGGTCACCATAATAAGACCAAGCAATTGCAGTTGAAAAAGCAAACAATAATAAACCAATCGAAACAATGTATTTACCGTTTTCCCCAAAGAAACCGCGTGTAAATGCTATTGTTGTCAGTTCAGCTGAGTGAACCAATGATTTGCCTTTGACTAAGATTGCAGTGTCGTCAATAACACCATCAACAATGTCAATTGTACCTGTGTAAACATGGCGTTCAGTTAAACCAAACCGAATATCTTCACCAATTGAGCGCGAATGAAGAACAGTAAAATCTTGGTTGACCGCTTTACCCTCAATGACATTGATTTGGCCATTGTAGAGTTCTACGTTATTGGCTTCATCATTTAGGTAATCAAATAAGACCTTACGATCGGCATCGTCTGACTCAGTGTAATTACCTTTTAGGAAGGTCATACTCGAACGTTCAAAACTGGTTTCAAATTTTTCGTTCCATGCACCTGACGATAAAATCACTAAGCCAGTTAAGGTACAAATAATGATAGTGTCAATGAATGGCTCTAAAATAGACACCATACCTTCAGACACTGGCTCATCCGCCTTCGCTGAAGCATGCGCGATAGGTGCAGAACCTTGACCAGCTTCATTTGAGAATAAACCACGGTTTACACCACGGTTAAACGCATAAGCAAACGACGCGCCTAAGAAACCGCCCGCTGCAGATGAACCAGTAAATGCATTACTGAATACAGCCGCAAAAGAAGGGCCGATATTTTCGATATTATAAAAAATAACCGCAAGCGCACCGATGATATACACAGCAGCCATTAATGGCACGACGCGAGAAGTGATCGCCGCAATCCGTTTAATACCACCTAAAATGACCAAAGCAAGCAGTACAGATAACACCGCACCTGTCGCTATTGGTGCGAACCCAAACGTTGCCTCCATGCCTTGAGCTATATTGTTAATTTGCGGCAAGCTACCTGTTCCAAATGAACTGATCACAGTTGCGATAGCAAATAATACCGCAAGCCATTTCATATTCAGTCGTTTGTCCATGTAGTACATCGGACCACCGGCCATGGTGCCGTCTTCTGTTTTTTCACGGTATTTATGTGACAAGGTCACTTCAACAAATTTGGTCGTCATACCAAAAAATGCTGTCATCCACATCCAAAATAATGCCGCTGGACCACCGATTGAAATTGCCAGCGCAACACCACCAATGTTACCGGTACCCACAGTACCCGATAACGCGGTAGCAAGAGCTTGGAAATGCGTTGTATCCCCTTCAGCTGATTTCTTCTCATGCTTACCACTGACAATTTGAAGAGCATGTCTGAAGTAACGCACCTGAGGGAACTTAAGGTAGATCGTAAAAAATAAACCGACCCCTAACAAAACATATGGGAACCAAGCAGCTCCCCCTAACATGCCATCTAGGCTGTCTAATAAATTACCAAACTCTTGCACGTGTTGTTCCTCTTGTTATTATTTTTATCTGCTTTATTAAAGCTTATCGACCACATTTAAAACCGCGACTAAGGTATCTTGACCAAATGAATATGAACGACGGTCTGACCATCCATAATCTGGATCAGGTAAGCCGATATTATCTTTAAATGGCATTTCAACGGTATAGGATAATGTCTTAAACTGCTCACCAACCCATGCAGCGCCGACTGTCAAATTAGCTTGACCCGGTTCATCTTTATCATAACCATGTACATCTTGAAACTCTGGCGTTGCAGCATGCATAGCCGCTTTAAATGCTTCTTCAAGTGCTTGATGACGAGCATCGTAACTTGGTACACCTTCACAACCTGCAACAAAGTTATATGGAATCGCTTCGTCACCATGGATATCTAAGAACATATCAAGTCCCACTTCGAGCATTTTCTCTCGAACATAAAACACTTCTGGGCTATTTGTTTGACACGGTGATTGCCATTCGCGGTTTAGGTTGCGACCTACCGCATTTGTGCGAAGGTGCCCACGTGCACTGCCATCAGGGTTCATGTTAGGAACAATGTAAAACACAGCTTTATTTAGCAACGCAGCAGCATGCGCATCTTCATCGTCAAGTAGCTTATGAAGTACACCTTCCACAAACCATTCAGCCATTGTTTCACCTGGGTGCTGACGAGCGGTAATCCAAATTTTCTTTTTACCTTCGGCTGGCTCTCCAACACGAATTAATGTCATATCACGTTGATCGACTGTCTGGCCTAATGTCTCAACCTGGCAAATGTCATGGCATTGAGCCAAAGAAATTAAGTCTAAGTGACGTTCATAACTGTAAGGTGCAAAATAGGCGATGTAAATCTGATCACATTCCATTTCACATTCAATACTTAATACACCGTTAGCATATGTTGTCGGCAGACGTAACCATGTTTGGCGATCATACGATGCAACGGCTTGGTAATTTTCCCATCCATCAGGGTAAGCAGAAGCTTCCAAACCACCGATATGCAAATTGTGTAATTGACCACGACGAGAATCTAAACGAAAGTGAAACCACTGGAAAAAATCAGAATTGTTGTCTTTGTGGATTGAGAGTTGAATATCGTTTGGATTTTCAATGCTATTTACAACGATATTGCCTGAGTCAAACTGACTAGAAATTTTCATTTAATTAACCTTTTTTGCACATTGGCGCCAAGACTACCACACTTATTTCGGTGGTAAAATCGCTCCGGAATAAAAGAAATAAAAAAACCAGCACATGGCTGGTTTTTATTCGTTACAACGATTAACGCGGCAAGCTTGGGTGCGTTACTTCAGCCATATCGCGCATAACACGAACAACCTGACAGCTATAACCGAACTCATTATCGTACCAAACATACAGTACAACACGATTACCATCAACGATGGTCGCTTGAGAATCAACAACACCGGCATAACGACTGCCGACTAAGTCAGTCGATACTATTTCTGTCGAAGCTGTGTAGTCGATTTGATCACGTAAATCTGAATAAAGCGCAGTATCACGTAAGAATTCATTGAGCTCTTCACGTTCGGTGCTGCTATTAAGATTTAAATTAATAATAGCCATAGAAACATTCGGTGTTGGAACACGGATTGCGTTGCCAGTTAATTTACCCGCAAGTTCAGGTAGCGCTTTAGCGACTGCCTTTGCTGCACCTGTTGACGTGATAACCATATTAAGCGCAGCACTGCGACCACGACGCTCTGATTTGTGGTAGTTATCAATTAAGTTTTGGTCATTCGTATATGAATGCACTGTCTCAACATGGCCGTTTAAAATACCATATTTATCATTAATGGCTTTTAGCACTGGTGTAATTGCATTGGTTGTACAACTTGCAGCAGAGATAATTTTATCTTCTTTTAAAATCACATCATTGTTCACACCATAGACGATGTTTTTGATGTCACCTTTTGCTGGAGCCGTCAGTAGCACTTTTGCAGCACCTTTTGATTGCAAGTGCTGCCCTAAGCCTTCTTCATCACTCCAAATACCTGTATTATCAACAATTAATGCATCGTCAATGCCATAGGCTGTGTAGTCAATTTCTGCCGGAGAGTTAGCATAAATAACTTGAATATAAGTGCCATTTGCTTTAATTGCATTGCGCTCATGATCAACTGTAATTGAACCATTAAATGGACCATGAATTGAATCACGACGTAATAAGCTGGCACGCTTTTCTAAGTCACCATCACGTCCACCACGTACCACGATTGCACGTAAGCTTAAATCGGCGTGAGAGCCACCGCGTTCAATTAATAAACGTGCCAATAAACGACCAATACGTCCAAAACCATATAAAACAACATCACGCGGTTTAGTGTCATCTTTCACATTAACGATTTCAGCTAACTCATCATTTAAGTACGCTTCAATAGTGCGACCTTCGCCTGCATTTTTATAAATATATGCATAGGCAAGTTTACCTAAATCGATACGCGCTGAGGCTAAATCCATTTTGCTAATTGCTTCTAAGAAAGGGAAGCTTTCACGTAAACGTAATTTACTTTCTTCAAACTGCGCCACTGTTTTATGTGCTTTAATCACATCAATCGTGCTCGCACTAACTAAAGGTCGGCCATAAATTGCGATTTCAATACCTGCATTACGGTATAATTTACCGATAATCGGTTGCATACTTTCTGCGTAATCTTGGCGTTCCTGCCAACTTTTTTGATATTCTTGCTCGTGAGATAAGGTCATTTTTTCTGCCTAATAAACAAATTTTGAACGGATAGCCCTCTATGGGCGTGCCTATTCTAATTTAATATTGCTTTTTTCTCTACTGTTAGGATTCAGAACATTGGGCTAGACTAATAAATGCTAAAAAACTAAAGGAAAATCAATGAAACGAGTGGCATTCATAATTGCACCATTTTTACTGATACAGGGCTGTGGTGACGAAGTGTCAGTCCGAGATGTGTGTGATAACACCCCCGGCATGTGTAGCGACCTCAATACTGACGGCCATTGCAATGTTGAACGTTCGCAAGTAATTGTTGCGCGTCATTATGAAAAAGCACAACCGACGGATGAAAATAAATACACATTGCTTGATAATTTCGAGCAATATTCGCGCTGTATTTACCGAGCGGCAGGTATTGAACACATAAAATTAAAAGATAAAAAGACATCCCGCGTTAATGGCTACTTGACCAGTTTGGCTGAAATCAAGCGCCTTTCGAACGAAACGGTCAATTCTACTTATCCAAAGTTGTTATATTATCATTGGTCTCGTAATGGCTCAGAAGAAGCGATGGAGAAACTACTGCAACAAGAACAACAAGCAGCAATGCAAACTTCTGAAATGCAGTTTCTACTTGCCACATATTTTATTAAATTCGATTTAGAAAAAACGTTAGACTTGCTCTATTTAGCTTTGCAACTCAATCCGGCTGGAGAAACAGTCAATACTGAAATTTATACATCATTGGTTAATATTTTTTATAAACAAAAAAATTATAAACATGCGTATATCTGGGGATTGATAGCGCAAGAGTCTGGTGTTAAAAAAATTGATTTGGCACCGCTTGAAAATCTTCTGCAAGGAGAAGGAAAATCTTTAGATGCATTACAAGATTTAGCCGATAAGACCTACGATGAAATCAATAATGGTGAATTTATCTCACCTCGTGGTTTTTAATACTTATTTCTATGCATTAAGCAATCAACAAAAATAAAGGCAGCCTAAGCTGCCTTTATTTCTAATTTGACTTCGTCGTACCGACTTCAACTCTTGTTTTGAGTTTTTGGCCTGGTCTGAAAGTCACCACGCGACGTGCAGAGATAGGAATATCTTCACCTGTTTTAGGGTTGCGTCCCGGTCTCTGGTTTTTATCACGTAAATCGAAGTTACCAAAGCCAGAAAGCTTGATCTGTTCGCCGCTTTCGAGAGCTGCACGAATGTTTTCAAAAAAACTTTCTACTAGTTCTTTGGCATCTTTTTTATTAATACCCAATTTAACAAATAGGTGTTCAGCTATGTCGGCTTTAGTAAGCGCCATATCTAGTCCCTCAACGATGCATTAAACTCTTCAGCCAAAACGGCCACTACTTGATCTACAACCAATTTGATGTCCTGCTCTTCGAGCGTTCGGTCACCATTTTGCAGTGTTAGTGCAATAGCCAAACTCTTATGATCTGACTCAATACCATTGCCCTTATACACATCAAACAAGTTTAGGTCAACCAATTGATTTCCGCCAACTTTTTCTATAACTGAAAGAATATCGCCTAATTTTACATCATCTTTCACTACAATCGCGATGTCACGGCGGTTTGCAGGGAATTTAGACACTTCTTTAGCCAAAGGTAATTGACGTTTTTCTAAACCTAACATTTCGATTTCAAAGACAAAAGTCTGACTATTAATAGACAGTTTAGCTTGAATTTCAGGATGTAAAGTACCGAAAAAGCCAATTTTTTCATTATTACGATAAATTACTGCAGATTGACCAGGATGCAAGCCTTCAACGACTTCACTTTTGATTTCAAAAGAAGAGCAATCAGCCGTCAATGCAAGTAATGCTTCGACATCCCCTTTTAAGTCAAAAAAGTCCACCGAGCGGGCTTTTTCTGCCCAATGCTCACCCATCACACTGCCTGTAATCACACCACCTAAAACAGCCTGTTGAGCAATGCCATTTTCTGCTGAGTCATCTTTAATAAACTTAAGGCCGTGCTCAAATAATCGAATGCGAGATTGCTGACGATTTTGGTTGTACACCAATGAACTTAATAATCCAGGCATTAAGCTTACGCGCATCGCTGACATTTCACTTGAAATCGGGTGCGGTAAAATGAGTGCATCAGCAGAAGGATGAATAACGTTTTGAGTTTTAGGATCAACAAAACTATAAGTAATCGCTTCTTGATAACCACGAGTGACCAAAGTATTACGAAACGCTTTAAGACCCAATAATGATTCATTGTGGTCGGTCATTTTCAATGACGCTTTTGGTGCCTCATTTGGAATATTATTGTATCCAAATACGCGAGCGACTTCTTCAATCAGATCTTCTTCAATGCTGATATCAAAGCGGAAACTTGGTACTTGTGCTGTCCATTGACCGTTTTCATACACTGCAGCTAAACCAAGACGGTTTAAAATATCAGTGACTGTTTCAGCGGCTATTGAATAACCAATCACTTTATCTAAGCGGGATTGACGTAATGATACTTCTTTCTTTGCAGGTAAGTGCTTTTCGCTTAGTGCTTCAATCACTGGCCCTGCTTCACCACCGACTATTTCAAGTAATAGCTGTGTTGCTCTAGCCATTGCATCGTGTTGTAGTTGGTAATCTACACCACGCTCATATCGGTGTGAAGCATCTGTATGCAAGCCATAACTGCGCGCTTGACCTGCAATAGCCAGAGGGCTAAAAAATGCACTTTCAAGTAAGATATCCGAGGTTGATTCAGTTACCCCAGACTCTTGTCCACCGAAAATTCCAGCAATGGCTAATGCTTTAGTTTCATCAGCAATCACTAAAGTTGTCGGTTTTAATTTAGCTGTATTGCCATCAAGTAATACAAGTTCTTCGTTTTCACGTGCATTACGAACTTTAATTCCACCCTCGATTTTAGCTAAATCAAAGGCATGCATTGGGTGCCCAAGCTCTAACAATACGTAGTTAGTCACATCAACGACGGGATCAATAGAGCGGACACCACTACGACGTAATTTCTCAACCATCCACAGCGGTGTCACTGCATCTAGATTGATACCTTTAATCACACGTCCTAAGTAACGTGGACATGACTCTGGGTTGACTAATTCAATCTCAATGGTGTCATTAATCGTTGCAGCAACAGGGGCAATACTCAATGCATTCACATCGATAGCATTTAACACACCGACTTCGCGAGCTAAGCCTTTAATTCCCAAACAATCACTGCGATTAGCTGTCAGATCAACGTCAACAATTGTGTCATCTAAGCCCAAGTACTCTCTAATATCCTGACCAACAGGTGCATCTAATGGTAATTCTAAAATGCCATCTGAATTATCGCTCATGCCTAGTTCTTCAAATGCACACAACATCCCGTGAGATGGTTGGCCACGAAGCTTAGCTTTTTTAATTTTAAAATCGCCAGGTAGCACTGCACCTACTTTTGCAACAGCGACTTTTAAACCTTGACGACAATTTGCTGCACCACAGACAATATCAAGGAGTTCGTCTTCGCCAACATTTACTTTAGTTACGCGTAACTTATCAGCATCAGGATGTTGTCCACATTCAACAACCTCACCTACGACAACACCTGAAAAATTACCTGCAACCGGATCCAGGCCATCAACTTCTAAACCCGCCATTGATAATTGTTCCGATAGAGCCTCGGTGTCAATTGCTGGGTTAACCCACTCTCTTAACCACTTTTCACTAAATTTCATTTAAATCTTCACTCTTATCGGAACTGGTTTAGGAATTTCAAATCATTTTCAAAAAATGCACGCAAATCGTTTACACCATAACGAAGCATTGTAAGACGTTCAACGCCCATACCAAATGCAAAACCGGTGTATTTTTCAGGATCAATCCCGACTGATTTAAGAACATTAGGGTGAACCATGCCGCAGCCTAACACTTCAAGCCATTTGCCATTTTTACCCATAACATCCACTTCAGCTGAAGGCTCAGTAAATGGGAAATATGAGGGGCGGAAACGAATTTCCATGTCTTCTTCAAAAAAGTTACGCAAGAAATCGTGTAAAATTCCTTTTAGTTCCGTAAAACTGACATCGGTATCGACCATCAAACCTTCAACTTGATGGAACATCGGCGTATGCGTTTGGTCATAATCATTACGATAAACACGCCCTGGTGATATAATTCGCAAAGGTGGTTGTTCTGTTTCCATCGTCCGAATTTGAACGCCACTTGTCTGAGTGCGCAAAACTAATTTTGGATTAAAATAGAATGTATCATGATCAGCGCGAGCAGGATGATGCTCTGGAATATTAAGGGCATCAAAGTTATGAAAGTCATCTTCTACTTCAGGTCCTGCTTTAACTGCAAAACCAAGTTCACCAAAAAAGCTTTCAATACGTTCAATTGTGCGCGTAACTGGGTGTAAACCGCCAGAAGGTAATACACGGCCAGGTAGAGTAACATCAATTGTCTCAGCAGCTAATTTTTTAGCTAATGCTTCAGAGACAAGCGTTTCTCGCTTAATATTAATCTGCTCTTGAACTGACTGTTTTGCTTGGTTGATAACTTGGCCAGCCGTTTTACGTTCTTGCGGATCCATTTTACCTAGTGTTTTTAGCAAATCAGTTATTTGCCCTTTTTTACCTAGGTAATTTACTCGCACATCTTCAAGTTGTGCGATTTCACTTGCATTTTCAACCGCTGCGAGTGCTTGCGATACAATATTTTCTAAATTCATTAGATTTCTGATCCCTCTAGTGAGGTAGATTTGCCGATTTTTAAGGATTGTTACAATCCCTAATGATAACTGAAAGTTGCGACTAGATGCTAGTCGCGAGGACTATAAGTTTAAAGTAACTTTAATAAAGGGGATGGTGAGTTTTCGCTGTTGAACCATAGAAGCGTGATCGAGCTTATCTAACACATCAAGAAGTGCGCGCATATCTCGACTTAAACGCGTTAATAAAAATCGCGCACACTCATCAGTCAGCTCAAGGCCGCGCATATGAGCTCGTTTGACCAAAGCTTCAGCTTTATCATCATCGCTCATCGATCGGATCTGAAAAGTTGTGCCCCACTTCAAGCGTGACTCTAAATCAGGAAGTTCGATATTGAGCATGTCAGGTAACAAATCTGCCGTGACGACTAAACACTTACCGGGTTCATTAAAACGATTAAATAAATTAAATACCGCTTTTTCCCATGCATCATTACCCGCAATTAAATGTAAGTCATCAATACACAGTACATCGAGTGAATCAAGGCCATCAAGCACCAAAGGACCATACTCAAATACTTCTCTCATTGATAAAAGCATTGTTGATAAGCCTTTTTCTTGTGCGTGCACACATGTTGCATAAAGTAAGTGAGATTTTCCAGAATCTCCTAATCCACAAAGATAGGTATATTGAAATGCGTGCTGCAAATTATTAAATGAATCTTTTAAATGACTGACCTCTAATGAGTCTTCGCCGCCAAAATAGCTAGCAAATGTTTCATCGTCAGGTAATGTAACAGCCAGAGCAAGTTGCATTGGTTCAGACTTGCTCATTTATCGAAGACCCAACCACTGATAATGTTCGATCGTATTTTCATCAACGGGTGCAAATGGATCAAAAATACGCTTGAAACCTTTATCAAGGCTAAGAGTATTAACGAGGTCTTGTGTTGAGCCATTTAGGATTAATTTAAGTGTGACTTTTGAGTCTGCTATCGATTCTATTTTGATATCTTGCACGACATTTAACGTTAATAATCGTCTTTTAGCGTGTTCTAGTTCAATGTAACTATCAACACTAGACAGCATAAATAATTCACCACGTTGATTATTTTCTTGGCTTTTATTGACCCCATAGCGTCCAGCTAAAGCGGAAGATATATCATCAATCATTTGCGATATTACTTGTTGTTGATCGCCAATGATTGATTCTATTGCCAATTCAGAATCATGAGTAAATCGCCAATCTAAATGCCAAGATGTCTGCTGATGGGGTTTATATAACCTTGCGGTAACAATTCGTTCCGGATTATAGCGCTTCGAAGCCAAGTTGACTGGCTCAGAAAAATTCGCCCAAACATCACTCACTGTAATATTCACGCGATCTTCAAGATCCAATAATGGTAGAACAATCGGCAAAGCTCTTTTTTGTGATTGATCTGATAACACTTGTTCTATTTGTGGAAAGCCTTCACGTGTTACTAAGTCACGCTGGAATGCGTCTTCAAACGCCAGCCATATCAGTACCAATGGTCGTCGATTTCCCCATATTGGATAACCTGTTTCATTAAGTAATGAATCAACTTTATTATTATCAAAACGAATAATTAAATATTGTTCTCCATATTCTGCGTCTTGATATTGGTATTTTCGCATAAATTGAGAAATATTATTAAAAGCATCTTTTATTTCTGGTAGTTCTGAATCGACGGTACTGCCACTAACTTTAGTTAATACGCCAAGTAACGCAGCTTTGCTCGCTTGATCTCGCGAATACGTTGATTTATCAGACACTAAGACTTTGAATTGATATAAATCAGAAACCTCAGCCGATTGAATGCATTTTGAAGATAACAATAAGAAAATCAGGAATATAATTCTATACACAAACAAATCATCTAACAGTGAAAGTGCTACGATCCTAAAGCAAAGCAGCAAACAAATCAAAACTATCTTAAGCTTAAACTAGCAAGAAAGACTTCTATAATCCGTGTTTAATATCAAACAAGCGCAACCCTATATTTTTAAAGTCAGTAGATAAAATGTAGAGCTGATTTATAATCAATTTCTAGTACAGCAGACAGCAAAAAGCCCGACTCAATGAGTCGGGCTTTTCTTAATAGGAGCCTGGCGATG